>JANWYQ010000135.1 GCA_025055015.1 Caldilineales bacterium
CCTCGGTACACGTAGCCGCCGGTGACCGAACATCCCTGCTCGTGGTCGTATTCGGCCACAGGCAACGTCAGGCCGCCGCGGTCGCAGGCCTCGGCGTTGTAGCAGTGGCTGCCCTCCATGACCTTCCAGCCGTAGTTCACCCCGCCGCGAGAGCCGGCCGGCAGGAAGTTGATCTCCTCCCACCGGTTCTGCCCCACATCGCCGATGTAGAGGTCGCCGGTGACGCGGTCGAAGGAGAAGCGCCAGGGATTGCGCAGGCCGTAGGCCCAGATCTCCGGCCGCGCGTTGGCCGAGCCGACGAAGGGGTTGTCGGCCGGCGCTGCGTAGCCGCTCTCGGCGTCCACGTATAGGCGCAGCAGCTTGCCCAGCAGGGTGTCTAGGCGCTGGGCGTTGTTCCAGGGGTCGCCCGCCGAGCCGCCGTCGCCTAGCCCGGCGTAGAGCATGCCATCCGGCCCAAAGGCGATCATGCCGCCGTTGTGGTTGTCGGCCGGCTGGACCTGGCGCAACAGCACCGCCTCGCTGCTGGGATCGGCGGCCGTGCGGTCCGGGATGGCCTGGAAACGGGAGATCACCGTGTCGCCCTCCCGATCGGTGTAGTACACGAAGAGCCACCCGTTCTGGGCGAAGCGGGGATGGAAGGCCAGCCCCAGCAGCCCCTGCTCCGAGGCGCTGCTGCCCACCCGCGCCTGGATGTCCAAGAAGACCAGCCGGGAGCCCGTGGCCGGCTCCACCACCCAGATGCGGCCGGGCCGCTCCACCACGAAGAGCCGCCGGCTGCCGTCGCCTGCGTGGGTGGCGAACACCGGCTGCTGCAGCCCCTCCACCCGCTTCTCCAAGCCCAGGCTGAGCTGACCCAGGTCAACGGCCGGCAGCGGGGTCGGGGTGGCGGTCGGCCGGGGGGAGGGCGTCGGCGTGGGCGAGGGCATGGCCGTGGGTGTGGCCGTGGGCAGGGGCGTGGGTGTCTCGGTCGAGGGGGGCGGCAGAGAGCCGGTGGGGCTCGGCAGCGCCTCGGTAGGCGTTGGCACAAGCGTGGGAAGCGCGGTGGGCGACGGCGTGGCGGTAGCAGTGGCCGTAGGCGAGGCCACCGCCACGATGGGCGGCAAGGGCAGGGTCGGCAACGGCGTAGGGGTCTCCGGCGACCCGCCGCAGGCGGCCAGCGCGGCCAGAAGCATGGGCGCTGCCCAGAGGAAGGGACACCGCCTGGTGGTTGCCGCTTGCCAGAGGCGGCGGAGGGTGCGGAGAACGGTCGGCGGCCGGTGCGGGTGCGGGGTCATCACGCCTCTTTCAGTGGCTCTGCAGCCGATGGCTCGTCCTGCGCCGACTCCTCCGCGTCAGGTCCAGCCGGCTCTGCTACCTCCGCGAGAGGGGCCACGACAGGTTGAGGCAGCCGCCTGAGGGCCTGAGCTACCGCCTCGCGCACCCAAGGGATCTGCTCGCCGTCGGCTGCCAGCCGCTCTAGCGCCTCGCGCGCCGCCTGGCCACCCCAGCGGCCCAGGGCCAAGGCCGCCGCACGGCGCACGGCGGGCTCCGGGTCGCTCAACAGGCCCAGCAGGGGCGTCTCGACGTCCGGCGGCGCCGGCTGGGCCTTCTCGACGGGGGGCGGGCTCCAGCGGGCCAGGGCCTCGGCCGCGCTCTGGCGCACCACGGAGTGGGGGCTGCCCAGGGCCTGGACCAGGAGCGCCAGGGCCTCCGGCTGGGGAGGAAGCAGGCCCAAGGCGTCGGCTGCCGCGGCCTGAGCCTGGGGGTCGGCGCCGGACAGCGCGGCCAACAGCGCCTGGCGCGCGGCGCCGGATCCGCTGCGCGCCAGGGCCGCCGCAGCCTCCCAGCGCAGCATCGGATCGGGGTCGGCCAGGGCCTGGGCCAGGGCCTTCACCCCCTTGCCGCCCAGGTTGCGCACGCCCAGCCCCTCGGCAGCCAGCCAGCGGTGGCCGGGGCGGCCGCTCTGCAGCCCCTGCAGCAGTTCAGCCTGCTGGGCGGCGCTCAGCCGAGGGCCGTCGGCGTCCGGCGGCGTCCCCAGCCCGGCCAACCACGCCCGAAGGCGATCCAACCAGTTCAACGCTGTTCCTCCAGCAGGACACTCTGCGGCGCCAAAAAGAGCATCCGAGTTTGATCTTGCAGCAGCACGTAGAGGATGGCGCCCCCTGCCACCGTGCCCAGCGGCACAAAGGGGATGCGAAAGACAGCGGTGATCATGGCCGCCGTGCGGGCCCAGGGCTTGATCTGCCACAGCCCCCAGCCCAGGGCCAGGTTGAGCGCGGCCCACAGCCCCAAGCCGCCGGCCACGGCCAGCAGGCCGCCCGCCAGCAGCCAGCCGGGCAGCCGCGCCAGCAGCGCGCTGGCGCCGGTCGCCCTGGCCGTCAGCGCAACCACCACAGCGCTGATGGCCAGCACCAGGTAGAGCCCACCCTCCATCAGGTGGTAGGCCGCGATGACGTTGACCTTGGTCTCGGTGTCGAAGCGCATGGGGTCCTTGTGGTTGGCCGACCGCTGCTCGTGGGCGCCGCCGGCTGACTGCCGATCACGGGCTCACCTGCACGAAAGCATTGTCCTTTACCTGGAAGATGTAGACGGTGGGGTTGGCCACATCTCCTCGCTGGTCGAAGGTAAGCCGGCCCACCAAGGTCTCCACCGTCGCTCCCCGCAGGGCGTCTGCGATCTGGCGCGCGTCCAACGACTTGGCCCGGGCTGCGCCCTCGGCCAGCACCATCATGGCGCTGAAGCCATTGACGGAGTAGGTGTCGGGGTTGCGGAACTCCACCGCCTGGTAGTCCTTGATCCACTGGGCGTCGGCCACGCTCTGGGGGCTGGGCGCGAAGGCGCTGACGTACATCCCCTCGGCCGCGCCGCCCGCCTCGTCAATGGTGGCCGCCAGAAAGGCGCCGTCGGAGGCCAGCATGGGCGCCGTCACGCCGGCCTGCACCAGCGCAGCGCGCAGGTACGGGGCCTCGATCTCGTAGCCGGCATAGAAGATGGCATCGGCTGCGGCCTGCTGCACCGCGGCCACCTCGGCGTCGTAGCGCTCCTGCCCCTCGGCCACCTGGCGGGTGAGCACTACCTCGGCCCCGCGCTGGGCCAGCGCGGCAGCGATCTCTCGGGCCAAGCCCACGCCGTACTCGGTGTCGTTATGGAGGACGGCCACGCGCCGCGCGCCCAGCCGGTCCACCAGGAAGTCGGCGGCCACCCGGGCCTGCACGGCGTCGTTGGCGTTCACCCGAAAGAAGTTGCGGTAGCCGCGCTGGGTGATAGAGACCTCGGACGCCGTGGGAGTGACCACGATCAGCGGCAGGTCCTTGTAGACCTCCATGGCGGCTAGGGTTTGCCCGCTGTTGTAGTGGCCAATAACGCCCAGCACCCGCTGGCCGCCGGCCACGGCCGCACGGATCTCCTCGGCCACGGCCAGGGCCACCTCCGAGTCGGACTCGTCGTCCATGGGCACCACCTTGACCGCATAGCCCAGGACGCCGCCGGCGCGGTTGAGCCGGGCTGCGGCCAGACGCGCGCCGCCCAGCACCGTCTGACCGCCGTTAGCCTGAAACCCGCTTAGCGGCGCGGCCACGTAGACGATGACCTCCTCGGTGGGCTCGCCCCCGCGGGTGCAGCCGGCCAGCGCCAAACAGGTCAGTAACAGCACAACCAGCAATCTTCGCATGAAGATGTAGCTCCTTAAAGCGTTAACCGGTGATCGGTCTACTTGCCCGGTCCCAAGGTGCGGTAGTCGTAGATCTCGTTGATAGAGTCCACCAGGTCCTGCAGCCCGGCGACCTCGTCGGAGATGTCGGCGCGCAGCCGCTCGGCGCGGTCGCTGTCTATCTCCTTGCTGCCCACCAGCAAGAGCTGGCTGTAGACGGTGCCCAGCGCTGCCAGGGAGCTGTCCAGCCGCAGCTCGGCCCGCTGCATGCGGCTGTCCAGCTCGGCGATGCTCTCGGCCAGGCGGCGCTTGTCAGCCAGGGTGACCTCCAGCTGCTGGCGGACCCGTGGGTCCTGCTCGGTGCGCAGGCGGCTCTCTAGCCGCGGGATGCTCTGCTTCAGATCCTCGCGGTCGGCCTCGATGATGGGGTCGTTGCGGTAGGCGTCCAGCCGGCGGGCCAGCCGCACCATGTAGCCGATCCAGTCGTAGATGCCGTCGGCGGTGCGCTGCAGGCGGTCCTTGAGCGCGCCGTCGGCCTGCGCCGCCACGGCCTCCTTGATCTGCTCGTGGTACTCCTGGGCCCGGCGCAGCTTCTCCTGCAGGCGGCGATCCCGCAGGCTGGTGATGTTGTACTCCTGGCGAAAGAGATCCTCCACCGCCCTGGCCACCTCCTGGCGGTCCGTCAGGGTGCTGGCCACCAGCGCGGCCACGGCCAGCCCGCCCAGCAGCAGCCAGGTCCACCCGCCCCACCAGGGCAGCAGCGTGGGCAGCGGATGGGGCAGGAAGAAGGCCAGCAGGATAGCGCCCGCCAGGATGATGGCGTTCTCCAGGCGAAAAAAGGCCCGCTCCAGGATGGCCCGGCGGGCCCTGCGCTCGATGGTCTCGTGGATGGACGGGGCGGGCATCAGAAGTACGTGCTCAACAGGCGATAGAGCTGACGGATGGTCTCCAGGTCGCCGGTGCGCACCTGGCCGCCGCTGGCCTCAGCGATGGCCCGCAGCACCTGGTAGTCCGCGTCCTCGCCGAAGGCCACGGCGAAGATCACCACCGGCACGCCCGTTTGGTTGCCCTGTTCGATCTCCCGCACCAGCCGCGCCAGGGAAACCGTGGAGGAGTTCTCGCGGCCGTCGGTCATCACCACGATGGCGTTGATGCGCTCGGCGTCGCCCAGGCGCTGCAGCCGGCGATAGGCCGTCTGCACGCCGTCCAGCAGCGCAGTGCTGCCGCTGGCGTACATGGCCTCGATGGCAGCCTCCAGCCGGCTGCGGTTCTCGCCCAGCGGCGCCAGCTCCTCCACGTGGTGCACGGCACTGGCGAACTCCACCAGCCCCACCCGCTCCTCGTCGTTCTTAATCTGGGAGAGGAAGTCGCGCAGGGCTGCGCGAGCCGCCTCCAGCTTCTCGCCTTCCATGCTGCCGCTGGTGTCCACCACCAGGAAGATGTTGGTCTTGCGCTTGGTGTACTGCCAGGCGTTCTGCACCACCTCCACCACCGCCGGGCCGGGGATCTGCAGGGTGGTCTGGGGCTGGGCGGGGTCCGCGCCGTACTGCGGCGAGATGGCGCTGCCCTCCAGGGACAGGCTCAGGTCGGCGGGCCGGAAGCCGGCCTCCAGCACCAGCCGCTGGGCCTCGGGCGACAGCACGTAGTCGCGGAAGGCGGCGAAGGTGCGGCGCTGGTTGTCGGTGAGGGTGGGGAGCTCCAGCAGCGCCAAGGGGTGGTCGGCCCACAGGGTGCCCTCTGCGGGGTAGACGGCCACCAGGCGATTGCGGCCGGCGGCCAACGCGCGGTTGTAGGCCACCACCAGGTGCTCCTGCACCACGAAGGCGTCCAGGAAACGACTGCGCTCGTTGCGCAGCCGCTCCATGATGGCCGCCTCTCCCTCGCCGTAGAACCTGACCGTGCGCTCGATAGCGGTTACGTACTCCAGGGTGCTCGGCGCGGTGACGTCCTCCACGGTCAGCCCGCGCGTCTTGCCTGCGCCGGCGTAGAACTCGGCCAGGGTGGCCAGCAGGCCGCTGGCCTGGCTGGTGCTGGGGTGGCTCCAGCGGAAGTTGACGTCGGCTGCAGCCCGCTGCTGGATGGTCTGCCAGCCGATGGGCTGCTCCGGCCAGCCCAGGCCCCGCGCCACGTCCTCCCACATGGCGATGACCACGGGGCTGACGGCGAAGCGCACGCTCTCGCCCACCAGGGAGGGGGGGATCGTCCCGGCCTCTACCTGGAGCTGCGCCAGCCAGCGGCGGTCAAGCTGGTCCAGCCAAAGGCCGGAGTCCGGCGCCATGGCCTGGAACTCCGGGTTGGCCAGGGCCCTCTCCACCATCAGGTCAGGAGCCATCTCCACCAGCCGCACCTGCATGAGCTGGCGGTCGGCGGTGCGCAGCCTCTGGGCGTTGAAGCGGTCCGCCAGGTCCCGCATCAGGCCGGCCTTCTCCGGCGAGTAGGCCACCGTCAGCGTGGCGCTGCGGGGGTCCTGCTGCTGGGCCGGCGCAGTGGGCCCCAGGTTGATGGACACGGTGGCCCGGAAGACCTCTAGGCCACTGACCAGGGCCGCGCACAGGCAGATGAGCGCTGCGGCGCCCACGAAGACGGCGATGGCGACGTTGCGCGAGCCCGCGCTGGAGGGCCTTTGCGACCGCGCAGACCTT
Source organism: Caldilineales bacterium (assembly GCA_025055015.1). Taxonomy (GTDB): domain Bacteria; phylum Chloroflexota; class Anaerolineae; order JAAEKA01; family JAAEKA01; genus JANWYQ01. The sequence continues at coordinate 6,271 of JANWYQ010000135.1, forward strand.
CGACGCGCCGAGGAGTTGCGTGCAGCCATGGCGTCCCCCTTAGCGACCTACGTTCAGATCGAACCAGCGCAGCAGGGCCAGCAGCACCTCCCGGTCCGGCGAGCGCATAGCGTCGGTGCGGGAGACGATGGGCACCACGCCTTGGCCGGCCCAGCGGGTGAAGGGGCTGTTGGGCTGGTCTACCGACACGGAGGGGTTTACCGGCCGCAGGCCGTAGCCCACGGCCTTCACCTGCACCTCCGGCGACAGCAGGTAGCGCTGGAACTCCAAGGCCGCGTTTTTCTGCGCCGCGGTGGTCTCCGGGCCGATCCACACCGCGAAGGGGAAGTCGAACCAGGTGACGTACTTGGGATAGAAGACGGCCAGCGGCTCGCCCCAGCGGGTCTGGATGCCCTCCATGTTCTTCAGCAGGTCGGACTCCAGGAGCTGGCCGCCGTCGCCCTGGGAGTAGCCGAAGAGGGCGAAGTCCTCCGCGGTGTAGGCGCTGCCGCCGCTGAGGTCGGTGGTGCTGGCCATCAGCTCGCCCAGCCAGCGCTGAAAGTCGGGGTTGGTGACGTCGGCGGTGGTGATGGTGGTCTTGTCGTAGTACTCGCCGGCTGCGGCCACCATGGCGGCCAGGCCGCCCACGTTCTTGCGCGGGTTGGGCACCACCAGCTTGAAGAAGCCCCAGGCCGGGTCGCCGCCCAGCTCCGGCCAGCCGCCCTTGGCCGTGGCTGCGTCGTGGATGGCCCGCCAGTTGATGTCGCCGAACTTGGCCAGCAGGGCCTGGGCGCGGCTCTGGTACACCCCCCAGGCGAAGAGGCTGAGGGCGATGGGCCGCGCGCGGTACTCGCCGTCGGTGAGGAAGACGTCGCGGCCCAGCCGCTCCTTGTAGGCTGCGTTGGCCAGCTCTGTCAGGTAGCGGCTGTCGGGGATCCACACCGTGGGGAAGCGCTCCAGGGCCTTGCGCTCCTCCGCGGTCAGGGCCTGGGGGTCGGCGTCGGCCGGCAGCGCGCCGAACTCGTTGCGGTCGAACTTGCCCAGCGCGGCCAGGCCGTCCATGGCGATCACTTCCACCTGGATCGGGTTGCCGTCCAGCTCGCGCCGTTCGGCGTTAAACTGCTTGGCCGCCTCGTTGACCCAGTCGTAGACGGGCAGCGCAGTCACCACCCGCACAGTGATCGGGCCACGCTGCTCCTGGCCCAGGGAGGGATTGGCCTGGTTGCCCAGGAGCCGCACCAGGGCCGCCGCCGCCACGATCAGCAGCGCCAGGGCGACGATGGCGAAGAAGATGGCGCGTGTGCGGTTCATCACCCCTCCGCTAGGCCGAGGCGGCGCTTGCGCTCGGCCAGCTGCGCGTCAATCGCGCTGCGCTCCAGCACCTCGTCCATCTGCTTGTCCAGGTTGGCGGCCAGCATCTCGCTCTCGGCCGAGGCGCGGTCCAGCCGGCTGCGGATGCTCTCGGCGATGCGCGCCACGTCCTGGTCCCGGCTGCCCACCAGGTCGTCCAAGCTCTTGATGGTGCGCACGCTGATCTCCTTGGCCTTGGCCAGGTCCAGCAGCGCCTGCAGCTCCTCCCGCTCCTGCTTGATGGTGGCCAGCTTGGCCTCCAGCTTCACCTTGGCGTCCAGCAGGCTCTGGTACTCCCGCTCTAGGCTGGCCAGCTGCTCGCTGTAGGCGTCCACGGTGCGCTGGGTGGAGTTGAGCTTGGCCTGGGCGGCCACCGCCAGCGACTCCTGGCCCTCCCGCAGGAAGATGTCAATGTTGCGGTCCAGCTCCGCCGCCTTGGCCTGGTACTCGTCTCGCTTGCGGCGGATGGTCTTCACCTGGCCGCCCACGGTGGCCACTGCGTCGTTGAGCGCCTCCAGGTTGTTCTCCACCTCGCGGATGTACTGGTTGATCACCGCGACGGAGTTGGACCTTAGGGCCTGGTCCACCAGGTAGTGCAGGTTCGCCTTGATCAGGATGTTCACCTTCTCCAACAGGGATGCCATCGTGGGGTTGCCTCCTCTCAGGGGTAGATCGCCAAGCTCCGTTTGGGAGCTGACCAGGTTAAGCTAGCCGTTCACAGCCAACTCTCGTCCGGAAAATCGTGTCCTCGCTGATAGCGACTTCAGTCGGTCTGCGGCGTGCGGACGACCTAAGTCGTCGCAACGAAAGTTTTCGCCCGCAGGACCCGTAGCGCCCGCCGAGCGCATTCCCTGCGCTCGGCCGCTGCCCAGCCATCGGCGCGTCGGCGCATCGAGGCCCACCGTGGGCCTTCAGCCCACGGCTACCGGCGGCACCCCGTGAACGGGGCTTGGCCATGGGCCGGCGCGTCAGCTCGCTTCAGCGGGCGCTGGGTCTTGGCCGGGAGGCTTCATCTCCCGGCAGGCTCCGCCAGCGCGCTGCCCATGCATCGGCGCGTCGTAGCTATCTACCCTCACCCTGGCCCTCTCCCGTCGGGAAAGGGGCTGGGGGCGAGGGGGGGCTAGGTAGCAACGACTATGCTGTTAACTCAACACGGGGCTTGTTGGTCGCTGACCAGGCGCTAGCGCGGCCGGCGCTTGCGCGGGACCTGTTTGCCGGCGGCGGTCGGCTGTTTGCCGGCGGTGGTAGGCTGGCCAGGGCGGGCGCCGGTGGACCCGACAGGCTGCGTCTTGCCGGCCGGCGGCGCTACGGGTTGCGGCGGGCCCCCGCGCTCCTGGTCTGCGCGCATGTGGCAGTGCTTGTACTTCTCGCCGCTGCCGCACCAGCAGGGGTCGTTGCGGCCGAGCTGTTGGCCGCCGCGGCGCTCCGGCTGGCGTCCGGCGCCGTCGCCGTCGGTGCGGTTGGTCCGCATGGCCCGCTGGGCCGGCTGCTGGTAGCGCACTACGTCCACCTTGAAGATGGCGTGGACGATGTCGCTCTCGATGGCGCTCAGCAGCTCGGTGTACATCTCGTGGGCCTCCTTCTTGAAGGCCACCAGCGGGTTGACCTGGGCGATGGCCCGCAGGCCGATGCCCTCGCGCAAGTTGTCCAGATCGGTCAGGTGGCGGATCCAGCGCTCGTCCAGCGCCCGCAGCAGCACCATGCGATCTCGGAAGAGGGCCGAGCCCTGCACGATACCCTGGCGCACTGCAGCCTGCAGGTCCGGGTCCAACGCCTTGAAGGGTCGCTGCGCCGTCTCCTCGTCCGGCTCGGCGCCCAGCTGGCGCACGATGGCCCGATAGACCGCCAGGCTGAACGGGTCCAGGCTGTTCCGCAGGCCCGCCAGAGTGGCGCCCTCGCTGCTGAGCTGGCGCCAGAGGGCGTCGCCGTTGGCCTCCGCGCGGCGGTCGTAGAGCGCCTCGGCGTAGTCGGTGAGCTGTTGTAGGATCTGGCTGGACGAGAGGCCCTGCCACGCCTTCGGGTTCATCTCCGGCGGCAGGGGCATGATCGCGCCAACCGCTGCATGCAGGCCGGCTAAGTCGCGCTCGTCTTCGCTGCCGGCGAAGGACTGCACCAGCCGCTGCAGCTGCGAGGCCACCATGTCCAGCACAGCGTCGCGGAGGTCGGTGGCCTGGAGGATGCGCCGGCGCTGGTCATAGATCACCTCGCGCTGCTTGTTGACGACGTCGTCGTACTCCAATACGTGTTTGCGGATGTCGAAGTTGTAGCCTTCGACGCGCATCTGCGCGTTTTCGATGGACTTGGAGATCATGGGGTGCTCGATGGGCACGTCGTCCTCGACGCCCAAGCGCTCCATGATGCTGGCCACCCGCTCGCCGCCAAAGCGGCGCATCAGGTCGTCGTCCAAGGCCACGTAAAAGCGGCTCTCGCCGGGATCTCCCTGGCGGCCGGAGCGGCCGCGCAGCTGGTTGTCAATGCGCCGGGCCTCGTGGCGCTCGGTACCGATGACGCGCAGGCCGCCCGCCTGCAGCACGATCTCCCGGTCGGCGGCGCACTGAGCCTTGGCCTCAGCCAGGGCCTTCTCCCACACGTCGGGCGGCAGGGCGGTCAGGTCGTAGCCCTCTCGGCGCAGCCGGTCGCGCGCCAAGCCCTCCGGGTTGCCGCCCAGCAGGATGTCCACGCCGCGGCCGGCCATGTTGGTGGCGATGGTCACCGCGCCGGGCCGGCCGGCCTGGGCGATGATGATGGCCTCCTTCTCGTGGTGCTTGGCGTTGAGCACGTTGTGGGGGATGCCCTCGCGCTCCAGCCGCTTGGAGAGGTACTCGCTGGTCTCGATGGCGGTGGTGCCCACCAGCACCGGCTGGCGCCGCCGGTAGCAGTCCTTGATCTCCTCGATCACCGCATCGAACTTGGCGCGGCCGTTCTTGTACACCAGGTCGGGGTAGTCCTTGCGGATCACCGGCAGGTGCGTCGGGATCACCACCACGTCCAGGTTGTAGATCTTGCCGAACTCCTCCTTCTCCGTCTCAGCCGTGCCGGTCATGCCGGCCAGCTTTTGGTACATGCGGAAGTAGTTCTGGAAGGTGATGGTGGCCAGGGTCAGCGACTCCCGCTGCACCCGCACCCCCTCCTTGGCCTCGATGGCCTGGTGCAGGCCCTCGGAGTAGCGCCGTCCCTCCATCAGCCGGCCGGTGAACTCGTCTACGATCACCACCTCGCCGTTGCGCACGATGTAGTCCCGGTCCCGCTTGTAGAGCACGTGGGCCCGCAGGGCGTTGTCTAGGTAGGGAGTCAGGGCGAAGTGCTCCGGCGAGTAGAGGTTGCTGATGTTCAGCCAGTTCTGCATCTTCTCGATGCCCGACTCGGTGAGGGTGACCACGCGGTCCTTCTCGTCCACCACGTAGTCGCCGTCGGCCGCCTCCTTGCTGCTGGAGGGGCGCAGCCGCGGCACCAGCCGAGCAAAGACGGTGTACCAGTCGCTGGACTCCTCGGCCTGGCCGGAGATGATCAGCGGCGTCCGCGCCTCGTCAATCAGGATGTTGTCCACCTCGTCCACGATGGCGTAGAACAGCTCCCGCTGGACGCAGTGGCTCAGGTCCTGCACCATGTTGTCCCGCAGGTAGTCAAAGCCGAACTCGTTGTTGGTGCCGTAGGTGATGTCGGCCAAGTAGGCCTCGCGGCGGGTGATGGGCCGCAGGTGCTGGAAGCGGTCGTCAGGGGACTGGAAAGTGGGGTCGAAGATGTAGGACCCCCGGTTGGGGTCGCCGGCTGCGGACTGGATGACGGCCACGCTGAGGCCCAACAGGTGGTAGATCGGACCCATCCACTGCACGCCCACCTTGGACAGGTAGTCGTTAGGGGTGACCAGGTGCACCCCGCGGCCGGTCAGCGCGTTGAGGTAGAGGGGCAGCGTAGCCACCAACGTCTTGCCCTCGCCGGTCTTCATCTCCGCGATCTGGCCCCGATGCAGCACGATGCCGCCGATAAGCTGCACGTCGTAGTGGCGCAGGCCGATGGTGCGGCGGCTGGCCTCCCGCACCATGGCAAAGGCCTCGGGCAGGATCTCCTCCAGGATGTCTTCCTCGATCTCGCGGATCTCCCGCTGTTGGCGCTTGATCTCCAGGTCGAGCTGAGCGCGGCCGGTGGCATCCCGCTCGGCCTCCCTGGCCTCCCGCAGTCGCGCCAGCTCCGCCTTGCCCGCGGCCGTGGCCTGGCGCAAACGCTCCTGGAAGGCCCGCGTGCGGCGGGCAAACTCCTCGTCGGAGTAGGCCTGAACCTGAGGCTCCAGGGCGTTGATCTGCTCGACAACGCTGCGCAGGCTCTTCAAGGTGCGCGAGCTGCTGTCGCCGATGGTCTTTTTCAACAGGTTACGCAACATCGTCGGTCACTCCTTCGTCGCTGTCGCAAGCGCGACCGGCATTATACCACAGACGGGGGGCAAGGCATACTCGGGGTCGTAATGCGTGACAAGGAATGCGTAACGAGGACTACGTAGCGAGAACGAGGGAGGGCTCACGGCCGACACCATCCCGCCGAGGGGGTTGAGGGGGTGGTGATGCCGCACAGCCGGGCAGCATGGCTTTGGCAGAAACGAGAAGTTGCGCTACTATCGGGGCCGTCGTTTTTCCCTGCGTTTTTGGCACGGAGGTTGATCATGGCACGTTTTCTGCGCTATCGGTGGGCTGTTGTTGTCATCTTCTTCGCCTTCATGTTCCTACACCAGTCGGACCGCCTGCTGATCGGGCCGCTGACCACGCCCATCATGGAGACCTTCGGCATAGACGAGGTGCAGATGGGCGCAGTGTCCACCGGCGCGCTGCTGGTGGGCGCCGTCATGTACCCGGTGTGGGGCTTCCTCTACGACCGCTACACGCGAGCCAAGCTGCTGGCGCTGGCCTCCTTCATCTGGGGCTCCACCACCTGGCTCAACGCCCTGGCGCCCAACTACCGCGCCTTCCTGGTCACCCGCGCCAGCACCGGCATTGACGACTCCAGCTACCCCGGCATTCACAGCCTGATCTCCGACTACTTCGGCCCCGAGCTGCGGGGCAAGGTGTACGGGCTGCTGCAGCTCTCGCAGCCTTTGGGCTACATGACAGGGCTGATCGTGGCCACCCTCCTGGCCGGCACCCTGGGCTGGCGCAGCGTGTTCTACATCACCGGCTCGTTGGGCATTGCCCTGGCCGTTGTCATCTTCTTCCTAGTGCGAGAGCCTCCGCGCGGGCAGAGCGAGCCGGAGATGGCCGGCCTGGAGGAGGTGGGCGTCTACCGCTTCGAGTGGAGCAAGGCAAAAGGCCTGCTGCGCAAGCGCAGCCTCTGGTTCCTCTTTGCCCAAGGCTTCGTGGGCGTTTTCCCCTGGAACGTCATCACCTTCTGGTTCTTCCGCTACCTAGAGACCGAGCGCAACTACAGCCAGGGCGCCATCCTGACGACCATGGCCCCTGCCATCCTGGTGCTGGCCTCCGGCTACTTCGTGGGCGGCCTGCTGGGCGATGCTCTGTTCAAGCGCACGGTGCGTGGGCGCATGATCGTGGCCCTGGTCGGTGTGCTGACGGGAGCCATCCTACTCAACCTCACCATGCGCGTGCCGGTAGAGGCGCAGGGCGCCTTCCTGGGCATGATGCTGCTCACGGCCTTGGCCATCCCCCTGGCCGCGCCGAACGTCATCGCCACCGTCTACGACATCACCCTGCCCGAGGTGCGCAGCACGGCCCTGGCGGTGCAGTACTTCATCGAAAGCGCCGGCGCGGCGACAGCGCCGCTGCTGGCCGGCCTGATTGCGCGCGAGTCTTCCCTGGGCAACGCCATTGTCCTCATCTGCACCGTCGCCTGGCTGCTGGGCGCCTGCTTCCTGACGGTGACCGCCTACCTCGTCCCCCGCGACATCCGCACCCTGCGTCGGCAGATGGCCGAGCGGGCCGAGGCCGAGCGCAAAGAGGCGGAGCGACGTCTGCAACCGGCGTAAGCGAGCCACCAGAGGCCCCGGGAGCTCGGACAACCGGAGCCGGGCCGGGCGCCCGTTTGATCCCGGCAGCGGGCAAAAGAAAGACCGCCCCGTGGTCTTGGGGGAGAGATCCACGAGGCGGTGGCCAATGGAGAAAGCCTAGCCGGCCGGCGCCTGACGCGCTGGCGGTCACGGATGGCGGCAGCGATGGCGGCGCTCAGGCAGCGTCAGCGGCTTCTCTCTCGATCGGCCCAAGTTGTTAGCGGCCTGTTGCTTTGCCATTCGGAGAGCTAGCGGGTCCACCTCGACGGAGTCGGCCTGCTCCTCCAGGGCGAACAGAAGCATGATCCAGCGTTGCTCTCGGTCCTCAGGGGGAGTAAGACCGACAGAGGGATGTACACGCAGCGGCTCAAACATCGGATCCAAGACCTCAAGGCGCGTAAAACGTTTCATACGGGCCGGTTGACAGGGGTATCTGCTCAGCGCTCCAAGCGGCTGACACGTCCGAACGCAGGGCAAATCCCCATGGCTGCCCTTAGTCTAGCGCGAGGTCTGGCTCTTGTAAAGGCTTATTTGGTTACAGCACCCTGACAGATATGTCGAGGATTCTGCTGTCTGCAGCCATAATAGATGCCGAGGTCCTAGCCGCGTCACGTCAAAAGCCCTGCAGCAGCGACAGATCAGCGATGCCGTCCGGCAAGGCGGCGATGTGCTGCACCAAGGCCAGCCGCGCCTGGCGCAGCCCTGGGTCTTCCGCCATCACCAGCACCCGGTCGAAGAAGGTGTTGATGGGCGCTGCCAGCGACTGCAAAGCAGCGTAGAGGGTGGGCACGTCGTTAGCTGCCCGCACCGACGGCGCCACCGCCCGGTAGGCCGCCAGCAGGGCCTGGCTGGCCGGCTCCGGGTCCCGCTCCGGCGCGAGCGGGTACGACTCCGCCACGCCCCGCACGATCCGTTTGCAGCGTGCGTAGGCCGTGAGCACCGCCGGCCACTCCGGCCGCGCCGTCACCTCCGCCAGGGCGGCCACGGTCTGCCGCGCCACTGCAGGATCGTCTCCGCGTGCGGCCAGCACCGCCTGCACCACGTCGAAGGGGTAGCCCTCCTCCCGCAGCCAGTTCTCCAGGCGGCCGACCACGAAGGCCACAGCGCGGTCCAACGCCTCCGGGCTGGCCGGCACCGGCAGCAGCGCCGCAGCCTGAGCCAACCCCTCTCGCACCGAGAAGCTCAGCCCCGCCTCGGCCAGGTTCTGCACGATCCCCAGCGCGTCGCGGCGCAAGCCGAAGGGATCGGCCGAGCCGGTGGGCTCCAGCCCCACGGCAAACAGGCCGGCGATGCTGTCCAGCCGGTTGGCCAGGCCCACGGCGAGGCCGGGTCGGGTCTGGGGCCGCCGGTCGCCGCTGTAGCGGGGCAGGTAGTGCTCGAAGATGGCCTCGGCCACCGCCGGCGGCTCGCCGCTGCTCAGCGCGTACTCCCGGCCCATGATGCCCTGCAGCGAGGTCATTTCGATCACCATGGAGGTAGCCAGGTCCGACTTGCACAGGCTGGCCGCGCGCTGGGCCACCGCCCGCTCCTCCGCCGAGAGCCCCAGCCGATCCGCCACCCACGGCACCAGCCGCTCCAGCCGCCGCACCTTGTCCAGCATGGAGCCCAGCTGCTCCTGGAAGGTGAGGGTGGCCAACTTGGGCGTAAAGGCCTCCAGGGGCTGGCTGCGGTCGTGCTCCACGAAGTAGGCCGCGTCGGCGTAGCGGGCCCGGATCACCGCCTCGTTGCCCGCCCGCACCAGGTCGGGATCGGTCGGCCGGCCGTTGGCAACGGTGATGAAGTAGGGGAGTAGGGTGGTAGATTGGTAGGCTGGTGGGTTGGTAGAGGGGTCGGCGGGCGCGGCCGTCTCACCCGGCGCCGATTTGCCGGTTTCCCGATCCGCCACCTCAACCGCTTCGACCGGGAAATAGCGCTGGTGCTTCTTCATCACCGTGATCAGCACGTCGGACGGCAGCTCGAGGTAGCGGGGGTCGAAGCTGCCCAGCAAAGCCGCCGGCTGCTCCACCAGGTCGGTGACCTCGTCCAGCAGGGCCTGGTCCTCCGGCACGCGGCCGCCCACCTGCGCGGCCAGCTGCGCCACCTGCTCCCGGATCAGGGCCTGGCGCTGTGCCCGGTCCACGACCACGCCGTGCTGCGCCATCAGGTCGAAGTAGGCCTCGGCGCGCGGGATCTCGATGGCCGGCGAGTCCTGGCTGCGCAGCCCACGGCTTACCCGGCCGCTGCAGGCCCGGGCGTAGGTGAAGGGCACCACCCGATCGCCGAAGAGGGCCACGAACCAGCGGATGGGCCGGCTGAAGGCGATCCCGTCCGACGCCCAGCGCATGGACTTCTCGAAGCGCAGGCCCGACACCAGCCGCACCAAGAGGTCGGGCAACACCTCCAGGGCAGGGCGACCGGCCACCCGGCTGACGGCGAAGACGTAGGTGCCGCCGTCGGCCTCCCGCACCACCAGGTCCTCCGGCCGCACCCCCTTGCTGCGGGCAAAGCCCAGCGCGGCCGCCGTGGGCTGGCCCGCGGCGTCGAACGCGCGATTGGCCGGCGGCCCGCGGAAGATGAGCTCTTCGTCCGCCTGCCGGCCGGCCAGCCTCTCCACGTAGACCACCAGCCGCCTCGGGGAGCCTGTCACCCGCAAGCCGGCGTAGCTGAGCCGCGCCTCGGCCAGCAGGGCCGGCGCCGCCGCTTGAAGCTGCGCGATGGCCGCCGCCACGTCGCCCACCGGCAGCTCCTCGCACCCGATCTCCAGCAGCAGGTCCGCCTCGGCCGTGTCGGCCGTCTGCTCCTCGCCCACCCCCGTCCGTGCCTCTGCCTCCTTCCTCTCCGCCGTTTCCCTCTCCTCGCGCCTCAGGAACGGATACCCCATCTGCTGCCGCTGCTCCACGTATAGCTCGCTCACCTGCCGCGCCAGGTCGCGCATGCGGGCGAAGTAGCTGGCGCGCTCGGTGACGCCGATGGCCCCGCGCGCGTCCAGGATGTTAAAGGTCTGGGAACAGCGCAGCACGTAGTCGTGGGCGGGGATGGCCAGGCCGTGGCGGATGGCGTTGAGGGCCTCGGCCTCGAACAGGTTGTACATCTGCTTCAGCCGCTCCACGTCTGCCCGCTCGAAGTTGTAGACGCAGTACTCCACCTCCTGGCGCAGGTAGATGTCGCCGTAGGTGTGGCGGCCGTCCCAGTCAATCTTCCACACCTCGTTCACGCCCTGCAGGAACATGGCGATGCGCTCCAGGCCGTAGGTCAGCTCCACGCTCACCGGCTCCAGCGCCATGCCGCCGGCCTGCTGGAAGTAGGTGAACTGGGTGATCTCCAGCCCGTCCAGCCACACCTCCCAGCCCAGGCCCCAGGCGCCCAGAGCCGGGCTGGCCCAGTTGTCCTCCACGAAGCGAATGTCGTGCTTGCGGCGGTCAATGCCGATGGCGTCCAGGCTGCCCAGGTAGAGCTCCTGAGGGTTGCCGGGATCGGGCTTGAGGATCACCTGGTACTGGGTGTGCATCTGCATGCGGTTGGGGTTCTCGCCGTAGCGGCCGTCGTCGGCGCGAAAGCTAGGCTCGACGTAGGCGACGTCCCACGGCTCCGGGCCCAGCACCCGCAGCACGGTGGCCGGGTTCATGGTGCCGGCGCCGACCTTCTCGCTGTAGGGCTGCCAGATCAGGCAGCCGTGGTCGGCCCAGTAGCGCTCCAGGCGCATGATGATCTCTTGGAAGGAAGGAGGACGATGGGTTGACATGGCAGTACCTCGCACGAAGGCTAACAAAAAGCCGGCCCATGGGCCGGCTGCAACGATCATGGTGACGCTGCGCCGGGTGAACCCGGGCAGCCAGAAAGCGGCTCTACGCCTGTTCGGTCGCTTGGCCCTGGGAAAACGCGTGTGCTGATCGGCCGCAGGGCGCCGCCCCCGATGGGGGCCAGAGCGCCTGCGGCCCGGTACCCGAGCCATGGGAGATGGGCACAACCGAAGGGCGCTGGGAGACCATGGGAAACTCACCTGCCACTGCGTGCGACAATCTTAACCGGAAACCGGCGAAACGTCAAGAAGCAGCGTGAGCAGCCAGCCCGAAAGGCGGCCTCTGGCTTTGAGTTGCCTACGGCGCCGCCACCTGCGCGCGCAGCGTCACGCCGCGCGGCGATAGGCCGTCCCCCTGCGGCTCCACGCGCACGGCCAAGGCGGTGCGCTGGCCAGCCCGCGCCGCGGGGTCCACGAAGAGCTGAACCTTGAACGCCCGCTCCACGTGGGGCGGCAGGGCCACCGGCTCGCTCACCGAAGGCTCGGTGCCGTCCCCCAACAGGCACTGCTTCTCCACGCACAGCGACGTGCGCCAGCGCTGGCCGCCGGCGTGCTCCAGCACCACCACCACCGACAGCGGCTGCTCGCTGGCGTTGACCATCTTCAGATCGAACACCGCCTCGGCGCCCGGCGCGACAGCCTGCGCCGGGTTGGCCGCCTCCAGCACCACCCCGGCGCGCCCTGCGTCCGCCGAGCCGCCGGCGCTGTCCGCTGTGGCCACGGCAGGCTGCACAGCCTGGCCGACGTCCGGCCTGACCGTCGGAGCCGGCCCGCTGCACGCCGCTGCCAGCATCAGCGCCGCCACCAGAGTCGCCGTCCTCCAAGAACGCATCGCCCTCTCACTCTCGCTCGTTGCGCATGACCGTTGCGCCTTACGCACGGATCGCCTTGAGGAACCCCACCGACCGAAGGTTCCGCTCCAGATAGTAGACGAGAAAACCCTGCAGCACCCGCTCCACCTCGCTCAACAGCCCAGGGCTCAGGCTCAGCCGCGCCACCTCGTCCCACTCGCGCGTCTGCAGGAAGCGCAACACCTTAAACAGCGGCAGGGGCAACGGCTCGGCGTCCACCCGGCCCTCGCCGTCGCGCGGGCAGAGCACGCCGCCCTCCGCGTAGCTCAGATAGTTGGTCACCGGCTCTAGAGGCTGCTGGCAAGCCACGCAGCGGAAGAGCTGCGGCTGGTACCCCGCCAGCGCCAACAGCCGGAGCTCGAAGAAGCGCACTGCCAAGGGCAACACCGCGGCCTCCAGCGTCGCCAGCCGGCTCAGCGTCTCCCGCAGCAGGTGGAACATGGGCGGATGGGCGTCGTGCTCCTGGGTGAAGCCGTCCAGCAGCTCGGCCACGTAGTAGGCGTAGCCGGTGCGCGCCAGATCCTCGCGTAGGCCCAAGAAGGGCTCCACCGTCTCCGCCTGGGAGACAATGTCCCACGTGCGCCCCTTCGCCACCAACAACGTGCTGTGGGTGAACAGCTCCACATGGCCGGCCTTGCGGCTCAGCGTCTTGCGCACCCCCTTGGCCAACAGCACCAGCTTGCCGCGCTCCGGCGTGAACACCGTGAGCAGGCGATCGGCCTCGCCGTAGTCGCGGCGCTTCAGCACGATGGCATCGGTGCGGTACAGCCGCTGGCGGTGTTCACCGGTCGTCGTCATGGGGTCACGGCCTAATGCCGCCCCCTTAGGTCGTCGGGCAGGAAAGCGCCGGGCAGCAGCTCCAGCGCAGTAGCCGTCCGGCGCACACCTTGGGGAGCGGCGATCAGCACCGGCATCTCCGGCGCAAACTCGGCCATTACCTGGCGGCAGGCGCCGCAGGGGCTGACCCCGTCCGCGGTCACCACAGCCAGGGCCACGAACTCCCGTTCGCCCTCGGACACCGCCTTCCAGATGGCCACCCGCTCGGCGCACACCGTCAAACCGTAGGAGGCGTTCTCGATGTTGCACCCGGTGTAGACCTTGCCGGACCGGGTCAGCAAGGCCGCGCCCACGGCAAAGTGCGAGTAGGGGATGTAGGCGCGGCGGCGGGCTTCGGCCGCTTCCTTCACCAGCGCTTCGGCCACGGCAGGGTCAATCACAGGTCACTCCTTTGTGAGCTCAAAACATGGAAGTCAATGCCGATAGGGGACCGCGGCTGTGTTGCTGCGCCTCCTTGGCGTCCTCCTCAGCCTCAGGCTTGCGGGTCACCCGCACCTGCTGGATGCGCCGGCCGCTGACGGACACCACCTCCAGGGTCAGGGGACCGAACTCCACCCGGCTGCCGGCCGTCGGCACCCGGCCCAGCTGGCTGAACACGAAGCCGCCCAGGGTGTCGGTCTCCTCGGTGGGCAGCTCCACGCCTACCAGCTGGCTCACCTCGTCCAGGTCAATGCGCGCGTCGAAGACGTACTCGTTCTCGCCCTTGTGCAACACCATGGGCGACTCGCGGTCGTACTCGTCCTGGATGTCGCCGACGATCTCCTCCAGGAGGTCCTCGATGGTCACCACACCGGCCGTGCCGCCGTACTCATCCACCACAATGGCCATGTGCACCTTGAGCTGTTGCAGCTCCCGCAGCAGCTCGTTCACCCGCTTGGACTCGGGCACGAAGTAGGCGGAGCGCATGAGCTCGGTGATGGGCACGTCGAAGCGCCCCTCGCGATAGGGGCGCAGCAGGTCCTTGGCGTAGAGCACGCCCTGCACGTTGTCAATGGTCTCCCGGTAGACCGGGATGCGGGAATGGCCGGCCTCGATGATCAGGTCCAGCGCCTCCTGCAACGAGCTAGTCTCCTCGATGGCCACCACATCAATGCGAGGCACCATCACTTCGCGGGCCACCGTCTCGCCCAGCTCGAAGATGGACGCGATCATCTCCTTCTCTTTTTCCTCGATGGGCCCGTGCTCGTCGCCGACCTGCATCAACAGGCGCAGGCCCTCCTCGCTGAAGAGCAGGGCGTCGGCGTCCACCTTGGCCTCGGGCCCAGCCACCGCCTGGCTGAGCCGCCAGAGCGGCGCGGCCACCGGCGACAACACGGCGCCGACAGCCTGGGCAGCGCGCTGGAGCCGTTGAGCCGTCGAGTGGTCGGCGCGCATGGCCAGGCCGCGCGCCACGCTCTGCGCCAGCAGCAACGCCAGGGTGACGCCTATCACCGGAAGAACGCCGAACGCCCAGCTGCGACCGCTGCGCAAGGAAAGCCACAGCGCCAGGCCGGCGGCTGAGGTGTAGGCCAGGGCCTTGAGCACCCGCAGGGCGACCACCAGGTGCGGAGCGCTCTCGCCGTGCAGCGGTGGCGGCTGAGTGCGCCGCGCGGCTGCGTCTCCGGCCTCGCGGCCGTGCGCCAGGGCGAGATAGAGCAGCGACACCTCGGCCGCCGCGGCAAACGCCACCGTCAACGCGGCCAAGACCAACCCCGATGCGGCAGCCAGCGCTGCCCATTCCACAGATGACATATCAGGTTGCGTTCGAGCGCTCAGCCTCCGGCTCTTCAGCTGTCTGAGACCTGGCCCGCGCGCGAGCAGGAACGCCCAGAACCAGGGTGCCAGGGGGCACGTCGTGGGTGACGACCGAGCCGGCTCCGGTGCGCGCGCCGCGTCCGAGGGTCACCGGCGCCACCAACATGGTGTCACTGCCTATAAACACGTCGTCCTCGATCACGGTGCGATGCTTTCGCACGCCGTCGTAGTTACACGTGATGGTGCCGGCGCCGATGTTGACGTTCGTGCCCACAGTGGCGTCGCCGATGTAGCTGAAGTGTCCCATCTTGGTGCCCGGGCCGAGGTAGGCGTTCTTGACCTCGCCGAAGTTGCCCACGTGCACACCGCGGGCTAGGTGCGCGCCCTTGCGCAGGTGCGCGTAGGGCCCAATCTCCACCTCGTCCTCCACCACAGCTTCTTCGACCACCGAATAGCGGATGACGCAGTGGTCGCCGACTTGGGAGTCCACCACCGTGGTGTTGGGGCCGATCTCGCAGTTGGCGCCGATGCGGGTGCGCCCGCGCAGGTGGGTAGCCGGCAGGATCACCGTGTCCATGCCGATCTCCACCGTGTCCTCGATGTAGGTGGTGGCCGGGTCCAGCAGCGTCACGCCGGCCTCCATCCACCGGCGGTTGATGCGTTGGCGCAGGATCGCCTCCGCCTCGGCCAGGTGCACCCGGGTGTTGACGCCCAACATCTCCGTCTCGTCCTCCACCTTCACCGCCGCCACGGGGTGGCCCTGGGCCACGGCAATGCCCACCAGGTCGGTGAGGTAGTACTCCCCCTTGGCGCTCAGAGGGATGCGATCCAAGTTGGGCCACAGCCAAGCTGCGTCGTAGCAATAGAGGCCCGGGTTGAGCTCCCGGATGCGCAGCTGCTCCGGCGTGCAGTCCGCCTCCTCTACAATGGCCTGGACCTGGCCGTCCGGCCCTCGCACGATGCGGCCGAAGCCGCGCGGCTGGCTGCCCTCGAAGGTCAGCATGGAGAGGACGGCGCGACTCGAGGTGTGCAGGTCCAGGAGGCGGCGCATGGTCGCCTCGGTAAGCAGGGGCATATCGCCGTAGAACACCAGCACTGCGCCGCTCCGGTCGGCCAGGACCGGCCGCGCCTGAAGCAGGGCATGGCCGGTGCCTAGACGCTCTCGCTGTTCGACGTAGCGCGCCCGATGGCCGAGGAGGGCCTGCACCTGCTCCGCCTGGCGGCCGACTACGAGAAGCGGAGGCTCATCCGTCAGGGCCTCGGCCAACCGCACGCTATATTCGATCAGGGGGCGGCCCGCCAGCTTGTGCAGGACCTTCGGTTGGGCTGACCGCATGCGCTTGCTTTCCCCCGCAGCGAGGATGACTATATGAACACTCATAGCCAGTGCATCGGGTGAGCAGAATCAAAAAAGCCAGGAGCCTGGTGCGAGAAGGGTCAGGAACACTCCTGGCGAGTCGGGTTGGACAGAGCCGGCGCTGGTGTCCGGAGATAACGGCTTCGTGCAGGAAGATAAGCTAGCCCGGTCAGGGTCGTTCATAAAAGCCAACGCGGTCGGTACGAGATAGCCCTGCGGATTATAGCACGGGAGCCGAGGAGAGACCAAAAGACTGGACCGGTCTTGGAGACCGGTCCAGTCTGTCGAGTTCAGAGGAAAAAAAACAAGCTCCGTTGGCAACGACCTACTCTCGCAGGGACCGGCGTCCCAACTACCATCGGCGCTGGAGGGCTTAACTGCCAGGTTCGGGATGGGACTGGGTGTACCCCCTCCGCTAGCGTCACCAACAGAGCTTATTTACGATGTTAGGGTTGGCTGATGCCCTAACAACCGAACAGAATGCCTGGCTTCAATTGCTACCATCTCGCGTGGAAAGCCCTCGCGCATTAGTACGGGTCCGCTGAACACATTGCTGTGCGTACACGTCCCGCCTATCAAGCAGGTAGTCTTCCTGCGCGCTTACCCTCACGAAGGAGGTGGGGGATCTCATCTTGGGGCAGGCTTCCCGCTTAGATGCTTTCAGCGGTTATCCTTGCCAGACTTAGCTACCCAGCGATGCCGTTGGCACGACAGCTGGCACACCAGAGGTCTGTCCACCCCGGTCCTCTCGTACTGGGGGCAGCTCCCCTCAAATCCCCTACGCCCACAGCGGATAGAGACCGACCTGTCTCACGACGGTCTGAACCCAGCTCGCGTACCGCTTTAACGGGCGAACAGCCCGACCCTTGGGACCTACTCCAGCCCCAGGATGCGACGAGCCGACATCGAGGTGCCGAACCACCCCGTCGATGTGGACTCTTGGGGGTGACTAGCCTGTTATCCCCGGGGTAGCTTTTATCCGTTAAGCCACGGCCCTTCCACTCGGAACCGTGGGATCACTAACGCCGACTTTCGTCTCTGCTCGACTTGTAGGTCTCGCAGTCAAGCTCCCTTATGCGTTTGCACTCTACGGCTGGTTTCCATTCAGCCTGAGGGAACCTTTGCGCGCCTCCGGTACCTTTTAGGAGGCGACCGCCCCAGTCAAACTGCCCACCAGGCACTGTCCCCGAGCCGGATCACGGACTCGGGTTAGGGCCAAGACTTCACCAGGCTGGTATTTCAACGGCGACTCCACCGAGGCTGGCGCCCCAGCTTCTCAGTCTCCCAGCTATCCTACACAGGCGAAGCCCTAACGCAATGCCAAGCTGCAGTAAAGCTCCACGGGGTCTTTTTGTCCTGCTGCGGGTAAATGGCATCTTCACCACTACTTCAATTTCACCGGGTCCCTCGTTGAGACAGTGCCCCGCTCGTTACGCCATTCGTGCGGGTCGGAACTTACCCGACAAGGAATTTCGCTACCTTAGGACCGTTATAGTTACGGCCGCCGTTCACCGGGGCTTCGGTTCAGAGCTTCGCTTGCGCTAACCCCTCCCCTTAACCTTCCGGCACTGGGCAGGCGTCAGCCCCTATACATCCTCTTTCGAGTTTGCAGAGACCTGTGGTTTTGTTAAACAGTCGGCAGGGCCATTTCACTGCGACCACCTCGGGCTACGCGGGCAAGCCGTTTCACCCTACCGTGGCAGTCCTTCTCCCGAAGTTACGGACTCATTTTGCCTAGTTCCTTAACGAGGGTTCTCCCGATCCCCTTGGTATACTCTACCCGTCTACCAGTGTCGGTTTGCGGTACGGGCACGCGGGTCTCGCTAGAGGCTTTTCTCGGCAGCTTGGGCTCAGCCAGTTTACGGCCAGAGGCCTTCCCCATCACCCCTCAGCTCAGGCGGCGGACTTACCTACCGCCCTCATCGCCTACGGGCTTGGCACCGGAATCCAATAACCGGCTGGCCTACCCTTCTGCGTCACCTCATCGCTCAGACAACCCGACGTGGTACAGGAATATTAACCTGTTGTCCATCGGCTACGCCGTTTGACCTCGCCTTAGGCCCGACTAACCCGACGCGGATTAACCTTCCGTCGGAAACCTTAGACTTACGGGGGATACGTTTCTCGCGTATCTTGCGCTACTCATGCCGGCATTCTCACTTCAGTGGGCCGCATCGGTCCTCACGGTCCGACTTGTATCTCCCACAGAACGCTCCCCTACTGCTCCGCCCGAAGGCGAAGCCCACAGCTTCGGTGCGAGGCTTGAGCCCCGTTATATCTTCGGCGCAGAATCACTAGACCAGTGAGCTATTACGCACTCTTTAAAGGATGGCTGCTTCTAAGCCAACCTCCTGGCTGTCCCAGTAACTCCACATCCTTTCCCACTTAGCCTCGACTTGAGGACCTTAGCTGGTGGTCTGGGCTGTTTCCCTCTCGACTACGGATCTCATCATTCGTAGTCCGACTGCCACGCTTAGAGTACCGGCATTCGGAGTTTGATACGGTTTGGTAAGCGACATGCCCCCTAGCCGAGTCAGTGCTCTACCTCCGGTACTGAACGCGTGACGCTAGCCCTAAAGCTATTTCGGGGAGAACCAGCTATCTCCGGGTTCGTTTGGCATTTCACCGCTACCCACAGCTCATCCCCTAATTTTGCAACATTAGTGGGTTCGGGCCTCCACGAGACGTTACTCCCGCTTCACCCTGGCCATGGGTAGATCACCCGGTTTCGGGTCTACTCCCTGCGACTGAACGCCCTATTCAGACTCGCTTTCGCTACGGCTACGCCTGTTAACTGGCTTAACCTCGCCACAGAGAGTAACTCGCCGGCTCATTCTCCAAGAGGCACGCCGTCACACTTTGCCTCGAGGGCCATAGTGCTCCGACTGCTTGTAGGCATACGGTTTCAGGTTCTATTTCACTCCCCGCACTGGGGTACTTTTCACCTTTCCCTCACGGTACTGGTGCACTATCGGTCGCTAAGAGTATTTAGCCTTAGAGAGTGGGCTCCCTAGCTTCCCACAGGGTTAGCGTGCCCCGTGGTACTCAAGGACACAACGGGAGTCTGACCCCTTTCGCTTACGGGGGTGTCACCCTCTATGCCCAGCCGTTCCAGTGCTGTTCAGCTAGAGGTCAGATTTGTAACTCCCTGGGGCCTTCGCAGCGACCCCTGTTGCGCCTTACAACCCCTGCGCTGCAACGGCTGCGACCTATCACGCAACGCAGGTTTGGGCTCTTCCCCTTTCGCTCGCCACTACTCAGGGAATGGTCTCTTTTCCTCGAGGTACTGAGATGTTTCAGTTCCCTCGGTTCCCTCCCTCCGGCCTATGGGTTCAGCCGGAGGGTACCCAGGCATTCCCCTGGGTGGGTTTCCCCATTCGGGCATCCCCGGATCAACGCCTGACAACGGCTCCCCGGAGCTTATCGCAGTTGTCCACGCCCTTCATCGGCTCTTAGCGCCAAGGCATCCACCGTACGCCCTTAGTAGCTTTCCACGCGAGACGGCAGAAATTGAAGCTTTGGCATTCTATTCGGTTGTTAAGGCATCAGCCCAGCAGACCTTCCCGTTTAGGGGCTTGGTCGCTGATCCGTGATCACCGGCTCTCGATGGTCACGGATCAGCGGCCAACCAGCGCAGCACACAAAACGACCCGGCGCGCACGCCGGGTCGTAGAACCGACGTCATCACGCCAAACACGCTATGTGGGCTGCTTCAGGTTGGTCAGCTTCATCAGGATGGTTGTGTCCGATAGGGTTGTTAGATACCGTTCAGCGTTCCAAGGGCCAGAGCCCTTCGGCGAGTGGGCCTGAGTGGATTCGAACCACTGACCCCTGCGTTATCAGCACAGTGCTCTAACCGCCTGAGCTACAGGCCCAAGACAGAACGTTAACCGCTAAAGAGTGACAGAAAGCCCGGCTTGGGGGCCCGGCTGTCGAGCCGGGTTTGACCTGGGAGTGTACCACCCGATGCCCTTTGGGAGGGGATCGGCAGGTAATCGCTCCCTAGAAAGGAGGTGATCCAGCCGCAGCTTCCGCTACAGCTACCTTGTTACGACTTCGTCCCAGTCACCAGCCCCACCTTCGACGGCTGCCTCCTCTCGGTTAGCTCACCGGCTTCAGGTGTTGCCAGCTCCCATGACGTGACGGGCGGTGTGTACAAGACCCGGGAACGTATTCACCGCAGTATGGCTGACCTGCGGTTACTAGCAACTCCGACTTCATGCAGGCGGGTTGCAGCCTGCAATCCGAACTGAGACCGGCTTTGGTGGGATTAGCTCCGCCTCGCGGCTTGGCGACCCATTGTACCGGCCATTGTAGCGTGTGTGTAGCCCTGGACATAAAGGCCATGCTGACTTGACGTCATCCCCACCTTCCTCCGGTTTGACTCCGGCAGTCCCACTAGACACATGTAACTAGTGGCAAGGGTTGCGCTCGTTGCGGGACTTAACCCAACATCTCACGACACGAGCTGACGACAGCCATGCAGCACCTGTGCGCGCTGCCCGAAGGCTCGTTCCCCTTTCGGTTCACTACTACGCGCATGTCAAGCCCAGGTAAGGTTCTTCGCGTTGCATCGAATTAAACCACACGCTCCGCTGCTTGTGCGGGTCCCCGTCAATTCCTTTGAGTTTTAGCCTTGCGGCCGTAGTCCCCAGGCGGCAGACTTATCGCGTTAGCTTCGGCACTGATGGAATACCACCAACACCTAGTCTGCATCGTTTACAGCGTGGACTACCGGGGTATCTAATCCCGTTCGCTCCCCACGCTTTCGCACATGAGCGTCAGGGATGGGCCAGGAAGCCGCCTTCGCCACTGGTGTTCCTCCCGATATCTACGCATTCCACCACTACACCGGGAATTCCGCTTCCCTCTCCCATCCTCAAGCCATGCAGTATCGAACGACCTCTCCCAGTTGAGCCGGGAGCTTTCACGTCCGACTTACATGGCCGCCTGCGTGCGCTTTACGCCCAGTAAATCCGGATAACGCTAGCCTCCTACGTTTTACCGCGGCTGCTGGCACGTAGTTAGCCGAGACTTATTCCTGAGATACCGTCCTTGCTCGTCTCTCAGAAAAGGAGTTTACGACCCGAAGGCCTTCATCCTCCACGCGGCGTTGCTGGTTCAGGCTTTCGCCCATTGACCAATATTCCTCACTGCTGCCTCCCGTAGGAGTCTGGCCCGTGTGTCAGTGCCAGTGTGGCTGATCGTCCTCTCAGACCAGCTACCGATCATCGCCTTGGTGAGCCATTACCTCACCAACTAGCTAATCGGACACAGGCCCATCCCAAAGCGCCTTTCGGCTTTACTCGACCAACCGAATGGCCGAGCACATGCGGTATTAGCTTCTCTTTCGAGAAGTTATTCCCCACTTTGGGGTAGGTCACCTATGTATTACTCACCCGTGCGCCACTAGCCCTCTCCGAAGAGAGAGCCCGTTCGACTTGCATGTGTTAGGCACGCCGCCAGCGTTCATCCTGAGCCAGGATCAAACTCTCCGCAGAGAATTGATTTGACTTGACCCAAACAGGTCAAGGGACCCAAGCGCTGGAACTTTCTGTCACTCTTTAGTTGTTAACGTTCTGCCGCACACGAAAGGCGATATTACCACACCTTTTTCAGTTTGTCAAGCCCCATTTCGAGGCTTTTCAAACTTTTTTTCGGCTTGGTAATCGCCTGGCCTCGCTCTCGCCGTTACCGGCAAAAAAGACCGCCCTCTTGCGATTGCGGTCAAAGGAGGCTCCGGTCAGCGCCTGTGTGCTTGTTAGTGGCCACCCGCTCGGGTGATCACAGCTTCATTCTGGCTCTATTCTATCACAGACCCTCGAGCCTGTCAAGAAGTCAAAACCCATGTTCAGCCGCATCGGCTCGGCGGTGCATGTTAGAGCCACTATATGTTGGGCTTTCACACCAATAAGGCTCTACATCTTGTGTTTCAGCCCTTCCAGAAGCTTTAACAGATGGTTAAGAAGACCACCCAAACCCACCCGTGCTAACCCGGCCGGCGACGCAACATACAGGACCAAGCCCGGCCAGTCCCCCAATATCTTGGGGCTCACATCGGCCCGACGGCCCGGCAAGCGACGCCCGCCACCGGTTTTGCTCGCCCTCACATCTCCCGTCGGCCCGCCAGAGCGCGGCTGACCGTGATCTCGTCCGCATACTCCAGGTCGCCGCCGACCGGCAAGCCATGGGCCAGCCGCGTGATCCGCACGCCCGTGGACGCCAGCAACCGCGCTAGGTACATGGCTGTCGCCTCGCCCTCCAGGTTGGGGTTGGTCGCCACCAACACCTCGCGCACGCCGCCGAGCTGAACCCGCGCCAGCAGCTCAGCCATCTTGAGTTGCGCCGGCCCGATGCCATCCACCGGGGAGAGGGCGCCGTGGAGCACGTGGTACACCCCCTTGTACTCGCCCGTGCGCTCGATGGCCAGCACGTCCGACGCCTCCTCCACCACGCAGATCAGCCCCTGGTCTCGCGCCGGGTTGGCGCAGATCGGACAGGGGCTGGCCTCGGTGATGTTGAAACACCGCTCGCACAGGACGATGCGCTCCTTCAGCTCGCGGATGGCAGTCGCCAAAGCCGCCACCTCGTCCTCAGGCGCCCGCAGCAGGTAGAAGGCCAGCCGCGCGGCCGTCTTTGGCCCGATGCCCGGCAGCCGCGACAGCGCGTCCACCAGGTTCGCCATGGGAGCAGGATAGGGCACCATGTCAGAACAGGCCAGGGAGGTTCAGCCCACCGGTGACAGAGGCCATGCGCTCGCTGGCCAGCTGCTGCGATCGCTCGATGGCCTCATTGACCGCGGCTACGATCAAGTCCTGAAGCATCTCGGCGTCGTCGGGGTTCAAGATCTCCGGCGCAATTGTCACCGACTGGAGCCGCTGGTGGCCGGTCATCACCATTTGGACCACGCCGCCGCCCACCGACACGGACACCGTCTCGGAGCCCAGCGCCTCCTGAGCCCGCGCCATCTCCTCTTGCAGCTGCTGGATCTGGCGCAGCATGTCGCCGCCGCCCATGCCGCCTGCGCCGCGGCCAGGGACGCCACCAGGGATCATTCGCTTCGGTTTCTGCTTCGCCACGACTGGGTTTCCTCCTGGGTTTGAGGTTGCACACTACGACGGATCGTCGGACAGGATGCGCTTGACGGCCCCCAGCTTCTGCACCGCATGCTCGACCACGGGATCGTCGGCCGGGTGGACGACAGGGGGATCGCTCTCCTTGCGCGAGGCGGAGGCAACGCCGGGGGCCGACGGTCGCGACGAGCCAACCACCTCGCTGGCGGAGCCGACCTGGCAGTGCAGCCGCACAGGCCTCGCCAACAGCTCGGCCACCAGCTCCTGGAGCGCCAACCGGTTGGCCGGACGATCCACCAAAGCGCGCGAGAACTCGTTCTCGAAGGAGAAGTACAGGTCATCCCCGTGCGCCACCACGCTGCGCACGCTGCGCAGGGCTCCTCGCACCGAGCCGCCGCTCACCTGCTCCACCGCCTGCAGCAGGGCGGTCCAGTGGGCGCGCAGCACCGACACGACCTGGTCTTCCGGCACCGGGGCCGCCGGCCTGGGGAGCGCAGGCCGCTCAGGCGCAGGCGCCTTGCGCGACGGCGAGGTCGGCGCCGCCGGTGCCGCAGCTACAGGCTGGGGCCAGGAAGGCGGGGCTGTCGCTGTCGGCGCAGCCTCGCGCAACGCCGCCGGCTGCCCCTGGGCTGCTGCCTGCACCGCCTCGAGCCAGGCCAGCTCCAGCGTCAGCTGAGGCTGGGCCGCATCCCGCATGTCCACGGCGGCCTGGTTCAGCACACGCACCGCGCGCGTGAGGTTGCCAGCTTCGAACCGTTCAGCCTGGGCTTGCACCACCTGAAACTGCTCGGGGGACAGGTCGGAAAGAATGTGGCTCGCCTGGGCCTTGCCCACGCAAACCACCAGGACCGACCGCAGGTGTTCCACCAGCTGCAGCGCCAGCTGGCGCAAATCCACGCCCTCGTCGGCCAGCTGGCTGATCAGCCGCAAGCCCTGCGCAGCGTCGCCGCCGGCCAGCGCGTCCACGAAGCCGCTGATCGCCGTGGCGGCGATGGTGCCGCGCACGGCCTGCACTTGGGCCGCAGTGACCACCTCGCTGCCGTAGGAGAGGAGCTGGTCCAGCAGGCTGATGGCGTCCCGCATGCAGCCCTCGGCGCTGCGGGCGATCATCTCCAAGGCGGCCGGCTCTGCCGCGCGACCCTCCCCTTCCAGGATGCGCTCCAGATGGCGCACGATCTCCGGGGTGGGAATGCGCCGGAAGTCAAAGCGCTGACAGCGGGAGAGAACCGTCTCCGGTATCCGATGGGGCTCGGTGGTCGCCAGGACGAAGATCACATGCGGGGGCGGCTCCTCCAGGGTCTTTAGGAGGGCGTTGAAGGCCTCCGTCGTCAGCATGTGCACCTCGTCCACGACGTACACTTTGTAGCGGCCACGGCTGGGCGCAAAGTGGACCTTGTCGCGCAGGTCGCGGATCTCGTCAATGCCGCGGTTGGAGGCAGCGTCAATCTCGATCAGGTCCAGAAACGCACCCGCGTTGATCGCCTGGCACACCTCGCAGCGGTTGTCGGGCCGAGCCTTGGCATCCTCGTGGAGGCAGTTGACAGCCTTAGCCAGCAGCCGTGCCGTGCTGGTCTTGCCTGTGCCTCGAGGGCCGCTGAAGAGATAGGCGTGGGCGATCCGCCCCTCGCGCAGGGCGTTGCGCAGCGTTCGGGTGACGTGCTCTTGGCCGACCACCTCGTCGAAGGTTTGCGACCGCCACTTGCGGTAGAGGGCTTGAGCCATGATATCGTTTGACCCTGAGCGGAGAAAAGGCTGCCGCCGCACGCGGCCGTGTTAGTGTATCAGAAAGCGGAGCAGATGGCAAATGGTTGGCCGCAACTGCCCTTGGCCGCGCCGACGAGCGGTGTGGTATAATGGGCGGCATGGCAGCCCCTGCGATCCGCACCGACGGCTTGACCAAGCGGTTTCCTATCCCCACTCCTTGGCGGCAGCGCCTCCGTCGGCCTCTGGCACGCTCGCAGCGGGAGGTGGTGGCGGTAGATCAGGTGTCTCTTGAGGTGCGCGAGGGGGAGCTGTTCGGCCTGTTGGGGCCCAACGGCGCCGGCAAGACGACCCTCATCAAGCTCCTGTGCACCTTGGTCGAGCCCACCGCCGGCTCAGCCCAGGTGGGCGGCGTTGACCTGCGCCACACCGCGCGCGTGTTGGCCCAGGTGGGCATGGCTAGCGGCGACGAGCGCAGCTTCTATTGGCGTCTGAGCGGCCGACACAACCTGGAGTTCTTCGCTGCCTTGTACGGGCTGCGGCCGGCCGCAGCCCGCCGACGGGTGGCCGAGCTGCTGGAACAGTTCGAGCTGACCGAGCAAGCCGACCGCCCTTTTAGCACCTACTCCAGCGGCCAGAAGCAGCGGCTGAGCATCGCGCGGGCCTTGTTGCACCGGCCGCGCGTCCTCTTCCTGGACGAGCCGACCCGCAGCCTCGATCCAACCGCCGCCTCCCATCTGCACCGGTTCATCCAGGAGGAGCTGCAGGGGCGAGAGGGGATCACCATCCTGCTCACCACCCACCGCCTTGAGGAGGCGCAGCGGCTTTGCCACCGCATCGGCATCATGCACCGGGGCCGCCTGCGCGCCTGCGGCACGGTGCCAGAGCTGCGCAGCGCGCTGGCGTATCCCACCATCTACGTGTTGCGGGTCAGCGGTCTAGCGGCTCTGCCCGGCTGGCCGGCCTTGGGCCAAGGCACTCGCATCGCGGCAACGCCCCTTCCGGGGGACGGCGCCTGGCAAGTCCGGCTGGAGACCAACGACGGCGAGACAGCGCTGCCGGAGCTGCTGTCCAGCCTGGTTCGCGCTGGCGCGCGCGTTCACGCAGTGGAGCAGGAGCAGGCTTCCCTGGAACACATCTTTCAGCGCCTGACGGCCGAGGAGCCGGCGAAGGTTTGAGCCTGTATGTACCGAGCCCTGGCGTTTCTTCAGCGCGACTGGCGGATTCAGCTCAGCTATCGCGTGGCCTTCGTCCTGCAGTTGTTGGGCGTCCTTTTCAACCTGCTGCTCTTCTACTTTCTGAGCGCGTTGATCGGCGACGCGGCTGCGCCCTACCTAGTGGACTACGGCGGCGACTACTTCGCCTTCGTGCTGATCGGCCTTGCCTTCGCCGGCTACTTCGGCGTAGGCCTGCGCAGCTTTGCCAGCAACCTGCGCGAGGCGCAGACCACCGGCACGCTGGAGGCGATGCTCCTCACCCCCACCCGCCTGAGCACGGTGATCCTCTCCAGCAGCCTGTACGACTACGGCCTGGTCACCCTTCAAGTCCTGGCCTATCTGGCCTTTGGCGCCACCTTGTTCGGCGTCCGGTTCAACGGCAACTGGCCGGCTGCCTTGTTGATCCTGGCCCTCACTATCGTGGCCATGACCAGCATTGGGATCATCGCCGCCAGCTTCATCATGGTGCTGAAGCGGGGCGACCCGGTCACCTGGCTGTTCGGGAACGCGCTGCAGCTCCTAGGCGGTGTCTACTACCCGATTGGGGTGCTGCCAGGCTGGCTGCAAGCGCCGGCCAAGCTCCTCCCCATCACCTATGCGCTGGGCGCCATGCGCAAGGCGCTGCTGAACAACGCCTCGATCCGCGAGCTGTTGTGGCCGGACCTTGGGGCGCTGGCCCTCTCTTGCCTTGTGTTGGTCCCGCTGAGCTTGCTCAGCTTTCGGGCCGCCGTCCACCGGGCTAAGGTAGACGGCAGCCTAGCCCACTACTGATCCCCCTCCGCCGCATGCGTGCGTCGCCGCTCTCCTAGCGGATGACCTCCCAGATGCCGTCCACCAAGTGGATGGTAGACAGGCACGAGGCGCACGTGGCCTCGTCCTCAGCGGTCTTGCGCGCCGAGTGACCACAAGTGGGACACACCACCAAGATGCGCTGGGCTGCCTGGCGCACCAGCATCTGCATCACGTCCTCAGGCCTTGGCAGGCCCATCTCCTCCTGGAGCGCCTTAATTGCCTCCAGCTCGGTATCCGTCAGCGTCAGGTGGATAGAGTTGTTCTGGTCTGCCATGGTACTCCTCGTCCAGGGCTAGGGGCGCCAGCCCTTGGGGAGCTGACAACCCTGCGAATGCGCCGTCAAGCGCGGCGAACGCGCAGCTTGAAGCCGTCGCGACGTACTACGGTTAGCTCCGTGCCTGGCGGTACAGGGCCCGGGTCGCCTTCCAGCTCGGCGTCCCACCATTCGCCCTGGGCCACCACCTTGCCGCTCGGATTGAGCTCCGTCCGCGCCACGGCCCTGGCGCCCACCAACGCTTCCTGGCCCGAGCTTGGTCGCCGGCGCTGGGCCTGCAGGACCTTGGCGATGACGAAGCTGAAGAAGATCGCCGAGAAGATGGCCAGGCCGATGATGGTGCCCCACGGGATCGGCACTTCGGTGCCCTGGAACAACATAACCGATCCGAAGATGAACGTCACAATGCCTCCCAAGGTCAACAGGCCGTGGGTCGGCGCCTTGATGTCCGCCAAGAACAGCACAAAGCTCAAGGCGATGAAGCCCAGGCCGGCCCAGTTGGCGTTCAGGATGCCCAGGGCGTAGAGGCCCAACAGCACGGCAATGCCGCCGGCAATTCCTGCGACGTAGCCGCCTGGCTGGGAGAACTCACTGATGATGGCCTGGACGCCCAACACGATGAGCAGAATGGCGATGCCGGGGATGGCGATGGCGTTGATCAGGGTGTTGAAGAAGCGCTCGGCTGCGGTCAGGGGCAGCTCACGGACTTCGGCGCCAGCCAGCTTCAAGGTCTGCTCCTGTCCGGCCACCTCCACCTCAAGTCCGTCCAGCTTTGCGAGGAGATCATTGACGTCCACAGCCACAGCATCAACGACCCCCATGGCCAGGGCCTCGTCGGCCGTGGCTGCCGCCGCCTCTTCGACGGCCTTGCGCGCCCACTCCACGGCCCGCTCCCCTCGGCGCTGGGCCAAGTTCTCGATGTCGGCTGCCAGGATGTTGGTGACCTTGCGGGTCATCGTCTCGCCCAGCTCCTCGCCGGTGGCAGCGACGGGGCTGGCTGCGCCGATGCTGCTGCCGGGGGCCATAGCGGCCGCGTGGCCTGCCAGCGTGATGAAGGTGCCGGCCGAGCCGGCGTTGGCGCCGGTGGGCCACACGTACACGATTACAGGCACGCGCGAGGCACGGATCATCTTCACCACCCGTTGGGTCAGGTCCACCTGGCCGCCAGGGGTGTCCAGACGTAACACCAGAGCCGCCGTTCCCTCCGTCTCGGCCAGGTTGATGCCGCGCTCCAGGTAAGAGAGCAACACGGGGTTCACCGGTCCGTCGAAGGTCATGACGTAGACCACCGGCGACGGCTGGGCCAGCGCGGGCGTCACCAACAGCGCAAACCCCACCACCAGGGCCACCAGGGCCAGCCAGCGCCTAGGGCTGCAGCGGGGGAAGGCGTTCCAACGCAGTAGTAGGCTTTTCATGGGTCCTTGCTCCGCCGCTCAACTTCTCTCGCGCTCTTCGCTCCTGAACGTCACCACCAACCGGATTATACCCTATTCCAGCCCCCCTTTCAAGGGAGAGAACCTACCAGATAGATGCCTGAACAACAAAACAGACGGGGCCCCAGCATACGCTGAGGCCCCGTGCGCTCAGTTCAGGTTTGGGTCAGGCGTTAGCGGGTGACGCTATAGCCGTTGTAGCCCATGGCCTTGACGTTGCCCCACACGTTCTCCACCACCGCCACCAGCGGCTGGTCGGAGCGGATATACACGCTGCCGGTCCAGTTGCCGCCCAGGGTGATCTCGTTGCACATGACGCGGGTGTTTCTGTTGAGCGACTTGCCGGCCTGGATCGTGTTGTTGAGCTGCGCCAGAGCCTGCGAGCCGTTCTGGTTGAAGTAGTAGATGTCCACGTCGTTGGCGTTGTTGTTGGTGGGGTTCTGGATGCGGATGAGCGAGAAGGTGGTCCACTGGGCATCCGCAGCGCAGGAGGTACCGGCCGTGTTCCGCTGATAGACTGCGGGCAGGAAGGTCTCGGTGCCGGCCTCGCTGGCGTTGGCGCCCGAGGTGGAGTAGGCCACGTTGGTGAAGGGGCGGATGCTCTGCACCACCACCGCAATCTGGGTGTTGTTGGTGGTGCTGACGATGGCCGAGCCGGCGAAGTTGTTGCCCAGGGGGTTGAAGACGCTGGGATCGAAGTCGCCGCCCGCACGGGTGTTGGCGCCCAAGGCAGCGCCGGCCACGATGGTGCGGTTCAGCTCCAGCACCTTGTTGCCGGTGAAGGCGTCGAAGTACTCGATCTTGACGGCGCAGCTGCCGCTGGCCTC
Organism: Caldilineales bacterium; assembly: GCA_025055015.1. Classification (GTDB taxonomy): domain Bacteria; phylum Chloroflexota; class Anaerolineae; order JAAEKA01; family JAAEKA01; genus JANWYQ01. Next base: position 35,460 of record JANWYQ010000135.1, read on the forward strand.
AAGGCACTGGGCGTTGATGATGGTGAACTCGCGCCAGTTGCTGGAGATCGTCGGCGGGTCCACGTAGCGGCGGCTGACCGAGGGCACGAACTGTCGCGTGGCACCGCTGCTGGTGCCGTTGTAGGCTACAGCGTACTGCTGCCAGTGGTTGGTGGCGACGGCAGCGATCTCCTTGCCGTTCAGGGAGGTGATCTTCATGCCGCCGGTCCAGTTGCCCCTGGCCGCGGCGTAGGAAGTAGCCATTAGGTCGGGCACCTTGCCGCCCGGCTGGTTCATGGCGTAGGTCTTGGAGCCCAAGCCGGGGATGGTGTCGTCAATGGTGAAGTCCTTGACGCCATCGCGGTTGAAGTACTCCATGCGGATGGTGGCGGTGTCCGGGGTGGTGTTCTGCACCGTCACCCGGGTGAACTGGGCGTTGGGCGCGCGCACGATGTAGGGGAGATACATCGTCGTGGCACCGAAGGCGTAGCCGCGGTAGGCGCCGGCCGTGGTGCCGTCCGCCGAGCTGCCGCCGGTCCACGTGATCTCAGCGATAGCCGCCAGCTCGTAGTCAGACTGCAGGACCATGGAGCCGATCCAGTTGTCGCCCAGGGTGGTGTCGGCAGCCCGGAAGATGAACTGGCCGCGCGGGTTGATCTGGACAGGCCGCTGGTACTCAATGCCGCCGTTGACGTTGTAGTACACGGCGGTGACGTCGGCCGGGCTGGCCGAGGTGTTCTGGTTGGTGTTGACCACCACGACGTCGGTGTTGCCGCTGCCGGGGTTCGGGTCAGCCGCAAAGGCAGGCAGAGCCGTCAACACCAGCAGGAGGGCGACGCCGATCAAGCTGAACAGACGGGTCTTCTTCATCGGTGCTCACTCCTCGTAAGAAAGGTTTGCCAGAGGCTTCGATTGCGTCTCAAGGTTGAGCGCGGCCGGCTCCGAACCGACCGACCAGGCAACCCAGCTTAACCATACACGACAACCCCTCCCAAAATCAATACCTCTTTGGAGGTAAAAATGCGAGAGTAGTCGCCCAACAGGCCTCACGGCCAATCCCGAGGGCATCACCCAAAGGTATTAGTGCGGCTTAGCGCCGGGTGGAGCGCTAGAGGTCGGGCCTAAAAGGCGCCACGGCCGCGCAGCACGACCCCCACGGTGCGCCAGAGGATCTGCAGGTCCAGCAGCGGCGAGTAGTTCTGGATATAGTACAGGTCGTCCTCGGTGTGGAGGTGCATGGCCCGCTCGCTGCGGCCGTTGATCTGCCACCAGCCGGTGATGCCCGGAGGCACGGCGAAGCGGCGGCGCTGCCAGCTCTCGTACTGCGCCACCAGCCACGGCAGCTCCGGGCGCGGGCCCACCAGGCTCATCTCGCCCCGCAGCACGTTGAACAGCTGGGGCAGCTCGTCCAAGCTGGTGCGACGCAGAAAGCGGCCGACCCGGGTGACCCGAGGGTCGTCGGGATGTTTGTGCAGCACGTCCCCATTCGCGTCCACGCGGATCACCTCGTGGGCCCGTTGCTCAGCGTCGGCCACCATGGAGCGAAACTTGTACATCTTGAAGAGCCGGCCGTTCTCGCCCACGCGCTCCTGCACGAAGATGGCCGGGCCAGGGCTGTCCAGCTTGATGGCCAGCGCGATGAGGAGCATGAACGGCCACGTGAGCAGCAGGAGCGCTGAGGCGATGCTCAGGTCGAACACCCGCTTGACAATGCGATCCAGCCCGTCAATGGCCGGATCCCGCAGGCCCACCAGGGGCAGGCCGTCGAAGTCCTCCACCGTCGCCCGGCTCATGGCCAAGTGGAGGAAGTCGGGAACGATGCGCACGCGCACCGGCAGCTCCTGCAGCGCCAGCACCAGCTGTTCGATAGCGCCGTGAGCACGGAGGGGGAGGGCGAAGATCACCTCCTCCACGCCGTAGGCCTGCACCAGGGCGGGGGTGTCAGCGACCTTGCCCAGCACAGGCGCACCTTGCAGGACCTTGCCCTGCTTGGCCGGGTCGTCGTCCACGTAGCCGACCAGGACAAGCCCAGTCGTCCGCTGCGCCTCGATGGTGCTGGCCAGCCGCCGGCCCAGCTGCCCCGCTCCCACCACCAGCACCCGGCGCTGCGCTGGCTCTCGGCGGCCGGCAAAGCGCAGCGCCAGCCGCAAGGCCAGCCGAAACCCCAACAGCAAGGCCAGGTCACCTACGGCAAAGTACAGGAACAGCCGGCGGGGTAACTCTCGGAAGGTGAGATACAACACCCCCGCGAACAACAAGCAGGCCACGGCGACGGCGAAGATGACAAGCTGAGACTCCTCGAGGGCGTCAATAGAGCGCTTCTCGTCGTACACGCGAGTCAGTACGAAGGTCGGCACCCAGATGATCGTGATCAACAGGTAGATCGTCCACGGCTGGGCCACCTCATGCCAGGACAACTTAACCCCCCACGGCAACCAGTAGCGCAGCTGCACGGCGGTATGAAACGATATGAGGGTGATGACAACATCAGCGACCAGCAGAAAAACAACGGTGTTGGTATCTCGTCGGTTCATGCTCAGTGGCCCCGGCTTAGTCAACCGCAGGACATGCGCGGCTGTTCGGTTGCGGCGACGATTTTGCGACGACAACAGCGCTATGCGATTATACCACGGAGAAGGTGCTTCGCAAATAGTGAGTTTTCTTACAACTCGCTCGCCGGCTTTGACAAGCCTTATCAAACTTCTTATAATGTGGGTTTAGTCCGATCAGGCAGTTTACCAGCTAGGCCCATGCCAAAACGATCTGCTTTTGTGATGAGCTTTCGGAGCGAGGTTTATGAATATCACCCCCAACGGTCCAAAAACATCTTCTTCTGCGGCGGGTTCAAGCAGCGTCACTGACGAGTCCTATTGGCAAGCCTTGTTGAACGAGGGAGAGGTGACCTCGTTGCGCCAGCCGGCGCCCTGGGCGTTCCGCCCCGTATCCGGCGACGGCGCCGAGGGCAGCAGCCGCCAGGATGACGACGAGCAAGACTGGATAGAGGCAGAGCGTCACCTGCAGCAGCGCATCGTCTGCGACCTCCCCGTAATCGGTTACAACCGTGGTGGCCTGTTGGTGCGCTTTGGTCGCATCAACGCGTTCGTCCCCAGCTCCCATCTGAAGGGCTTCCCGGTCTACGCGGACTTTCGCGAACGGGAGCTCGCCTTAGAGCGTCGCGTCGGCCAGGTGTCTCGCTTTGTGGTGATTGAGATTGACCGCGAGCACCGTCGCCTCATTTTGTCGGAGCGCGCTGCCAGCGAGAGCCGCAACCCTGAGCAGATCCTGGCCCGCCTCAAGCCCGGCGACGTCGTCACCGGCCGGGTAAGCAACCTGCGGCGCTTCGGCGCCTTCGTGGACTTAGGTGGCTTCGAGGGCCTCATTCACATCTCGGAGATGTCGTGGGGCCGGGTGAACCACCCAGGCGAGGTGATCCAGCCGGGCGACGAGGTGCGGGTTTACATCTTGGACGTCAACATGGCGGAGCGCAAGGTCCAGCTGAGCCTGAAGCGCCTCCAGCCTGACCCCTGGGCCAACGTCCTGGATCGGTATCAGGTGGGTCAGCGGGTGCGCGGCGAGGTGACCAACGTGGTCAGCTTTGGCGCGTTTGTGCGGCTGGAGGACGGCGTGGAGGGCCTGATCCACATCTCGGAGCTGGCCGAGGGCAACTTCCTACACCCGCGCAACGTGGTGCGGGAGGGGCAGTGGGTCGAGGCCCGTGTGCTCAACATTGACCCTGCCAACCGTCGCATCGGCCTCAGCCTGCGCCAGGTGCGAGCCGGCGCCAGCCGCCGCGACGGTCGCAGCGAAGCCTTCATCTTTGAGCGCCGCGCAGGAGCCCAGCGTCCAGACTCCGCCCGGTAAGCTCGCCGAACCAACGACAGCGCCACCAGCGGCGGCCAGCGTAGTCGCACTCTACCACTGGCCGCCGCTCCTTTTGTTCCTAGATGAGCAAGAAGACCACGCGGACCAAGCCGCGCTCGACGGGCAAGCGACCTCGCAGGCCTGCGCCGACTCGCCCACTGCAAACAGGGTTGGCCGAGTTCCTGTCGGCCAACGCGGAGATCCTGTCCCTGATCGTCCTGATCGTGGCCGGTCTGCTCATCATAGACCTGGTGCGGCTTTCCGGCGGCGAGGAGGCAGCCATCCTGCGCCGTCTGTTTGGCTGGGCGGCTTGGCCGGTAGCCATGGCTCTCGCCGGCGGCGCAGTTGCAGCGCTGGCCCATCAAACCGTCGAGCGGCTGGGGTGGCAGGTGCCGGTGCCCTGGAGGCGGCTGGCCAGGGTGGCCATGGGAGGCGCCATCTTCCTGGCGGCTGCGCTGGGCCTGAGCCATCTCTGGTCGAATGGGCCGCTGACGGCGCAAGCCGCATGGGAGGGCCACAGGGGCGGCCTGGTGGGCTGGGGCCTAGGTGGGCTGCCCGCGCTGCTGCTGGGGGACTTGATCACGTCCCTGGTTCTGGTTGGGCTGGCCGGGCTGGGGCTCGGCGTGGCCCTGGACATCCACTGGGCCGGGCTGCCGGCGGCTGTGACGTCGTGGGTGCAGCGCCATGCGCCGGCGCCGCTGTCGCCGCCGTGGCGCGCCCCAGGGCCCGGCCAGTTGCCCGCTCCTCCTGCCGCGGCGGAGGTGGACCGGCCGTCGCTGCTGGAGGCCATGCCGGCCGAGCCGGCCGCGCGGGTGAAGCGGCGTTCCCCGGCCCGCTCCAGCTCGCCCCCGGTGGCTCCCATCAAGCCCAAGCCGCGGCCCCCTCACCTGCCGCCCATGGACTTGTTGCTGAACGACACGGCAGCCGGCGCCGTTGGCGGCGACATCGAGCACAAGAAACGGGTGATCGAGGAAACCCTGGCCAGCTTCGATGTGCCGGTGCGGGTGGTTGACGTCCACATTGGGCCCACGGTCACCCAGTTCGGCGTGGAGCCGGGCTATCAGGTGGCGCGCGGAGTGGACGGCCAGCTTGTGCAGCGCCGGGTGCGGGTGAGCCGCATCAAGGCCCTGGCCGACGACCTAGCCTTGGCGCTGGAAGCGCCCTCGCTGCGCATCGAGGCACCGGTGCCCGGCAAGAGCTATGTCGGCATCGAGGTGCCCAACAGCGCCGCGCGGCGAGTGTCCTTGCGCAGCGTGCTGGAGTCGCCCCAGTTCCAGGCCCTGGGGTCCCCTTTGGCCATCGCCCTGGGCTTGGACGTGGCCGGCCAGCCGGTGGCCGCGGACCTGGCCAAGATGCCCCATCTGCTCATCGCAGGCGCCACCGGCTCCGGCAAGTCGGTGTGCATCAACGCCATCGTTTGTAGCTTGTTGATGAGCAACGGGCCGGATCGTTTGCGCCTCCTGCTCTTCGACCCCAAGCGCGTGGAGCTGACAGCGTTCAACGGCGTTCCCCATCTGCTGGCACCGGTGATCGTAGACGTGGACCAGGTAGTCGGCGCGCTCACCTGGCTAACGCTGCAGATGGACGAGCGCTACCGCGCCTTCGCGCGCCTGGGCGCCCGGCACTTGGAGGACTACAACCGGCGGGTCGCCCGCATGCCGTCGTCGGAGGCCCAGAGCGACTTGGCGCCCTTCCCTTACCTGGTGGTGGTGATTGACGAGCTGGCCGACCTGATGATGGCCTCGCCCGTAGCCGTGGAGCACAACGTGTGTCGGCTGGCCCAGATGGCGCGGGCCACGGGCATCCACCTGGTGATCTCCACCCAGCGCCCCAGCGTAGACGTCATCACCGGGCTGATCAAGGCCAACTTCCCAGCGCGCATCGCCTTCGCCGTCACCAGCCAGACCGACAGCCGCGTGGTGCTGGACACGCCCGGCGCCGAGAAGCTGCTGGGCCGCGGCGACATGCTGTTCATGCGGCCGGACAGCAGCAAGCTGGAGCGCATCCAGGGCTGCTACGTGTCCGACGCCGAGATCGGGCGGCTGGTGCGCTTCTGGCAGGAGACGATGCCGCCCGAGGAGCTGCCCCCCGACGCGCCTCGCTTCCCCTGGACCGGACTGGCAGGTCCACCGGAGGACCAGGACGCCCTCTACGAGCGCGCCGTGGACCTGATCCAGGGGCAGGAACGGGTGAGCACCTCCTGGCTCCAGCGCCGGCTGCGGGTGGGCTACGCCAAGGCCGCCGAGCTGATGGCCCGCATGGAGGCGGACGGGTACGTCGGGCCGGACGAGGGCGCCGGCCGCGGCCGCGCGGTGCTGCTGGTCTCCGACGCCGACGACCTGGATCAGTAGCGGCAGGGCAGTTGCGCCGCCCCTCAGGATGCAGTATAATGGCGCGCCGACTCGACAACCGAAGGAAAGGTATTCCGTTGCATGCAAATCGGTGAGCTTTCCAACGCCATCGGCACGATCCTGCAGGTGGTGGTGGCGCTGTGCGCCGGCTTCACGCTGGCGTTTTGGCTGGCTATGGTGATCTGGACGTGGCGCGACATCCGCGCCCGCTCCCGCGACATCTTCGCCGCGCTGCTGGCCATCGTGCTGGTAGCCGTTTTCCCCGTCCTCGGCCTGTTGCTCTACCTGCTGCTGCGGCCCAAGGAGACCCTGGCCGAGGCCTACGACCGAGCCCTGGAGGAGGAAGCGCTGCTGCGCAGCATCGAGGAGCGCCTGGTTTGCCCCAACTGTCAGCGGCCGGTGGACGAGCAGTGGCGCTTCTGCGCCTACTGCCACACCCAGATCAAGAAGGAGTGCCCGGCGTGCGGCCGCCTGCTGGAGCTGGGGTGGACGCTGTGTCCCTACTGCGGCAGTCCGGCCTCGGTGCCTCGCGTCCACAGCGATGGCATGCTTGAGGGAGAGGTGGTGACGACGAAACAGGCCCAGCTGCCGGTGGCCGACCTTCCCGTGGTCGAGTAGCGGGGGCTATCCCTGGCTGAAGTAGCGCAGCAAGCCGGCCACCAACATGGGCGAGGGGGTGATGATCTCGAAGTGGTCCACCAGCTCAGGGCCGGCCCCGTCGGCCTGCGCTTGCTCGGCAACCCACGCCCGAAAGGCCTCCACGATCTCCTCTGTGGCCATGCCCGCTTGGCGGCGCCGGTCCACGAACTCCGCTGCTCGCTCCAGGTTTCGGCGAACCGTCGCCAGGTGATCCTGTGGCGACAGCTCCGCCGGGCCGAAGTGGGTCAACAGGAGCTGATCGGGCCGCAGAGCCGCCAGGCGCTCCAGGCTCCGCCGCCACAGAGGCAGGTCCACCTCCGGCGGCGGGGTGGGCACCCGCATGTGGCTGCTGCCCGGCAGCCGCACCGCAGCCACGTCCCCGGTGAAGCAGAGGCCGTCCAGCACAAAGGCCATGTGGTGGTAGGCGTGGCCCGGCGTGTCCACCGCCGTTACCCGATGGCCGGCGGCGAGGACCACATCGCCATCCTTGAGAGCCACCACCTGCTCGGCCGGCACCGGTAGCGTCTCCCCCCACAGCGGCCCCATGGCGTCCCCGTAGATGCGAGCCGCCGACGCCAGCAGCCGCCGAGGGTCTACCAAGTGCGGCGCGCCCACGTAGTGCACGTAGACGGTGGCGCCGCTCTCCCGGGCCACCCAGCCCGCCGCGCCGGCGTGGTCCAGGTGGATGTGGGTCACCAGCACCTCGGTCACCTGGGCGATCTCGATGCCCAAGCGGGCCAAGCCGGCCTTCAGCGCCGGATAGGAGGAGGCCGGTCCGGTCTCGATCAGCGCCACCCCGCGCGGGCCGCGCAGCACGTAGCTGGCGATGATCCCCGGTTGGCCCTGGAAATTGACGTCCACGATCTCGATCATGGCACCCTGTCCCTTTCTGCGAGCGTTGACGCCATTATAGCGCACCCATGCCCACCCACGGAAGCGCACACCGACCCCGAGTTTCTCCGATCTCCTCCCAGTTCCCCCGAGTTTCTCCAGTTCCCCCTAGTTCCTCCAGTTCCCCCAGTTCCCTCAGCCAATCCCCTCCGCCCTCCCACCGAGCGCCCCTATGAACGCCTCCACCATCCTCCCCGCCGGCAAGTTGCCCAACGCGCTGCTGGATGAGCTGCTACGGCGCTTCCCCAGCCACGACCCACGCCTGATCGTCGGCCCGCAGATGGGCGTAGACGCCGCAGTGATTGACTTCGGCGCTACCTACCTGGTGGCTAAGACCGACCCCATCACCTTCGCCACCGACGCCATCGGCTGGTACGCCGTCAACGTCAACGCCAACGACATCGCCGTCATGGGCGGCACCCCGCGCTGGTTTCTGGCGACGGCGCTGCTCCCCGAGGGCAAGACCACCCCGGCCCTGGCCGAGGCCATCTACGACCAGCTGGCCGCCGCCTGCGCGGAGCTGGGGGTGGCGCTGGCAGGCGGGCACACCGAGATCACCGTGGGGCTGGACCGGCCCATCATCGTCGGCGCCATGCTGGGCGAGGTGGAGCCGGCGCGGCTGGTGCGCTCGTCGGGCGTGCGGCCGGGGGACAGCATTGTGCTGGTGGGCAGCGCAGCCATCGAGGGCACGGCCATCATCGCCCGCGAGCGGGAAAGGGAGCTGCTGGATCTGGGCTTCGATCCGGCCCTGGTGCGGCGCAGCCAGGCCTTCTTGTACGACCCCGGCATCAGCGTGGTGAGAGCGGCGCGGCTGGCCACGCAGGCCGCGGCAGTGCACGCCATGCACGATCCCACGGAGGGCGGCCTGGCGACCGGGCTGTGGGAGATGGCCCAGGCCTCGGGCGTTGGGCTGGCCATAGACTTCGACGCCGTGCCCGTGGCCCCGGAGACGCAAGCGCTGTGCGACGCCTTCGGGCTGGACCCCCTAGGTGTGATCGCCTCCGGCGCGCTGTTGGTGGCCCTGGCGGCGGAGGAGGCGCCCCGGCTGCAGGCTGAGCTGGCCGATGCCGGCCTGACGGCCGCCGTGATCGGGCGCGCCGTCGTCCCTGAGGAGGGCCTAACCGCGCGGCGCGGCGGCCGACCTACTGCTTTCCCCCGTTTTCCCGTGGACGAGATCGCTCGGCTGTTTGCGTGAGCGCCTGGGAAGCGGCGGCCGGCTCTGCGGCGGCCAGGGCGATGCGACGGCCCTGAGCCACGTTGGCCCGCAGCTGGCCGCAGCCGGCGTTGATGTCAATGCCGCGGCGCACCCGCAGGGTGGCGGGAATGCCATGGCGCTGCAGGGTCGCCAGGAAAGCCTCTGCGTCTGCGCGCCGCGACGGCTGGTAGGGCGAGCCGCTGACCGGGTTGAGGGGGATCAGGTTCACGTGGCACAACAGGCCCTGGAGCAGGCCGGCCAGCTCCTCGGCCAGGGCCACGCTGTCGTTGATGCCCCGCATCAGCGCGTACTCGAAGGTGATGCGGCGATGGGTGCGCTCCACGTAGCGCCGGCAGGCGGCCAGCAGCTCGGCGATCGGATAGCGCAGGTTGATGGGCACCAGCCGGCTGCGCAGCGCGTCGTTGGGCGCGTGTAGGCTCACGGCCAGGTTGATCTGCAGGTCCTCCTGGCTGAAGCGGTCAATGCCCGGCACCAACCCCACGGTGCTCACGGTGATGCGTCGCGCGCCCATGCCGAACCCCTCTGGGTCGGTCAGGGTGCGCAGAGCCCGCCACAGGTTGTGGTAGTTGGCCAGCGGCTCCCCCATGCCCATGACCACGACGTTGGTGATCTGTGACTGGCGAGCGGAGGACGACGATCGGTGATCGGCGGCCGATGAACGGTGCTCTGGGGCCCGCAAGAAGCGCTCGAAGAAGTAAACCTGGGCCACGATCTCGCCGGGGGTCAGGTTGCGCTGGAGGCCCATCTGGCCGGTGGCGCAGAAGGTGCAGCCCATGGCGCAGCCGGCCTGGCTGCTGATGCACACGGTGTTGCGCCGCTCGTAGCGCATCAACACCGTCTCGATGAGCTGGCCGTCGTGCAGACGGAAGAGCACCTTGGTGGTGTGGCCGTCGCGGGAGCGGCTCTCGGCCACCGGGGTCAACAGCTCGATCTGCGCCTCCTCGGCCAGGCGGCGGCGCAGGTCGGCGGGCAGGTCGGTCATCTCCGCCGGGTTGGCAGCCAGCCGCGCATGCAGCCAGCGGTAGAGCTGATCCCCGCGGTAGGCGGGCTGTCCCCAAGCCGTGGCCTGCTCGCGCAGCTCGGGCTTGGTCAGGTCCATCAGGCGGATACGTCTTTCTGTCACAGGAGACAACACATCCCTACACCGATGGCGGTTCGCTTCCAGTGATCCAACCACTGTTCGCTGGTGAACGGCGCCCGTTGGTTCAGACGTCTCCCAGCCATTTCACCCAACGCAACGTCTGGCCCACTGCGTTGACCAAGCGTCGGTCAGCAGTCCAGAGCTCACACTCCAATGCCTCCACCAGCGCACGGTAATACGCGTCGTAGGCCGTAGGACGACCGAACTGTTCGGCCAGCTCCCAAGCGCGCAAGTTCAGCGGCGCCGACGGAAGCAGGGCAATCTGTTGCGCGTGCAAGGTGTCGAAGGCTCGCCGGCCGGCTTCTGCGCTGATCAAGCCACGATAAACGTGGTTACGGATCACTGACGTCGCCTCAAAAGCAAGGTGCTCGGCGCCAGAACTTCGGTATCGGCGTCCAGCCAGGACTGCCACAAGAGGTGAGCGCGATCGCTATCGGCCTCCGCTAATACCAGTTTCAGCACCAAACTGGCATCAACGCAAACCTGCGATCTCATCGAGCCGCTCCTCCCTCAACATTGCGATGATATCGGCAGAGTCGGGCAAAGGTTCACCGCAACGCTCGGCCAGGATCTCTTCGCGCACTGTAGCGGCAGCGGCCAGAGCCCGAATGCGAGTCGCCCGACGCGCTTCGACCTCGTCTTCCATCGTCTCCAACTTGCGCAGATCCTCCACGCTGATCAAAGCCACCCATGGCCGGCCGCGACGCTGCACAATGACGCGTTCGGCACCGTGAGCCACCTTCGCCATCAGCTCGGAGAACTGGGCGCGCGCCTCTTTCACACTGACGATCTTGGTGGCACTTCTGTAAGTAGTCATGATGGTCGTTATTTACAGGCCTTCTTTAACTATTATCACCTTCGTCATGGCCCAAGGTACTCTCCGGGAGAACCGGGCGCTGCCTCTGCTCCGTTCGAGGCCAGACTCGGCACTGCCGTCTTGTTCCTTCTACTGCTCTAAGCCCCGCCAAGCCGCCAGCAGGCTGCGCAGGTCCTCGAACACCCAGGTGGGCGGGGGATTGGCGGCAGCGAACTCCGCCGCAGTGCTGACGCCGGTGAGCACGGCCGCAGTGCGCAGGCCGGCCCGCGCGCCGCCCAGGATGTCGGTCTCATAGCGGTCGCCCACCATCACCGCGTCGGCAGGGTCCACGCCCAGCCGCGCCAGGGCCCGATGGAAGAAGGCGGGCTGCGGCTTGCCGATCACCGGCGGCTTGACGTCGGTGGCTGCCTCCAGGAATGCCAGCACCGCGCCCGCGCCAGGCTCGAACCCTCGCTCGGTGGGCAAGGTGCGGTCGGGGTTGCTGCCGATGAAAGGACAGCCGCGGCGGATGGCCAGGGCCGCCTCGGCCAGCTTGGCGTAGGTGAGGGTGCGATCCAACCCGGCCACCACCAGCTCCGCCTCTCGATGGTCCTCCACCAAGGTGTAGCCGGCGTCCCTCAGCGCCACCACCAGCCCCGGCTCCCCTACCACCAAGACACGACGGCGGTCCGGGTAGTGCTCGCCCAGCCAGTCCACCGTGGCCATGGCCGATGTGAACACCTGGTGCGGGCCGATGGGGATGCCCATGGTGGCCACGTGCTCTGCCACCTGCTCTGGGGTGCGGGTGGCGTTGTTGGTGAGGAGCAGGTAGGGCACGCC
>JANWYQ010000209.1 GCA_025055015.1 Caldilineales bacterium
ATCGAGCTAGTGCTGCTGGACAGCGCCTCTCAGGGCTTCCTGCTGTTCGTTGCGCCGGACCGTGGCCAGCTCTTCGGCGCGACGTTTGAGGTTGAGGGCGGGAAGGATGAAGAGCAGCACCGCCACGCCCACCATCAGAAACGCGCGCTGGTAGCCCGCAACGCCGCCGCCAAAGGAGGCCGCCATGGCGCCTACCACTGCGCCGCCGACCAGCTGTCCCACGCGCGTGGAGAGGGCCAGGGCGGCCTGGGCCGCCGCGCGCTGCGGCCGCGGGGCTTCGTTGAGCATGATGTAGCGCAGGGGTGCGCCCAACAGCCACGACAGCCCCCACCCCACCAGCGCCGCCGAGAGGTAGAAGGTGAGGACGCTGACAGGGAGGGCGCCCACCAGCAAGAGCCCCACGGCCAGCACGGCCGTGCCGGTCAGCACCACCAGCCGTGAGCCGGCGCGGTCCAGCGTCCGGCCAGCCAGCGGCGAGCCTACGGCCATCACCAGCACCACCGGCAGCAGCATGAAGCTGGCGGTGGACTCCGCCACGCCAAACGCGGCCACCAACAGCGCCGGCACGAAGACAATAGCTGCCTCGGCGAAGCCGGCCAGTGCGGCAAACAAGTTGACCAGGGTCATTTGGCGTCGGGTGAACAGGCTTAGGTGGAGCAACGGGTCGGGGACGCGGCGCTCGACGGCGATGAACAGAGGGGTCAGCGCCGCCGCTGCCAGCAGCGCGCCTCCGACCTCCCAGGTGACCAGGCTGGCGCGCACGTGGGCGGTGTCCAGCTGGTTGAGGCCGTAGACCATCGCGGTCAGCAGCGCGGTCAGGACCGCCAACCCCGCCCAGTCGAACGGGCGACGCTGCGCCGCCCGGGCGGTGGGCAGCAGTCGCATCGCCGCTACGATCAGCGCCGCCGCAATCGGCAGGTTCACCAAGAACAGCCAGTGCCAGTCCAGCAGCAGGAGGATCACACCGCCCAGGATCGGCCCGATCAGGAAGGCCACGCCGAAGACCGCGCCGATCATGCCCAGCGCGCTGCCCCGCTTCTCCACCGGAAAGGTGTCGCCGATGACCGCCGAGGCCACGGGAAAGATGCCGCCGGCGCCGAGCCCTTGGATGGTCCGTCCCAGCAGCAGCACGCCGAAGGTGGGCGACAGGGCCACCGCCAGCGAGCCGGCTGCAAACAGCGCCACGTCCAGCACGTAGATGCTGCGTCGGCCGAACTGGTCGGACAGCTTGGCCATGAGCGGGGTGCCCACCAGGTTGCCCAGCACGTAGGTGGTGAAGACCCACGCCAACAGACGGTCGTCCACAGCGAAGGCCGCGCGGATGGCGGGCAGCGCCGGTCCCACGATGGCGATGTCCAGCGCGCCCATCAGGACGCCGACGAACAACACCAACAGCAACCGATTGCGAGTGCGGGCGTCCGTGAGGATCATCCGGTCACCTGCCGAAGGGAGATGGACATGCGGTGGGCTTCAGGAGAGGGGTTGGGGCGTTGAGGGAGGGCGAGCGGCCGGCCAAGCTGGAGCTGGCGCTGGGCTGTCAATCGCCTTCCTCCACCTCGCCCTGTTCGGGCTGGGCATTCTCGGATCTCCCCTCGCCGCCGAAGGTGGCCAGAAGGCCGGCGATCAGCTGGTCTCGCTCTGCCGGGCTCAGCCGCGCCTCCGGGTGGGCGAGCAGGTAGATGGCCGGCGGCATCTCGCCCTTGATCACCGTCTCGGCGGCGTCTTCGCCCCCGCGCGGGTTGTTCCACTCGCTGACGTTGAAGTGGTGTCGCCCCTCCACGGTATCGCGGTACACCAGCCACGACACCGGCGCGATGTGGCTGTACCATGGCCAGACGGTCTCGTTGCTGTGGCAGTCGCCGCAGGCGCGCATGGTTAGCGCGCGGGTGGTGGGGCTGTCCCAGGCCGGCTCCTGCACCACCGGCGGGTTGGTGTGGTCGCGGCCGTAGGGGACGAGCTGGATCAGCAGGAAGCCGCCCAGCAACAGCGCTAAGGCGGCCAGGACCAGTTTGCGCAGCATCGCAGGTTCTCCCGTTGCAGCTTCAGCCGCGGCTCTTGCCGAGGGGGCTCTCCGGCGAAGCGCTGCCTCAAGCCAGCCCGCGGCTGCCGTACTGCCGCTGGTAGTAGGCTCGGTAGTGCTCGCCGCTCTTGATGGGCCGCCACCACCACTGGTTGTCCACGTACCAGCGCACCGTCTTCTCGATGGCCTCGGCGCAGGTGTGGCGGCTCTCCCAGCCCAGGGCCCGCAGCTTGCTCACGTCCAGCGCATAGCGCCGGTCGTGGCCGGGGCGGTCGGCCACTGGCCGGATCAGGCTGTGGGGCTTGCCCAGCAGGTCCAGCACCAGGCGGGCCATGTCAATGTTGCGCATCTCGCTGCCAGTGCCCACGTTGTAGATCTCGCCCACCTGGCCGCGGTGTAGCACCACGTCAATGCCCTCGCAGTGGTCCAGCACGTACTGGTAGTCGCGCATCTGGGTGCCGTCGCCGTAGAGGGGCAGGGGGAGATCGTCAATGGCGTTGGTGACGAACAGCGGCACCACCTTCTCCGGGTACTGGTAGGGGCCGACGTTGTTGGACCCGCGGGTGATGGTGACGGGAACGCCGAAGCTGGTGTGGTAGGCCAGGCAGAGCAGGTCGCCGCTGGCCTTGCTGGCGGAGTAGGGGCTGCGGGTGTGCAGCTTGTCGTCCTCGCGCGAACGTCCCTCCAGCACCTGGCCGTAGACCTCGTCGGTGCTGATCTGGTGGTAGCGCTCCACGCCGAAGGCGCGGGCCGCCTCCAGCAGCACGTAGGTGCCGAAGACGTCGGTGCGCAGGAACTCGTCCGGCTCCATCAGCGAGCGGTCCACGTGGGTGGCTGCGGCGAAGTTGACGATGGTGTCGATCGCGTGCTCTCGCATCACGCGGTGCACCACCTCGGCGTCGGCGATGTCGCCCTGCACGAAGGTGAAGCGGGGGTCATCGGCCACGTCCCGCAGGTTGGCCAGGTTGCCGGCGTAGGTGAGCTTGTCCAGCACCACCACCCGGTAGTGAGGATACCTCTCCAGCAAGTAGCGCACGAAGTTGGAGCCGATGAAGCCGGCCCCGCCGGTGATCAGGAAGTTCTGCATAGCGGTGGTCGTCCGATCCAAGGGCTAGAGCGCCGAGTGGCGCTCCCGCTGTGGCCATAGGCGGTGGGCGCTGCGGCCTGGGGGCTGCGGCCGAGGGATGGCCAGGTCCAGGGTCAGGGTGGGCATGCGCCGCGGGACTCGTTGGAGGGCCGGCGGCAAGCCCGGAGCCGGCCTGGCGCCCGGCGGCAGGCGAGCCAGGATGCGCTCCTCCACGGCGCCGCTGTACTGCAGCACGGCGGTCGTGTCGCTGAGCAGGTCGAGGACGCCTTGCACGGCTGCCTCTGCCCGGTCCAGGCGGCAGATCATCTCCGGCATGACCTCGTCCAAGAGGTAGCTGCGGAAGGCGTTGTGCCCCGTTGTCTCCTCGGCGCCGATGCCGGCGTGGTAGGCGGGCAGGAAGGTCTCCGCCCAATAGCGCTCAGCCTGGCGGAAGGCGGGCAGGAGCAGGTCGGCGTACAGGCGCACGCGCACGACGCGGGCGGTCTCCTCGGCGCGGCAGAAGCGCGCGGCGTGGACGGGGTACAGGTCGAAGTAGGGGCCGGGCTCGAAGGCATCCCAGTGGGGGTAGGCGCGCGGTAGGCGGTCCAGCTTCTGGGCCAGCTCCAACACCGCCTGCGCGGCGCGCTGGGCCTGCTCGGCCGGCGAGAGCTCTTGGGGCACGTGGTAGGCGGGGACCAGGGGCGCCGTCTCGAACCAGGCTGCAGCCGACCGCACATGCCAGGCGGTATGGCTCTGCAGGATGCCCTTGACCAGCGCGGGCAAAGAGTTCGGCACGGCGCGCCTCGACCTCCCTAGAGGATCCCGACCTTGCTGTGGTCCCCCAGCGTCAGCTTGTAGGCCTTGGGCTTGTACGGAGAGCGCCGCAGCTCCACGTAGCGGCCGATCAGGCTGTCGGCGATGCGAGCCGGGATGTCCTCGATGACCGAGTGCTCCAGCACGATGCAGTGCTCGATCTCGCTGTTCTCGATCACGCAGTGGTGGTAGATGGAGGTGAACGGCCCCACGTAGGAGTTGACGATGCGGGTCTTCTCGCCGATGATGGTCGGCCCGCGGATCACGCTGTTGATGACCTCGGCGCCCTCCTCGATGGTGACGTTGTCGCTGACGCGGGACTCCTTGTCCACAAAGCCGCGGATCTCGTGCTTCAGCTCCTCCAACACCTTGTCGTTGGCGTTGAGCATGTCGTCGGGGCGGCCGGTGTCAATCCACCACCCGCGGTGGATGTAGGGGTGCACCGAGTAGCCGTGGTCCACCAGCCACTGGATGGCGTCGGTGATCTCCAGCTCCCCGCGCCAGGAGGGCTTGATGGCGTTGACCGCCTCGAAGATGTGGTGGTCGAACATGTAGATGCCCACCAAGGCCAGGTCGCTGGGGGGGTCCTTGGGCTTCTCGATCAGTCGCACCACGGAGCCGTCCTCGCCCAGCACGGCCACGCCGTATTGCTCCGGCCGCTCGACGCGGGTCAACACGATCTGGCTGTTCCAGTTGCTGTGGGCGAACTGGCTGATCAGCTCGCTGATGCCGCCCTGGATCACGTTGTCGCCCAGGAACATCACGAAGCGGTCGTCGCCCAGGAAGTCCCGGCTGATCTTCACGGCGTGGGCCAGGCCCAGGGGCGCCTCCTGGGGGATGAAGGTGACCTTCACGCCCCAGCGGTTGCCGCGGCCCACGGCCTCCCGCACCTGGCGAGCGTTGTCGTCAATGCCCACCACGATGCCGATGTCGGTGATGCCCGCGTCGCGCACGGCCTCGATCACCCGGAACAGCACCGGCTTGTTGGCCACGGGCACCAGTTGTTTGGCGCTGGTGTAGGTCAGCGGGTACAGGCGGGAGCCCTTGCCGCCGCTGAGAATGAGTCCTTTCATGCTGACACCCTTTTGTCTTCCCCTAAGACAACAAGCTGCCGAAGAACGGGCTCCTGCCGCTCTGGACACAGCGCTCGGCTGGGCACAACGCCTACCGGACGCCCAAGAACTCCTGCGCTCACGGAGCACGCTCCCCGGCCCTTCTGCCGGAAACGGGGGTTTTCCGGCAAACAGACGGCCTTACCGGTAGTACCCCTGCAGCGTTGCGTCGGCCGGCGCGTTGTTCAGCACGGCCCCCACCACGTGTGCATGCACCTTCTCTAACGCCTCCTTGGCGCGCCGGGCGTGGTCGCGCTTGGTCTGGCCCGCGCTGAGCACCAGCAGCACGCCGTCCACCTTGGTGGCCAGCACCGAGGCATCCGACACCGCAATGGCCGGCGGCGAGTCGAACAGCACCAGGTCCGCCTGGCCGACCAGCTCGTGGATCATCTCCTCCATGCGCCGGGAGGCCAACACCTGGGCCGGGCTGACGGGCAACGGCCCGCTGGTGATCACCTGCAGCCCGGGCACCTCCCCCACCGGCTGCAGCACCGCCGCGGTCGAGGCCTGGCCCGCAGTGACCGTGGCCACGCCCTGGTCGTTGCGCAGGCCGAACAGCTCGTGCTGCCGCGGTTGGCGCAGGTCGCAGTCCACCACCACCACGCGGCGGCCCATCTGCGCCGCCACCACCGCTAGGTTGGCCAGGGTGGTGGACTTGCCCTCCTCCGGCCCGGCAGAGGTCACCAGCAGCGTGCGCACCGGCCGCTCTTGGCTGGAGAAGGAGAGGTTGATGTAGAGAGAACGGTAGGCCTCGGCCGCAGGGGAGCGCGGGTCGGCCAGGGTGACGAGGGTCTTAGTCATGGCGTTCTCTAGGGCCGCGCGGAGGGCGCCGGGCTGGGGCTTGGCTGCGGCGCACGGCGGCCGGCGCGGACCGTCGGCGCAGCCTCGGTGGGGATGGCGCCCAGGACGGTGAGGCCCAGGGTGCGCTCGACTGCGGCCGGGGTGCGCAGGATGTCCGCCTCCAGCCACTCCAGGGCAAAGACGATCAACAGCCCCACCAGCGCGCCCAGCACGAAGCCGGCCAGCGCGTTCACCAGCGGCTTGGGCTTGAACAGCGGCGCATCAATCAAATCGTCCACCACCTTGACCTCGATGCGGTCCTGCTTGTCCAGCTGCTGGTAGTAGGCGTTGCGCTCGTCCACGAACTCCCTGGCGAAGGTCAGGGCGATCTGCTTGGCCACCTCCGGCTCCTGGTCCTCGGCGGCGATCTCGATCAGGAACTGGTCGCCCACCGGGTTGACCTCCACCTTGGCCAACAGGTCGTAGGTGGACATGTCCAGCTGGGCGCGATTGATGACCCGGCTGGCGGTCTTGTGGGTCTTGATGTTGACGGCGAAGTTGCGCAGCAGGTCCTTGGCGGTGTTGCCCAGTCCCCAGTCGGGCCGCGCCGGCACCACGCTGACCATCACCTTGGCCTTGTAGATGGGGGTCTGAAAGCGGCTGATGCCGAAGGCGGCCGTCGCGGCCAACACGGCCAGCACAACGATGATCCAGCCGCGCTTGCGCAGAATGTTGAGGTAGTCTCGGATCTCCATGAGGATGCTCCGTCGCGCTTGGGCTAGGCCTCGGCCCGCTGGGCGAGGCAGCCTGGAAATTCTACCACAGGCTCAGGCAAGAGCCAACTTGCCGGCGAGCGGCGGGCGATTGAGACGAGCCATGCGTTCGGCGGGCTAGCGCCGGGTGGTGCGCGGGATCTCGCCCACCACGGCCAGTCCCATGGCCTCCAGGTCCTCGCGCGAGCGCACCCGGTCGTCCAGGTAGTCGGCGAGAAAGGCCAGGGCGATCCCTGTGGCCAGGGCCAGCAGCATGCGCAGGGGCAGGTCCAGCCGCTGGCGTAGGCCGGGCCGCACCTCGGCCACGCCGCCTCGGTTCACCAGGTAGGCCGCCGCCTCCTGGGCGAACAGGCGAGGCATGAAGTCGGCGACCTGCTCCTCCATGGTGCGCGCCACCGCGTCTGCGATGGCAGCCAGCTCCTCCGGCTTGCCCCAGACGATGGTCACGGTCAGGATGCGATGCAGCTTGCCGCCCTGGGTGGCGCCCTGGAGCGCGCCCGGCGGCACGGCGATGCCCTGGTCGGCCAGCCGCCGGCTCACGGCGGCGGCGAACTCGCTGCCCCGCACCACCTCGGCCAGGTCGTCAATCAGGTACTCCGAGGCCAGCGCGGTGTAGTAGTTCTCCTCGCCGTCCCCGGGCCGCTGCGGCTGCACGCCGACGCTGAAGCTCAGGGAGGTCGTGTACTGCTTGGGGCGGGGCTGCCACGGCCGTTGGGTGGCCAGGGTTAGCGCCAGCACCAGCGCCACCAGCACGGCCGGGATCCACCAGCGCCGACGCACCACGGCCCAGTATCGTCGCAGTTCCATGGTTTCAGAGTTGTCCAACTTGGGTTCTCCGATGGTCCTCCAGGCGAGCTTCGACGAAGGCGCTGAGCTCTCGCCTGAACCGATCTACCGCAAAGCGCTCGGCGTTGCGGCGACAGGCTGCCGGGCTCACCGCCGTGGCATCGAAGGCCTCCACCGCTGCGGCCAGCGCCTCCGGCGTCTGCTCGTAGAACAGCGCGCCCGTCTCGCCCTCGATCACCGTGTCCAGCGCGCCGCCGCCGGCGAAGGCGATCACCGGCCGGCCCGCAGCCTGGGCCTCCACCGGCGCAATGCCGAAGTCCTCCAGGCCGGGGAAGATGAACGCTCGACAGTGTTGGAACAGGTCCACCAGCTCGTCCCACGACACCCGGCCCAAGAAGGTGATGTTGCTGGCCGCCTTGGCCTCCAGCGCAGCGCGGTCGCGGCCGTCGCCGAACACCACCAGCGGCAGGCCCAGCCGGTTGAAGGCCTCGACGGCCAGGTCCACCCGCTTGTAAGGGATCAGTCGGCCGCCGGCCAGGTAGTAGTCCCCTGGCGGCCGGTCGGAGGGCGTGAAGCGCTCCACGTCCACTGGCGGATAGATGATCACGCTGTCGCGGCGGTAGTACTTGCGAATGCGCTGCTGGACGCTGCGGCTGATGGCGATGAAGTGGTCCACCCGGTCCGCGGCCAGCCGGTCCCAGGTCCGCAGCCAGGCCAACACCGGCCGCAGAGCCGCGTCCGCCAGCCGTCCGAGCCCCTCCCGCTGCCGGTACGCGTCGTACATCCACAGGAAGCGGGTAGGGGTGAGGCAGTAGCAGATGTGCAGCGTCTCCGGCGGCGTGATCACGCCGTGGCAGAAGGCCGACTTGTTGCTCACCACCAGCTCGTAGCCGCCCAGGTCGAACTGCTCGAAGGCCAGCGGATAGAGGGGCAGGTAGGCCTGGTGATGTCGGGTAACGCCGGGTAGCCGCTGCATGAAGCTGGTGCGGATGTCCCAGGTGCGGTAGCTCTCCGGCATCAGCTTCGGGCCGTACATGCTGGTGTAGATGGGCGCCTCCGGCCACAGGGCTACCAGCGCCTCCAGCACGTTCTCTGCGCCGCCGATTTGATTGAGCCAGTCGTGAACCAAGGCGACTTTCATGCGCTGCCTATTGTAACGCCGGGCCAGGAAAACGCCAAGGCGCCTGCAGCGGCCGACCCGGCGAGATGCCCGACGGCGGTGCGCAAGCTGGCGAAATTGGCCATTCGATGGTATACTTTGGCCGCTACTATGGTTGGCTTTCATCTTCTTCTCATCTCGCTAGCGTCGGAGGTGGACCTGTGCGCGTTTCCTGTCTCCAAGAGAACCTGGCCCGAGGGCTCTCCATCGTAGGGCGGGCGGTGTCCCCGCGCAGCACGCTGCCTGTGCTGGGCAACATCCTGATCGCAACCGACCAAGGCCGGCTGAAGCTGGCCGCCACCAACCTGGAGATCGCCATCACCTGTTGGATCGGCGCCATGGTGGAGGAAGACGGCGCCATCACCGTGCCGGCGCGGCTGCTGAGCGAGTTCGTGAGCCAGCTCCCGCCGGAGCGGATTGACATGGACCTCGCGGTGCGCACGCTGACGCTTAACCTCCGATGTGCTCGCTACGACACCCACATGAAGGGCATTGACGCCAGCGAGTTCCCCATCATCCCCGAGGCCGGCGGCGACGGCGCTGTGCGGGTGGAGGCCCTCACCCTGCGCAAGATGATCGGCCAGGTGGTCTACGCCGCCGCCACCGACGAGAGCCGCCCCACCCTAACGGGCGTGCACACCCGCTTTCAGGGCAACCGGCTGACCATGGCCGCCACCGACGGCTTTCGGTTGGCAGTGCGCAGCACGATGCTGCCCCAGCCGGTGAGAGAGAAGATCGAGGTGATCATCCCGGCCCGTGCGCTGGCCGAGCTGAGCCGCATCATCGGCCTGCTGCCGGACGCGGACAAGCAGTTTGTGGACATCACCGTCTCGTCGGCGCGCAACCAGGTGCTCTTCCGCCTGCCCGACGTGGAGATGGTGTCGCAGCTCATTGACGCCAACTTCCCCAACTACGAGGGCATCATC
The DNA here is from genome assembly GCA_025055015.1 of Caldilineales bacterium. GTDB lineage: Bacteria > Chloroflexota > Anaerolineae > JAAEKA01 > JAAEKA01 > JANWYQ01. The sequence continues at coordinate 9,436 of JANWYQ010000209.1, forward strand.
CCCCGCAGCTTCGTGACGCGCGTGGCAGTGGACACGGCGGCCTTCCTGCGCGCGCTGCGGCTGGCCAGCCTGTTTGCGCGCGACAGCTCCAACATCGTGCGCTTCCAGATCACCCCGGGAGCGAACGGCGCACCCGGCACCCTCACCCTCACGGCTACCTCGGCCGAGGCGGGCGACAACGTGGCGGACCTGGACGCGATGGTGGAGGGCCCGGCGGCCGAGATCGCGTTCAACGCCCGGTACATGATTGACGTGCTCAGCGTCATCGAGGAGCCCCAGGTGGCGCTGGAGACCACGCGGCCCAGCGCGCCGGGCGTGATCCGGCCGGTGGGCGTTGGCCCGGAGGAGTTCACCTCGGTGGTCATGCCTATGCACGTCACCCGCTAGGCCGTGTACCTGGCCCACCTCTCTCTCACCAACTTCCGCAACTACAGCCGGCTAGAGCTGGACCTGGAGCCGGGCATCACGCTCCTGCAGGGGGCCAACGCCCAGGGCAAGACCAACTTCCTGGAGGCCATCGCCTACCTGGCTACCTCCCGCTCGCTGCTGGCCTCGGCCGAGCGCGAGCTGGTGAACTGGCTGGCGTGGGAAGAGCCGCTGCCCTTTGCCCGGCTGGCCGGCGAGCTCGCCGTGGACGGCCGGCGGCGCAAGATCGAGATCGCCCTGGTGGCCAACGGGGGCGGGGGACAGCGCCTGCGCAAGGAGGTGCGCATCAACGGCGTGCCGCGGCGGGCGTTGGATTTGGTGGGTCAGCTTCCCACCGTGCTCTTCTTGCCCCAGGACATCAACCTGGTGGCCGGCCCACCGGCCGAGCGGCGGCGCTACCTGGACATCGCCCTGTGCCAGATGCAGGCCGACTACTGCCGCACCCTGAGCTTGTACAACAAGGTGCTGGTCCAGCGCAACGCGCTGCTGCGCAGCCTGCGCGACCGCGGGGGACCGCTCGACCAGTTGGCCTACTGGGACGAGCAGCTGATCGCCTGCGGCAGCCTGCTGGTGGCCCGTCGGGCGGCCTTTGTGGTGGCGCTGGAGCAGGAAGCCAGCCAGCGCCAGGCTGCGCTCACCGAGGGGCGCGAGTGGTTGCAGCTTCGTTACATCCCGCGGCTGACCTTGGCGCCGGACGGGGAGGGCGACGAGGAGGAACCCATCGCCGACGACGAGGAGGGAGAGGGCCTCTGGCTGCGTGAGCCGTCCGCAGCCTACGAGACGGGCGAGGCGGCAGCCGTCGCCGAGGCCTTGCGGCGCGAGCTGACGCGCGCGCGGCGGCAGGAGATCGCAGCCGGCATGTCGCTGATCGGGCCGCACCGCGACGACGTGCAGTTCCTAGCCCAGGGCCGCAGCCTGCGCACCTACGGCAGCCGCGGCCAGCAGCGCACCGCCGCCCTGGCCGTGAAGCTGGCCGAGGTGGCGGTCATGCGCCAGGCCTTAGGCGCTGCTCCGTTGCTCCTGCTGGACGACGTCATGTCGGAGTTGGACGCCCGGCGGCGCAGCACCCTGCTGGCAGCCCTGGAGGGAGTGACCCAGGCGGTGGTGACCACCACGGACTGGGACGACTTCAGTGAGGAGTTTCGCCGCCGCGCCCATTGCTTGCAAGTGGAGGGGGGGCGGGTGCAGAGGGTGTAGCAAAAAAGGGCTGCCAACTGGGGGAAAGTTGGCAGCCCTTGGTGGTCGCTCAGCTTTCGCCTTTGGAGGCGCTCTCCTTGGGGCGGCTGTCGGTGACGTACCAGCCTGAGCCCTTGAACACCACCGCCGGCGCCCGGAAGAGGCGGTGCACCGTGGCGTGGCCGTTGGGACAGGCGGGCTCGTCCACCGCGTTGAACGTTCGACGCTGCTCGAAGTGCAGTCCGCAGGTGTCGCAGACGTACTCGTAGATCGGCATAGGCATCTCCCGGTCGGCGCAGCAAAAAAAACAAGCGGCAAGGCACCTTCAGGCTGCCCTGCCGCTTGTCCCGCTTCGACTAGCGTTACTTGGTCTGCACCTTGATGTGCTTGGGCCGCACGGCCTCAGCCTTGGGCACCACCACGGTCAGCACGCCGTTCTGGAAGGTGGCCTCGATGGCGTCGGCGTTGACCGGTACGTTGAAGGTCAGGCTGCGGGTGAAGGGGCCATAGCGGCGCTCCCGCATGATGTACTCCACGTTCTCCAGAGGCCGCGGCAGCTCGCCCTGGATGGTCAGCACGTCGCCCTCGAAGGTGATCTTCACGTCCTCAGGCTTGACGCCGGGCACGTTGGCAATGATTACGATCTCCTCGGCGGTGCTGTAGACATCCAGCGGCAGCCTCCAGGCCGCGCCCTCGCCGTCCATGCGGCGGCTCAGGGACGCCCAGGAGGGCCCCACGAAGCTCTCCTCGAACAGCCGATCCATAGCATCGCGCAGCGCAACGAACTCGCGCATGGGCTCCCAGCGGGTCACAACGGTCGTCATAGCCATCCTCCTTTCAACCTGGCGGTCCAGGGTTGTCCTTCGATGTCGTTTGGGTCTCGAAAAACGGCCAGCCAGCCGAGAGAAGCCCGGCCGGCTGGCCGGCAGCAAAGTAGGCTTACTTGGTCTGCACCTTGATCTGCTTCGGCTTCACTTCCTCGGCCTTGGGCAGGGTCAGGTGGAGCACGCCGTTCTCGAACAGGGCCTCCACCTTGTCCACGTCAATGCGGCCGGGCAGCGACAGGGTCCGCTCGAAGCGGCCAAAGCGGCGCTCCTGGCGGATGTAGTTGCCCTTCTCCACCTTCTCCTCGGACTTGGTCTCGCCCTTGATCGTCAGGGTGTCGCCGGTGATGCTGATGTCAATGTCCTCCGGCTTCACGCCCGGGATCGAAGCGCTGACCACATAGCTGTCGCCCTTGTCGTAGATGTCCACGGGCAGGCTCACGCCCTCGCCGCCGAAGAGCCAGCGGGGGCTCACAAAGCTCTCCTCGAACAGCTTGTCCATCGCCTCGCGCAGGCTCATCATCTCGCGGAACGGATCACGCACGATCAGGCTGGTCATAGGTCACCCTCCTTTCCAAACCTGGCGACGCATCGGCGTCGCAACAGCGTGTTTTTTGCAATCCGCTTTGTTTTCGTTTGCGCCTACAGAATAGCACAGCAGTGTTAGACCAGCATTTGCGAAGCGTTAGTCTTGCGTTAGCAAAAAAGCCGGGCCAGTCTAGCAGACCGGCCCGGCTTGTGGGAGCCAGCAGGAACGAAGCTGGGCCAGTCCGCAAGACTGGCCCAGCTTCGCCGCTTCAGGGAACGACGCTCAGTTGATCGTTGACGCTGGCGACGCCCGGCACCTTCCCCACCAGCTCCAGCACCGCCTGGTGTTGCCAGGGGCCCTTGACGACCCCTTGTAGCGTGACGACGCCCAGGAACACGTCGCAGCGCACCTGAGCCGTGGCCGTGCGAGGGTCGGCGGCCAGCCGGTTGGCGATCTCCAAGGCCAAGGCCTCGTCGCTGATCAGCTCGTTGCGCAGCTGCCAGCCGTTGACCGCTGTCTGCGCCAGCCGCTGGGCCAGGTTGCGATGGCTGTTGGTGCGCACGCGGCCCTTTAGGGCCAGCACGCCGTCGGCGGCCTCCACCTGGATCTCGGAGGTGGTGGTGCGCAGAACCTGCTGGGTGGCCAGCATGTCGTAGGCCTGCGCTGCAATGCGCTTGGCCTTCTCATCGGCAGCCGAAATCGAGATCATACGGGCGCCCTCCTCGGTGACCAGATGCTGATTTCACAGCGGTGAGCCAAGCCGGGCAAAAGCCGATCCGTAGGGGGAAGCTCGTCGGTCGGGCGAAGCGAGACGAGCAACCCAGAGCGCTCCGCTGCGCCGCCGAGGGCCTTCCCCAAGAGACGCTCAGGCTTCGTTGCCCTCATTATCTCCCAGTTCTCCCGAAAGTTCAAGTTTGGACGGCCGGGAGGGGCGGTGTACAATCGCCCCCATGAGCACTTCTGGCAGCATGCGGGGCTACTTCCTGGTGTTGTTGGCAGCAGGCCTATGGGCAACCTTGGGCATCATCTACAAGATGTTGGCCGAGCGCCTTGGACTTCCCCCTCTTGCCGTGGCTGCCTTTCGGGCTTTGCTGGGCGGGGCGTTGCTTCTGGTGGGCTTGGCTGTGATACGCCCGAGCTGGCTGCGCCTGGAGCGGCGCGCGGCGGGCGTGGCCCTGGTGTACGGCGTGTTCGGCATTGCCCTGTTCTACGCCGTGTACATCAACGCCATACTCACGGCGGGCGTGGCGGTGGCGGCGGTGTTGCTCTACACGGCGCCAGCCTGGGTGGCCCTAATCGCCTGGCGGTTTCTAGGCGAGCGGCTGTCGTCGGTTCATCTGGCGGCGCTGGCGCTAACGGTGGTGGGGTCGGCGCTGGTGGCTCAGGCCTACCGCCCGGAGGTGTTGCGGTTGAACGCGCTGGGCGTGGTGTGGGGGCTGCTGTCGGGCCTCACCTATGGCCTGTGGAGCGTGTTCAACAAGGTGGGAGTGCGCTACACCAGCCCGTGGACCCTGCAGTGCTACGGCATGTTAGTGGGAGCTGCGACGCTGCTGCTGTTTCAGCCGCTGGCGCCCCTCTCGGCTGCGCTGGCCTCGCCGGCCGCCATCTTCTGGCTCTTGGCCCTGGCGCTGGGCCCGACCGTGGGCGCGTCGGTGGCCTACGCAGCCGGCGTGCGCACCGTTCCCGTCAGCGTGGCCAGCCTGGTGGCCACCTTGGAGCCGGTGCTGGCGGCGCTGTTGGCGTGGCTGGTCCTGGGCGAGACCCTGGGACCAGGCCAGATCGTCGGCGGTGGCTTGATCTTGACGGCGGTCTGGTTGTTGCGGCCGCGCGGGACGGCGACCGTCGAAGCTTAAAAAAATCGGGCGCCCGCCGAAAAGGGTATTGACTCCACCGATAGGTGGTGCTATAATCAAGGTAGCTTAGGAAAGCACCTTAACAGGACAGCGGAAACAAAGTGACGGCTTCCCGCCGAAACTGCAGCTTCCTTGCCTGAACAGGCGCCACAGGAAAGCTGAAGGTGGAACACCACCGGCTGCACCGAAGAGGTAGCTTTCCAGGCGAGGAAGAGGGAGCCCCGAGAAGTTGGACAGGTAAGCCCGGCGGTAAGTGGTAACGGCCAGCCACATGGGCAGCAGCCTGGCACGGCTAGCAAGCTGAAGCTTGACCAGAGCCGTGGGGTGGCGATGCCGGTGAATAGTGCACAGAAGCGAAAACTGATGCGCTGAACAACCTATCACGAAGCTGCCGCGGGAGTTCGAGACCATCCCCCTGGTCCAAGGCTGTGGAAAACGGCAGCTCTCAGATGGGCAGCCTGGAAGATTTGTTGAGGCCCCTCTTCCGACTACAGGCCCAAGCAACGCTTGGGCCTGTTTTTTTTGTTTCCGCACCTCGCTTGCCAATCTCATCGCTCTTCGGTAGAATGGAGGCGCATAACGCGCTGCGTTATACCCTTCTCGCCGAGGAGCATAGCATGGCTGATCTGCGGCCCCCAACCGGCCTGTACTTCGAGGACTATCAAGTGGGCGACTCCATCGTGAGCCAGGGGCGGACCATCGCCGAGGCCGACATCGTCAACTTCGCGTCCCTCAGCGGCGACTGGAACCCCCTGCACGTGGACGCCGAAGCCGCCAAGCAAACCTCCTTCGGAGAGCGCATCGCCCACGGCATGCTGGTGCTCTCCATGGCCACCGGCCTGTCCGAGCGCCTCGGCTTCATGCGGGACACGGTGATCGCCTTCATGGAGCTGAACTGGCAGTTCCGGGCTGCGGTTAAGATCGGCGACACGGTGCGAGTGCAAGCCACGGTCAGCGAGGTAAAGCCCATGCCCCGGCTAGGAGGCGGCTACGTCACCTTCAAAGTGCAGGTCCTCAACCAAAACAACGCCGTGGTTCAGCGTGGCACCTGGACGGTGCTGGTGAAAAACAGGCCGCAGTGATGCAAACCCTGCCCGTTGACCCCTTTGACATGCCCATTTTGGGCAAGATCCACCGAATCACCCTGCCCACGCCGTTCCCCGTGGGGCCGGTTCACACCTACCTCGTCGAGGGCGAGCCCCTGACCCTGATTGACACCGGGCCGGCCACCCCAGAGGCGTGGGAGGCGCTGCTGGTCGGGCTGCGCCAGCACGGCTATGCGCCGGCCGACCTCGAGCGCATCATCGTGACCCATGCCCACACGGACCACTTTGGCCTGGTGGGACGGCTGGTGGACCTCAGCGGCGCCGAGGTGTGGTCCTCACGTCAGTCTCAGCCGTGGCTGGAGGATGCGCCGGGGTTCCACGAACAGCGCAAGAACTTCTGGTACGAGATGTTGGCGGCCTGCGGCGTGCCCTTGGCCCTGGCCGAGCCCTCGGCCCGCCTCTACGCCAGCTTCCGGCGCTTGCAGACGTACGCGGCCGTGACCCGCTTCCTGCAAGAGGGGGACCGCTTTGAGATGGCCGGCTTGCAGTGGGAGACCCTGTACTGTCCCGGTCACTCCAGCAGCTTGCTCTGTTTCTACCAGCCGCGCAGCCGCCTGCTGGTGGGCAATGACCATCTGCTGGCCCACATCACCTCCAACGCCATCGTCGAGCCGCCGCCCCAGGGGGAGACCGGCCGCCGCCGCCCTTTGATCGAGTACTGGCGCTCCCTGCGCCGCGTGTACGAGCTCGAGCTCGACCTGGTGTTGACCGGCCACGAGGAGGCTGTGGCGGACCCGTGCGGGCTGATCAAGGAGCGCTTCCGCTTCTACGAGCGCCGACTGGGACGGCTGCGCCAGCTGCTGGCAGCCGGACCTCGCACGGTGTGGGAGCTGGCCCAGGCCATCTTCCGCCAGCTGGACAACGTAGACGTCTTCCTAGCGGCCTCTGAGATCGTGGGCCATCTGGACGTGTTGGAGGAGCAGGGGGAGGTGGTGGTGCATGTGGACGACGGCATCTGGCGCTACGAGCTGGCAACGGTGCCGGTCGGCTAGCACGACAGGGGGGGAGAAGTTTGGTGATCCGGGTTGGGGTGTGATATACTCTGCGCCGCCACGCCTTTGCGCTCTCGTCGTTCCCCACCGTGGCAACCCCCGACAGCTAAAACGGACATCTGCAGCAAACTTAGGCCAGGCCCCTGCGGCCCCTGCCGCCGAAGAGAGGCGTGGCCCTTTTTCGGGCAACGAATTTCATAGCATTTCGCAAAAAGCGCGCGTCCTTCGTGGCGTCGGGCCGTCAATGCTTTTGGACATCGCCGCAGCGGCCGGCATCCGCCGGCTCAGCCGCTGCCGAGGCGACGACGTTGAAGCCAACACAGAAGCTTGATCGGCAAGGGAGCGGCACAACCATGCCAGCAGCGCAACGCAACTCCAACAAGCGCGAGCTCAACAAGCGCTTGCGCAAAGAGAACATCTACGCCGTGGCGGTGGAACTCTTTCGCAAACAGGGGTTCGACGAGACGCGGGTCGAGGAGATCACCCAGGCCGCCGGCGTGGCCAAAGGGACCTTTTTCAACTACTTTCCCACCAAAGAGGACGTCCTGCTGTACATCGGCGAGCGGCACATCGCCCGGCTGGGCGCAGCCATGGCCAACGGCTCCGGACGCCGCATCTCCCAGTCCGAGAGCGCCGTGGCGGCCCTCAAGCTGTTCATGCGCACCCTGGCCGATAGCCTGGCGGAGGACAAGGACCTGGTGCGCCTGGCCGTGGAGCGGGCCCTGAAGATCAGCCACCTGGCGCCGCCCGGCAGCGGCCGGCTCGGCTTTCGCGGGCTGGTGGCCATCCTGATCAGCCGCGGGCAGCGCACCCGCGAGTTCCACCCGGACCTGGACCCCGACCTGGTGGCGCAGGTGTTGGAGGGGCTGTACTACCAACAGCTCGCCCTCTGGTGCCAATCGGACTTTGCTTTCGACCTAGGAGAGCGGCTGGAGCAGGTGGTGGACCTGCTGGTGGTGGGCATCGGCGCGCGCCACGACACGCCTCAGGTGGCAACCCAGCGTCGAGCGGCTTGAGCGCCTAGGCCCAGCGAGCCCTCGGCGACCTTCTCACCAAAAAGCAGCAGTCCCGGCGACGTCTCAGCCGGGACTGCTGCTTTGTGGCCGGCTTTCGGTGGGGAGGCCCTCGCTATTGCCCGGGGATCACCAACACCTGGCCGGTGCGGATGAAGTCGGGGTTGGTGAGGTTGTTGGCCTGCATGATGGCCTGCACCGTCACGCCGTACTTCACGGCGATGCCGTAGAGGGTCTCGCCGGCCTGCACCGTGTGGGTGCGCGCCGGCGCTTGCGGCACGGGGGTGGGCTGCACGCCGGGGATCACCAGCTTCTGCCCCCGGTAGATGGTGTAGGGGGCGGAGATGTTGTTGGCCCTGGCGATGTCGGTCCAGGCCACGTTGAACTTGGCGGCGATCCCGCTCAGGGTGTCGCCGGGCTCGACGACGTAGATCACCTGCTGGCCGGCGGGCTGGGTGGGCTGCGTCGGCGCAGCGGGCGTCGCGCCGCCCTGGGGGCCGGTGCCGGGCACCTGCAGCACCTGCCCTACCTGGATAGTGTCGTCGGAGAGGTTGTTCAGCCGGCGCAGGGTGTCTACGTCGGTGTTGTAGCGCACCGCGATGCCGAACAGGGTGTCGCCGGCCTGGACCGTGTAGGCGAAGGTGGGGCCGGAGGGCACCACCACCAAGCCGCCGGGCGCAGCGACGGGCGTGGGGGTGGACGGCACCACGATGATGCCCGGCGTGGTGCCGGGCTGCGCTCCCTCGACCGACACCGTGGTGGCCGCAGTGGTGGGCTGGGCCGCAGGAATGGGGGTGCCAACGGGCGCAGTGGGCTGGGCAACGGGGGACACGTCCCAGTTGCTGCTCTCCGGCGCCGGCCGCTCGCGCTGGCAAGCCCCCAGCAGCAGCGCAGCGATCAGCACGAGAAGGAGGGGAACAAGGCGGTCGCGCGGTTGGTTCATGGTCAAACTCTCCTGGCCCCTGCGCGCTGGTCGAACAACGGGAGAGACCCTCAGAGCAAGGCTAGGCTGGCGACGTCACGCTGTCAACATCAGGCGCTTCATTATGTTGAACACGCCTTGATCTTACCACAACTGGGGCGCGGCGTCAAGCAGGGCGGAGACGTTTTTATTGGGACGCGCAAAAAAGGCAACCGAGGAAGCGACGGACCTCGCTCAGCCCGCGATCAGAAGGGGATCTCCTCCTCCTCAATCATGGACGGCTCGGCGCCGGCGGCCGGGAAGGCGCCGGGCGCGGTCCCTGCGTCGCGGCCGCCTAGGAAGCGCACGTTGCGCGCAGTCAGCTCAAGGCTGGCGCGCGGCTCGCCGTCCTGGGAGCGCCAGGCCGAGACGTCAATGTCCCCTTCCACCAGCACCAGCCGACCCTTGCTCAGGTACTGGTTGCACAGCTCGGCGAGCTTGCCCCAGGCCGTGACGCGAAACCAGGTGGTCTTCTCCTGCTGGGTGCCGTCCTGGGTGGTCCACCGCCGGGTGGACGCGACCGAGAAAGAGGTGACGGGCTGGCCCGACGGCGTGTAGCGCATCTCCGGGTCCCGCCCCAGGTGGCCGACAACGATGGTCTTGCTGTACATGGTAGCTCTCCTTTCACCCACGAGTGTGGCAGCGGGGGTTGCGCAGAGAGCCGACGAAGGGGAGACGAGGCGACCGGGCGGAAAGGGGGTTGCGGTCTCCGCCCATGGGGGCACGCCGCAACGGCCTTGTCTTTCGTGTCAACGATCCCTGGCGTTCGTGCGCAAACAATCCAGACCGCTGCGAATTCGGTTGGGCGGCAGTATAGACCAGGTAACACTTTTTGTCAAATGCTACTGAACATCTGTTCGGCTGTTCTCCTCGCCCGCGGGCAGCAGCACGACGCCGTCGGGGTCCAGGCGCAGGCGCAGCGGCTCGCCCACAGCCGGCAAGGAGGCAGCCGCCGCTCCGGGCAGGTCGAAGGTGAACCGCGGGCCGAGCTCCCCCACCGCACACTCGATCTTCACCTGGCTGCCGCGGAAGGACAGCTCCGTCAGCGTCCCCTCCAGGCAGTTGCGCCGGTCGCCGTCCGCGCAGGACGCCGCCGGGGCCGCTGCGTCGGGCCGGATCACCACGGTGACGACAGCGCCCACGGCCGCCTCCGGCGCGCACCCGGCGCAGGCAAAGGTCCCCACGGCTGTGGCCACGGTGGGCTGGGGCGTGAGGGCCACCACCCGGCCGGGCAGCAGGTTTTGCATGCCCAGGAAGCGGGCCACGAAGGGCGTAGCCGGCCGCCGGTACACCGCCGCCGGCGCGCCGACCTGCTCCACCCGGCCTCGCTGGAGGATCACCACCCGGTCAGCGATGGCGAAGGCCTCCTGCTGGTCGTGGGTGACGTAGAGCGCAGTGGTGCCCACCCGCTTCAGGATGTGGCGCAGCTCCAGCATCAGCTCCTCCCGCAACACCCGGTCCAGGGAGCCCAGCGGCTCGTCCAGCATCAGCAGCCGCGGCCGCGGGGCCAGGCTGCGGGCCAGCGCCACCCGCTGTTGCTCGCCGCCCGACAGCTCGTGCACCCGCCGATCCTCGTACCCCACCAAGTTGACCAGGGTCAACATTTCCGCCACCCGGCGCTGCAGGCTTTGCCGGTCGAGGCGCTGCTCCTTGGGGGCCATGCGCAGGCCGAAGGCTATGTTCTCGGCCACGCTCTTGTGGGGAAAGAGCGCGTAGTCTTGAAACATCAGCCCAAACCCCCGGCGATGGACGGGCACGCCCGCCAGGTCTTGCCCTTCGAAGCGCACCTGGCCGCTGTCCGGCTGCTCCAGCCCGGCCACGATGCGCAGCAGCGTGGTCTTGCCGCAGCCCGACGGCCCCAGCAGGCAGACGAGCTCGCCGGCCTCCACGGCGAAGGAGACCTCCCGCAGCACGGGCGTGGCGTCGAAGGCCTTGCTGACCTGCAGCACTTCCAGCTGCGCCATCAGAACTCCCCTTGGCCGCCGACGCGGAAGCGCTCGATGGCCAGCAGGCTGCCCAGGCACACCAGCATCAGCAAGGTGCTCATGGCCAGGGCCTGGCCGTAGTTGACCAGCCCCGGCTGCCCCAGGGCGCGGTAGATCACCACCGACATGGTGGGGTAGGCCGGCCGATAGAGCAGCAGGGTGGCCCCGAACTCGCCCAGGCTGATGGTGAAGGCGAACACTGCGGCCACCAGCAGCCCGCGCCAGATCAGGGGCAGGTCCACCTCTCGCACCACCTGGGTCGGGGACGCGCCCAAGGTGGCCGCCGCCTCCCGTAGGCCGGGGTCCAGGCGGCGCAGCGCGGGCAGCAGGGTGCGCACCACGAACGGCATGGCGATAAGGGTGTAGGCCAGGGGCACCAGGGCCAGGGAGGTGCGCAGGTTTAGCGGCGGCCGGCCCAGGGCCACGATGTAGCCGAAGCCCAGGGTAACCGCCGAGGTGCCCAGGGGCAGCAGCAGGATGGGGTCCAGCCAACGCGCCAGCCGACCGGCGGCGCGGCCCGGCGCCGTGAGCAGGTAGGCGCTGATCAGCCCCAAGGCCAGAGAGAGGACCGTGGCTGCCGCCGAGAAGACCAGGGAGTTGCGGATGGCCAGCACCGGCGGCACAAAGAAGATGTCCTGGCTGCGGTTGACCGTCAGCGCCTGGTAGAAGCGCAGGGAGGGCGGCCCCTCGCCCAGGGTCACCGAGCGCACGGCCAGGGCCGCCAGCGGCGCCACCAGCACTGCGGTGAGCAGGGTGATGACGGCGCCCACGGCCAGCCACTCGCGGGCGTTGGCCGGCCGATGCGCGATGCTGGACCGGGGGCGCAGGTTCAGGGGCAGCGATGTGCGCGCCTGCAGCCGGGTGTAGGCGGCCATGACGGCAAAGGTGATGACCAGCTGCACCAGCGAGAGCACCGCCGCCAGCGGCAGGTTGAAGTAGTTCACCGCTTGGCGGTAGATCTCCACCTCCAGGGTGCTGAAGCGGGGTCCGCCCAGGATCAGGATGACGCCAAAGCTGGTGAAGCAGAAGAGGAACACCAGCAGCGACGAGGCCGCAATCGGGGGCAGTAGCAGCGGCAGCGTCACCTCTCGCAGCACGCGCCAGCGGTCGGCCCCTAGCACCGCAGCGGCCTCGCCCAGCCGGGGGTCCAGGTTGGCCCAGAAGTCGCCCACGATGCGCACCACCACCGTGGCGTTGTAGAACACGTGGGCCAGCAGGATGATCCAGAGGGTGTACAGCAGGTTGACCGGCGGGCGATCCAGCCCCAGCGCGGCCTGGAGCAGGTCGTTCACCACCCCGCGCGGGCCCAGGAGGGTGGTGAAGGCCGCCCCCACCACCACCGTGGGCATGACGAAGGGGATGGTGGTCAAGGCGCGCAGCAGCCCCTTGCCGGGGAACTCGAAGTGGGCGAAGATGTAGGCCGCGGGCAGCCCCAGCAGCAGCGTGAGCAGGGTGGACACCGCGGCCTGCCACACCGTGAACCAGACCACGCCCCGCAGGTAGGGCCGCTCCACCAGCGCCCGAAAGCCGCTCAGGTCCGGCTGGCCCCCCGGCAGCAGGCTGAGCTGCAGGATGCTGAGCAGGGGGTAGAAGTAAAAGGCCGCCATGAAGGCCAGCGGCAGCAGGTAGAGGGCGCGCCAGGCGCGTGGGAGGTACATGGGCTCTCTCGGTCGCCCGAGTCCGGCGGGCAGCCGGCCTGCCGTCCGACCGCCCGCCGGCTCCTCAGCGCAGGACCACGTCGGTCCAGGCCTCGATCCAGCGCTCGCGGTTGGCCTCGATCTGCTCCGGCGCCAGCTGCACCGGCTGCTGCGGCACCTCGGCGAACTGCACGAAGAGGTCCGGCAGCTTGGCGTTCCGGTTGGCCGGATAGACGAACATCTGCAGGGGGATGTCCTCCTGGAAGGTGGGGCTGAGCAGGAAGTCTATCAGCTTCTCGGCCAGGGCCCGCTGCTTGGTGCCGCGCAGGATGCCGATGAACTCGATCTGGCGGAAGGTAGCGTTGGCGGGCGACAGGTTGCCGCTGTCGGGCTCGGTCTTGGCGCCCTCGCTGTAGTAGACGTCCGCCGGCGGGCTGGTGGCGTAGCTCACCACCAGGGGGCGATCCCCCTCGCCGCCGCTGCCCACGGTGAAGTGGCTGAAGTAGGCCTCACTCCAGCCGTCGGTGACCAGCACGTCGTTGGCCCGCAGGTCGCGCCAGAAGTCCAGGTAGGTGTAGCTGCCCGTCTCGCCGAAGTGGGCCACGGTGGTCAGCAGGAAAGCCAGGCCAGGGGACGAGGTGGCGGGGTTCTGCACCACCAACAGCCCCTTGTACTCCGGCTTGGTCAGGTCGCGCAGCGTCTGGGGCACGGCCAGGCCCTTCTCTGCGAACCAGCGCCGGTCGTAGTTGACGTTGACGTAGCCGAAGTCCACAGGCAGCAGACGGCTCTGCGGGTCCAGCTTCAAGTCGTCGGGGATGTCGGCCAGCAAGGGCGAGGCATAGGGCTCGAAGATGTCGCAGCCGATGGCGCGGCTGAAGAAGGTGTTGTCCACGCCGAAGAACACGTCGGCCAGGGGGTTGTCCTTGCTCAGGCAAGCCTTGTTGAGGGCCTCGCCGGCGTCGCCCGCCTTGAGGAACTCCAGCTTGACGTTGTGGGCCGTCTCGAACTGGCGGATGACGTCCTCGGTGGCGGCGAAGCTGTCGTGGGACATCAGCACCAGGGTTTGCGCCGCGACGGGCGTGGGCGTGGCGGCGGCCGGCGACGGCTCTGCCGTCGGCCCCACGCCGACGGGCGGCACGCAGGCGGCCAGCAGCAGCAAGGCCGCCGTCAACCACAGGATAACAGCGCGCTGGGGGGTCATGGTTGTACCTCCTTACTCACCTGCAATGTGCACCGCCAGGAGGGATCCTCGTCGGACCCGGATTTCCGCCTGCGACTGCGTGAGCTGGTTGCTGATGGTGAGCGATGGGCCCAGCGGCAGGTCGGCGTCGTGCAGCGGCCAGCGCACGCCCTCCACGCTGACGCCGCCCACGTCGCCGCCGAAGGGCAGCAGGGAGAGGGTGTCTCCCGGCCGGCCGGGCACCGTCAGCCGGCTGCGCACCAGCCAGATGGTCTGGCAGCCGTCCACGATGCGGGTGGGCACCGCCGCCAGCTCCGGCAACGCTAGCAGCGACAGGTTGCCGACGGTGTGGTCAATGCGCGCGCCCAGCGCGCCGGCCACCACGATCTCCGCCGGCGCCGCGGCCACGGCCAGGCGCAGGGCCAGCTCCAGGTCGGTTTGGTCCTTGTCCGTTGGGTAGACGTGGAAGGGCACCCCTTGGGCCTGCAGCCGCGCCGCCAGGTCGGGCGCGATGGAGTCCATGTCGCCCACCACCGTGTCCACCGGCCACTGCCAGATCGCGCACAAGTTGGCGCCGCCGTCGGCGGCCACCACCCAGTCTCCAGGCTGCGGCCGCAGCGCGGCCGGCTGTATGGAGTGTGGACTGCCAGCCACCACAAACGCTCGCATGGGAAACCTCGTTGGCACAGAAAAGGCCGCCTGCCTGGTATGGCAGACGGCCTCGCTTGTGCTGGTTCGCTGCTCCCTACGCCGGCATTACCCAGGTCAGGTTCAAAGGGTCGGCGAGCAGATCGGCTCACCCTCTCAGCCGGGCGCACCCCGGCTCCCCTGGCAGTTCAATTGTCAGGCGCAGTGTAACATCAGCCTACTTACCTGTCAAATGCCGAAAGGGCCCTGGCGGCCGGCGCGCCTGGGGCGGCAGTTGCCGGCCGGTCCGCCAGGGCCAAGCCGGCTGTTGGTGGTTTGGTTTTGTTCGCTGTAAGCGCTATAATTGTAACCGCCTTCTTTCCGATCTACTCAAGCGGTCCAGGGCCGGCCTCGGTGCGGAGCCGGCAGAGGGCGCCATGGAGGTGCGCTGTGAGCTCGGCCTCCAACATCCATCATCGGCTACAGGAGTGCGAGCGCCAACATCGGCAGGTCGCTGCCTTGCACGCGGTCGGTGAGGCGGTCAACCGCTCGCTCGACTTGGACGAGGTGCTGCGGGTAGCCTTGGAGCGGGTGATCGAGGTGTTGGAGCTGGACGCCGGCAGCGTCCGCCTGATCCAGGACGGCCAGCTGGTGTTGCGGGAGGCGCGCGCTGTTTCGGCGGAGTTTGTCGCCATCGAGCAGACGATGCCGCTGGGGGTTTGTCAGTGCGGCCAGGCTGCCCTGCGGGGCGAGGTGTTGATCACCGAGGACCTCCGGCTCGATCCCGACCGGTCCTTGCCCTGCGCGTGCGAGCGGTTCGCCACCGTGCTGAGCGTGCCGGTGCAGACCACGGATCAGGTGGTCGGCATCGTCCACGTGGCCAGTCGGCGCCCGCGCGCGTTCGACCAGGCCGACCGGGAGCTGCTCACCGCCATCGGTCGCCAGATCGGCATCGCCATCGAGCGTGCCCAGTTCCACCAGGCGCTCAAGGCCCTCAACGCCACGCTGGAGGCGCGGGTGGCCGAGCGCACGCGGGAGCTGGAGGCGGCGAGGCAAGCTCTTGCGCAGCAGGCGGACGCCCTGCGCCGCATCCTGGCGGAGGAGCGGCGCATCGAGGAGCGCACCCGAGCCCGCATCGCCCACGACCTGCACGACGGCGTCCAGCAGCTCATCGTCGGCGCCCTGTTCGAGGCCCAGGCCGCGCGCGACCTGTTGGCGACGCAGCCGGACCTGGCCGGCCAGCGCCTGGCCTCTGCCCAGGCCCTGCTGCGCCGCATTGAGGCGGAGATGCGCCGCGCCATCTACAGCCTGCGGCCGGTGGCGCTGGACACCCACGGGCTGGTGCCGGCCCTGCGGGAGCTGGTCGCGGGCTTCAGCCAGGCCGGCCAGATCCCTTGCGGCCTGCGGGTGACGGGGACGCCGCAGCGCTTCGACCCGGACGCCGAGGTGGCGGCCTTTCGCATCGTCCAGGAGGCGCTGAACAACCTGGCCGTCCACTCGCGCGCCACCTACGCCGAGGTCAGCGTACACTTCGCAGGCCGACAGGTGGTCGTGGAGGTGAGCGACAACGGGGTGGGCTTCGACCTGGCGGCGATCAGCCAGGCGCCCCGCTCTCATCTGGGGCTGATCGGCATGCAGGAGCGGGCGGAGAGCATCGGCGGCTCCCTGGCCATCTGGTCGCAGCCAGGTTGCGGCACGCGCGTCACCTTGGTGGCCCCCCTGGGCGAACCCGGGGTGAGCGGAGGTGAGGGCAATGAGACCGATCCGGGTAGTGCTGGTGGATGACCACCCGGTGGTGCGCCAGGGAGTGCGCAGCCTGTTGGCCAACCACCCCGACATCCAGGTGATCGGCGAGGCGGACAGCGCGGCGGCGCTGCTGGCGCTGTTGGCCGAGCGCCAGCCCGACGTGGTGCTGCTGGACGTGCGCCTGCCGGGCAAGAACGGGATTGACCTGGCCCACCAGCTCAAGCGGGAGTGGCCGGCCATCAAGATCATCGTGCTCACCACCTACGAGGACGACGAGTACCTGTTCGGCGCGCTGCGCGCGGGCGCGGAGGGCTACCTGCTCAAGAGCGCCTCGCCGGAGATGCTGGCGGGAGCCATTCGCCAGGTGGCGGCGGGGGAACGTTTGCTCAGCCCATCGCTGGTGGGGCGGCTGATGCAGGAGTTCAGCGCGATGGCCAAGGCCCAGGCGCGGGCCGAGGCAGGGCTGTCGGACCAGGAGCTGGAGGTGCTGCGGCTGATCGCGGCCGGCGCCACCAACCGCGAGATCGCCGACCGCCTCTACTGGAGCGAGATCACCGTCAAGCGCAAGGTGCAGGACATCCTCACCAAGATGGGGGTGGCCAACCGGTCGCAAGCCGTGGCCGAGGCGGTGAAACGGGGGCTGATCTGACGAGTCGCCCAAGCTGCAGAGGCTGGCCCAGTCTCAAAGGCTGGTCTCGAAGACTGGGCCAGCCTACCAGGGGCGAGTTGGATACGTTGGTAACACAAGCTGATCCCGTGGCGCCTTTCGCGCTCTGCTGAGGCTGGCCCAGTCTCAAAGGCTGGTCTCGCAGACTGGGCCAGCCTACGAGGGGGCAAATTTGATACGTTTGGAACACAAGTTGATCCCTTTGCACGTTGTAGGGGGCTGAGGAGCTTGTTACAATCTTGGTAACTGCTTCGCCGAGAAGGCGTGGCCGTGATGTCTGTTCGGCGGCTCCGGCGGACCCGGCTCGGGGCTGTCGGTTCGTTCTTGCAACGCAGCATGGCTTCTCCGCTTATGGCTGTGGCGCCGTCTACCTCGTCTACCAATTCGTCCCCTGTGCGCTCCCTGGACCTGACGTTGCGCCTGCTGCACCTGGAGCAGCAGCTCGACTCCTACCAGCGCCTTCACTGTCAGGAGCTGGAGGACCTGCGCCGCTCGGTGACGCAGCTGCGAGAGGAGGTGCTGATGTTGCTCCGGCAAGGTCAGGTCCCCTTGGAAAACGGAGCGCAGCCGGCCGCCGAGCAGCCGCTCGGTCCCCTTCCTGCCTTGTCGTAGGCAAACAGCGATCGTCGAGGAGGGTCACTATGCAAGCGTATCCCCAAGGACTGGCATACGAGCTAGAGCGCCGTGGGGTCTCGCGCCGCGACTTCCTGAAGTTCTGTTCGGCCATGGCGGTGACGCTGGCGCTGCCCAAGCGCTACGTGGACCGCATTGCGGAGGCCCTGGCCACGGCCACGCGGCCGCCCCTGGTGTGGCTGGAGTTCCAGGACTGCGCCGGCAACACCGAGGCCTTTCTGCGGGTGAGCCGGCCCACGGTGGCCGAGATCGTCTTGGACACCCTGTCGGTGGACTACCACGAGACCATCATGGCGCCCGCAGGCAAAGCCGCAGAGAAGTCGCTGCACGACACCGTCCACAACTTCAAAGGACAGTATTTGGCGGTGGTGGAAGGGTCCATTCCCACCAAGGACGGCGGCGTGTACTGCACCATCGCCGGCCGCACGGCGCTGGACATTGCCCGCGAGGTGTGCGGCAACGCGGCGGCCACCATCGCCATCGGCGCGTGCGCCTTCGACGGCGGCGTGCCCGGCGCATCGCCGAACCCGACTGGCGCCGTAGGGGTGAAAGAGGCGGTGCCCGGCATCAAGCTGCTCAACCTGCCCGGCTGCCCGGCCAACGCAGCCAACATCACCGCAGTGGTGGTGCACTTCCTGACCTTCGGCGAGCTGCCGGCTACCGATCAGCTCGGCCGGCCGCTCTTCGCCTACGGCAAGCGCATCCACGACAACTGCGAGCGCCGCGCCCACTTCGACGCCGGCCAGTTCGTCGAGGAGTGGGGCGACGAGCGCCATCGCCAGGGCTGGTGCCTGTACAAGATGGGCTGCAAGGGGCCGGCCACCTACCACAACTGCCCCGTGGTGCGCTACAACGAGGGCGTGTCGTGGCCCATCGGCGCGGGCCACGGCTGCGTGGGCTGCAGCGAGCCCCACTTCTGGGACACCATGTCCCCCTTCTATCGCCGCCTGCCCGACGTTCAGCTGCTGGGCGTGGAGGCCCAGGTGGATCAGCTGGGGCTGGCCATCGTGGGCGGCGTCACGGCCGCCTTTGCCGCCCACGGCGTGGCCAGCGCAGTGCGGGCCCGCCGCCATCCCATCGCCCGCCACGAAGAGGGCCAGGTGACCGCCCAGACCTCCAACGAGTCGCCGGAGAAGGAGAGTTGAGCCATGGCCAAGATCGCCATTGATCCCATCACCCGCATCGAAGGACACCTGCGCATCGAGGCCCAGGTGGAGAACGGCCGCGTGGTGGACGCATGGAGCTCCGGCACCATGTTCCGTGGCATGGAGATCATCCTGCGCGGCCGCGACCCGCGCGACGCCTGGGTGTTCACCCAGCGCATCTGCGGCGTGTGCACCACGGTGCACGCAGCAACGTCCGTGCGCGCAGTGGAGGACGCGCTGGGCATCACCGTTCCCCCCAACGCCCAGATCATCCGCAACATCATCGAGGCCACGCAGTACATTCAGGACCACGTGATCCACTTCTACCACCTGCACGCGCTGGACTGGGTGGACATCGTCAACGCGCTGGAGGCGAACCCGGCGGCCACGGCCGAGCTGGCCCACGCCATCTCGGACTGGCCGAAGTCCTCGGCCAGCTACTTCCGGGGGGTGCAGGACCGCATCCGCGCCTTTGTTGGGTCGGGGCAGCTTGGCCTCTTTGCCAACGGCTACTGGGGCCATCCCGCCTACCGGCTGCCGCCGGAGGCCAACCTGCTGGCCGTGGCCCACTACCTGGAGGCGCTGGACTGGCAGCGGGAGATCATCCGCGTGCACGCGCTGCTGGGCGCTAAGAACCCCCACCTGCAGACCTACCTGGTGGGCGGCATGTCCATCCCGGTGGACCCCAACAGCCAGAACGCCATCAACGCGGACAAGATCGCTCTGCTGAAGAGCTGGCTGGCCCAGGCGCGCGTGTTCGTGGAGAAGGTGTACGTGCCCGACCTGCTGGCCATCGCCTCCTTCTACAAGGAGTGGGCCAACTACGGCGCCGGCTTGGGCAACTTCATGACCTACGGCGAGTTCCCCCAGGCGCCGGACAACACCCAGCTGTTCCTGCCGCGGGGCATCATCCTCAACCGCGACCTGTCCAAGGTGCTGCCCCTGGACCACCAGAAGGTGGCAGAGTACGTGGCCCACTCCTGGTACGAGTACAGCGACGGCGACGACGTGGCGCTGCACCCCTGGGAGGGGCAGACCAACCCCCGCTACGCGGGCCCCACGCCGCCCTACGACGAGATGGTCAGCGATCGGCCCAAGTACTCCTGGCTCAAGGCCCCGCGCTACGACGACACGCCCATGGAGGTCGGCCCCCTGGCGCGC
>JANWYQ010000223.1 GCA_025055015.1 Caldilineales bacterium
GTCCAACGCCAGCGAGGCGTACATGCCCACGCCCCAGGCAGGATCCACGGTCTCCTGATGCCAGTGACTGCCATCATGCCAGGCATAGTACAGATGATCCAGTCCATATGCGATGTGCGGACGGCCGGCCGCATCTAGGCGCAGACTTCGATCGCGCATGTTGCTGAAGGCCTTGGGCGCATCCACACGCTGGATGTGCCAAGTCACGCCCTGCGGAGACTGTGGGTCGAGCGAGGGTGTGTCTTGCGACGCCTCGAAGAAGGTAACTGTCGGCTCTTGGTGCAGACCCGCCACGGGCGAGGGGCCCGCAAGGAAGGAAGAAACAGGCAGGACAACGAGAAGACAGCAGCACCCGAGAAAGGCGGAAAGCGCTGTGCGTTTCATGTTGAAACATCTTCTTTGCTAGGTTGCGTGCTTGACCCCGAGGGTAGTCTGCCGGCATGACCATATTATCGGCGAAGCGGCCCAACGGAATAGGAGATGTTTGTGGCGCGTCGGGAACAAACGGCCAACAGGGCGAGCGGCGCCAACCCACACGAGAGCAGGCTTTCATCAAAGACGAAAGCCGCCACACGCAGTCCATCGGCCACGACGGGATCATCTGGAGTTGAACTAAGCCCGCTGCTAGCGCACAAGCCCCGCAATCTGGAATTTCAAACCGCTGCAACGATAGAAGAAAGCAGTGGCGCGTCAACGCGTACAAAACGATTCTAGCACTGCAGGGGGAAAAGGTCAACCGAACAGGCACCCAGGCGATGGGCCGAGGAGCGCTGTGGCCATAGAAAGGTATGAGCCCCCACTCCACCCGCCGCGGGAAATCGGCAAATTAGAGAGCGCAGGCCCCCCTCTCACCTGCGCTTGGCGCTTTGTTCAACGGCCTGCCGCTCAGCCACGCCGCCTGCGGCGGCGCGGCTGGAGCGGCTTGTTAGCCAGCCTCCTTTGAGCACGAGATCAGCAATGACGAGCGCGTGGTCGCTGACCGCCCGAATGGTATCGTCGAACTTGTAGACGACCTTCTCAACCTCAAAGTCGGGCGTAGCGTAGATAAAGTCGTACCGACACTCGGTCATTTTCTGCCGATTGCCACGTACGTGCGAAACCGCTAACGGGCCGTTCGGACGCGTCGCTAGAATTGCCTCAAGTTCCTTTGGATTGGCTTCCAGATAGACGCGGAATACATCCTGTAGTTGATGGGGTGCTGCGGGACCCAGGAGGAGCGGCTCGTCCTCCCACCACCATTCATTCTGCTGAATGTCTGGGTGGTCGAACCTTGGGCAGTTTGCGTCGATACCGAAAACCAATGGCCCCTCTTGACGCTCGAGCCATCCAGCGATGACTTTGAATGTGCGTGGCTTGACCTCTCCCCAGCTCGCGCCAGGCGGAATATGAAACGAACAAACTGTCATGACTCCACTAGGTCCCTCGATGATTGCTACGAGGGTACGCTCAGGGAAGGTGAGTCTGGGGACAAGCGAACATGAACGAAGCCGGGTACCAGCCGTGCCGAGCAGTGAGCATCCCAATTGTCTAGATCGACCTTCGCCCTCCCGCGGCGGCCGCAGTTTGAGGGAGAACGCATCCCAGGTGAACAAGCCTTCCGTCACCAGCGCGTCATGGAGTGCGGAGCATACCTCCTGAAGTGCCAAGATGTCCGGACGCGCGTCGTGAAGGATCTCAATGTGGCGGCGCGTTAGTTTCCTGTTGTTGACGTTCCAGGACGCAAACCGGATCTTCATGTTCTCTGGCTGGCTAACGGCTGGCGTTTCAGCCGCAGCGCGGAGCGAAGCGGAGCGCTGTCGGCTGCAAACGCGTGTTAGGCAGGCAAATTCATATCAAACACGAGTAACAATCGCTTTCATTACCATCTGAAACAGTTCTTCGGGATTGTTGGTTGACCCTTGAGCACCGTGTTCAAATGCTTCCAGTTTGTGTTCTGGCAAGTTAGACCCAGTGTATATGAAAAATGGGGTTTGGTCGCCTGCACGTCGCAGCGCGTCTAGTAACACATAGCCTTCTCTGGGGCCTTCACGCCTTCCCATATCAGAAATAATCGCGACGTACTTGTTGCGTTTGAGCAAGTCTAACGCTTCATTAGTCGAAAGAGCAAGAGTGAACCGAAGTCCAACTGCTTCAAAAGCCTTTCGCTCATAGGCATTGTTGTTTGGTCTATCATCAACCCATAAGATGTGGTTATGCCAATCTTCGGATTTTTGTCTATCGGTAGGCAATGCTTGTCTAACTGCTTCTACTATCTTTTCGATGTCGGCTTCAGATGCGGTAGTATCGGATTTAGTTGAAGCGGCAACCAATGACGCGACTGCTGTCATCTGCATTTTGACATAGTTCTCTTCGTTTCTAAAGTCGCTCGGCGCAAAGAGTTTGCCACTATGCCTGCTTACAAGCCACGCAAACACTATGAGCACCATTATCGGAAATATCACCAGAAACCAAATTAACGGCAACCTTTCGGAAGCCGTCAGCGAATTGGCAAAGGCTGTTACCAGAGATGCCAGTCCATAGATCAGAACAATAAACAGGGCAATTATGCCAAGAGGGTTCTTTGCCAATCCTTTTGCAGTATCACCAAACGGATTGAGCGGATTGTTGCTCATAGTTCACCTTGCCTTTGCCTGCCTAACTATTGATTCGCGGGAATGCCGGTCGTCATATCCCGCCAGCTCGCCATTCCGCTTTTTGTCCCCTTCGGGGGTGTTATCAGGAAATCTCGCCGCATAATAGGCCCTCGCTGGATTTTATGCGGAAAAACAGGTGTAATAGAATGCGGAACGTCGAGAACTTGGCGCCATGCCGTTGCCGCCATTCTACCACCCTCCCCATCGCCCGTCAAGCACCCCAAAAATAGCCTCGAGGTCGCGACCCAAGAGGCTCCTCGATCAGGTCTGCAAAGCTAATTGCCGCCAGCCTTCCTTGACCTCGCTCATCCCTTTGCTGCCCTGTTTTCCTCCTGCGGCCGGGTGAACAGCGCCAGGGTCTCCACGTGGAACGTCTGGGGGAACAGGTCCACCGGCTGCACCTGCTCCAGGCGATAGCCGGCCGCCAGCAACAGCTTGGCGTCCCGGGCCAAGGTGGCCGGGTCGCACGACACGTAGAGCAGCCGCGGCACGCCCAGCCGCGCCAGGTGGCGCACCACCTCCGGCCCGGCGCCGCTGCGCGGGGGGTCCAGCAGGGCCAGATCCACGGGCTCGTCCAGCACGGCCAACACCTGCTCCACCGGCCCCTCGTGCAAGGTCACGTTGTCCAGGTCGCGCGCGTTCCAGGCGAAGTCCTCGCACGCCGCCTCAGACTCCTCGATTCCCACCACATGGCCCACCTGGTCGGCCAGGCTGAGGCCGAACAAGCCCACGCCGCAGTACGCGTCCAGCAGGGTTTCGTGGCCTTGGGGCGCCAGCATCTCCGCAGCCAGCGCCACCAACACCTCCGCGCCTACCGTGTTGACCTGGAAGAAGCTGCCGGCTGAGACGCGAAAGGTGCGCCCGGCCACCGTTTCCTCGATCCACGGCTCGCCGATGAGCGGCACTACCGCGCCGTTACGGCGACGCAGCGCGCAGCTCACCGCCAGCTCCTCCACGGCGAAGTTGGGGGCGCGGTCGTCCTCGGTCTCGAAGACCAGCAGCCGCTGGCCGGTGTGGACGCCGGCGCGCAGGTACAGGCGGCGCACCCTCGGCGGCGGTGGCGCAGCCTCCTCTTCGTCGCCGCTCGCCTCCTCTTCGAAGATAGGCCGATCGCTGAGCAGGCCGCCGGCTGCGGCCGCATGGAGCTCGTCCAGCAGGGGGTGCAGCAGCAGGCACTGGTCCACGGGGATCAGGTCGGCCGGGTCGGCGCGCTGCGACCGCCGGCCCGTGTCCCTCTCTGCGCTGCGGCTCCCTGCCTCGCGCACGAGGCAGAGCTCTCCCTCGGCGTTCACGTAGAACTGGGCGTGGTTGCGGTAGCGGTAGGCCAGCAGCCCCTGGTCGTCGGCCAGGGCGACCATGTCCAACACGGGCGGCTCCGCCACGCCACCCAGCCGCCGGAGCTGGTCGGCCACCACCTCGGCCTTCAGGTAGAGCTGGCGCTCGTACGCGATGTGCTGCCACTGACAGCCGCCGCAGCGGCCGGGGCCAAAGTAGGGGCAGGGGGGCTCCACCCGGTCGGGGGAGGGGGAGAGCACGCGGAGCAGCCGCGCCCGCGCCCAGCGGCGGTGCGCCTCGACCAGCTCCACCTGCACCTGTTCGCCGGGGATGGCGTAGGGCACGAAGACGATGCGGCCGTCGTGGACGCCGAAGGCCTCGCCGCCGTGGGCGATGCCGGTGAGGGTGAGGGTGATGGGTGGCATGGCCGAGATTGTACCACAGGTGGCCCAAAACGAAACACACCGACGGCGCCGGTGGGCGCCGTCGGTGCGACGACACTGCGAGAAACGAGCTGCTGCGCCGGCGACAGACTAGGCCCGACGCCCCGTCGCCTTAGCCCACGGGCGTCAAGGCTTAGCCCGCCGGTGTCGGCTGGGGGCTACACCCATCCGCGCAGCTTCATGGCCCTGGCCACCCGCTCTACAGCCACCAGGTAGGCCGCCAGGCGGTTGTGGACCCCCATGCGCTGCGCCATCTCGTGCACGGCGTGGAAGGCCGTGGTCATCTTGGCGTCCAGCCGCTGGTGCACCTCCTCCTCGGTCCAGTAGAAGTTGTAGGCGTTCTGCACCTGCTCGAAGTAGCTGACCGTCACACCGCCCGCGTTGCACAGGAAGTCGGGGATCACGTACACGCCGTTCTCGTGCAGGATCTTGTCCGCCTCCGGGGTCGTGGGGCCGTTGGCCAGCTCGGTGACGATGCGGGCCTTGATACGGCCGGCGTTGGCCGCGGTGATCACGTTCTCCAGCGCTGAGGGCATCAGCACGGTGACCGGCAGCTCCAGCAGCTCCTCGTTGGTGATGAACTTGGCGCCGGGGAAGTTGACCACCGAGCCGGTCTTGGCCTTCCACTCGCTCAGCGCGCGGTAGTCCAGGCCGTCGGGGTTGTAGACGCCGCCCTTGGAGTCGCTGGCCGCCACGAACTTCAGGCCCAAGAGGTCAACGCCCAGCTTGTGGCCGAAGAAGCCGGCGTTGCCGTAGCCCTGCACCGCAGCGGTGGCGCCCTTCAGGTCAATGCCCAGCACCTTGCCCGCCTCGCGCGTGGTGTAGATGCCGCCGCGTGCGGTGGCGTCCCCGCGGCCGTGGGAGCCGCCCAGCTCCACCGGCTTGCCGGTGATGATGCCCGGCGCTTGCTGGCGGACAATCACCTCGTACTCGTCGCGCATCCAGGCCATCACCTGGGGGTTGGTGTACACGTCGGGCGCCGGCACGTCCACGTCCGGGCCAATGAACCCCGCCACGCGTCGGATGTAGCCTCGGCTGAGCCGCTCCAGCTCCCCTTGCGACATCTCCTTGGGGTTACAGGTCACGCCGCCCTTGCCTCCGCCCAGGGGGATGTCCACCACCGCCGTCTTCCAGGTCATCCACGCGGCCAGGGCGCGCACGGTGTCAATGGTCTCCTCCGGGTGGAAGCGCAGGCCGCCCTTGGCCGGGCCACGGGCGTCGTTGTACTGAACCCGATAGCCCTTGAACACCTTGACCGTGCCGTCGTCCATGCGCACGGGGATGGTGAACTGCATCTCCCGCATGGGCCAGCGCAGCATCTGATGGGTCGCCTCGTCCAGCTCCAGGAGGGCCGCTGCCTCGTCCAGCTGCTGCTGGGCAATGGCAAAGGGGTTGAGCTCCACCTTGGCCTGGCGTTGGTCGCCGTTGGCGGCTACCTGGGGCCTCGCCTCTAGCACTGCTGTCACCATGGTCACTTTCTCCTTTGAAAGCTAAGATGTGGAACGGCGTTGTTCCACGCCATAGGTTGCCCCGCCGTTGTGCGGCTACACCCGCTATTATGCACGAGTCGAGGGCTCTCGCAAATGATCCAGATCATAGCGAAAAGGGCAACTGGGGCCTTGACATTCGTGAAAACCTGTGCTACTCTTGTAAACGTCAGACGATTGCCGTCTATCCAATTCTCCGCCCATGATCATCGAGCGCCACAAGCCCGTCGCCGTACAAGTCGGCAACCTCCTGGCCGACCGCATCCGCAGCCAACACTACGCCGCGGGCAGCCGTCTTCCCTCGGAGAGCGAGCTGGCCGACGAGCTAGGCGTCAGCCGGGCCACGGTGCGCAGCGCCTTGGCCCGCCTGGCCGCCGAAGGCCTCGTGTTGCGGAAGCAGGGCGATGGCACCTACGTCAACCCCCACATTGACACCGTGCCCACGCGCTTGGGCGGCATTTGGGACTTCTGGCGCATGATCCAGCACAGCGGATACCGGCCCTCCATCCGCACCCTGGAGCAGGCCGTGCGGCCGGCCACCGAGGCGGAGGCCAACGCCCTTCGTCTGGCCGCGGGAGCGCCGGTGTTGGCCTTCACCCGGCTCTTCTGCGCCGACGAGGTGCCGGTGGTGGTCACCCACAGCGCAGCGCCGGTGACGCTGTTGGCCGAGCCGGCCGACCAAGTGCGGGCAGATCTGCCGCTCAACGAGTTCATGCAGCGCTACTTCCACCGCCAGATCTCTTACGTCATCTTCGACATCCACACCCATGTGCCCTCGCCGCCGCTGCGAGAGCTCTTGAACATGGAGCGCCAGGCGCCGGTGCTGGCCCTCGACCAGGTCTTCTACGACAAGGCCAACCAACCTCTGTTCTACTCGCGCGGCTACCTACAGGACACAGTGATCCGGCTACGGCTGGTGCAGTCCTGGGAGTAGCCTGCCGCGTTCTTCGATCTCTCCAATCCCGTCTGCTCGCGGCTGAACTTGCCGCTCATCTCTTTCCGCAAAAGGAGACCCCTCATGCGCAGTTTTCTCGGTCGGGACATTTTGTCCCTCAAGGACTTTGAGCGTCAGGAGTTCTTCCACGTGTTCGAGGTGGCAGCCAAGATGGAGCCCATCGCGCGCAGCCGCCGCAACTCGGACATGTTGAAGGACAAGACCCTGGTCACCGCCTTCTACCAGCCCTCCACCCGCACCCGCCTGGCCCACGAGGCGGCCATGCACCGCCTGGGCGGCCACGTCACCGGCTTCGCCGACCCCAAGATGACCCGCGCCGGCGACTGGTATCAGGAGTCCATCAAGGACACGGTGAAGATGCTGGAGTTCTACGGCGACGTGATCGTGATGCGCCACTTCCAGCAGGGCGCGCCCCACGAGGCCGCGTACTGGGCCAGCGTGCCGGTGATCAACGGCGGCGACGGCTGGGGCGAGCACCCCACCCAGATCCTCACCGACCTCTACACCGTGCTGCGGGAGAAGGGCCGCA
Organism: Caldilineales bacterium; assembly: GCA_025055015.1. GTDB lineage: Bacteria > Chloroflexota > Anaerolineae > JAAEKA01 > JAAEKA01 > JANWYQ01. The sequence goes on from JANWYQ010000223.1 coordinate 7,323, forward strand.
TTGACGGCCTGCGCTGGGTAGCCGTGGGCGACATGCGCATGCGCACCATGCACTCGCTGGGCTACGCGCTGACCCAGTTCGACTGCCCCATCACCTTCGTCGGCCCCGGCCCCGACGCCCTCTTCCCCGGCTCCCCCGACATGCGCATGCCGGAGCAGTACAAGGCCGACTTCCGCAAGTACTCCCTCAACTTCAACGAGGCCGAGCACGTGGAGCAGGTGATCGCTCAGGCCGACGTGATCCTGGTGGAGCCGGTGATCCAGCCCGACTACACCAAGGCCCGCCAGGAGGCCGCCACCGACCGCAGCCTCACCCCCGCCGCCTTCAAGATCACCCGCGAGCTGCTGGAGACCAAGGCCAAGTCCGACGCCATCCTGTTGCACTCCCTGCCTCGCATGGACGAGATCCCGCTGGACGTGGACATCACCCGTTGGTCCCGTTACTGGCAGGAGGCCTTCAACGGCGTGGTGATGCGCATGGCGCTGCTGGCGCTGGTGCTGGGAGCCATGGAATAAGGAGTTCATACCATGCAAACTTACCTGCGCGGTCGCGACTTCATCGGCGACCTGGACTTCAGCAAGGAAGAGGTCGAGACCGTTCTCGACGTGGCATTTGACCTGAAGCGCAAGCGCGCGCTGGGGGAGCCGCACCCCTACCTACGGGACAAGGTGTTGGCCATGCTGTTCTTCTTCAGCAGCACCCGCACCCGCGGCTCCTTCGAGGCCGGTATGGCCCAGCTGGGCGGCCATGCGGCCTTCATCGAGTCCCGCACCACCCAGATCGCCCACGGCGACACCCCCAAGGAGATCGGCGAGATCTTTGGCCGCTACTTCGACGGCATCGCCATCCGCCACGTGGACTGGGGCACCGGCAACTGGTATCTGAACGAGGTGGCCAAGGCCTCGCGGGTGCCCGTGCTCAACATGCAGTGCGACATCTACCACCCCTTCCAGTGCCTGGCGGACCTGATGACCATCGTGGAGAAGAAGGGCCGCGACCTGCGCCGCAAGCGCATGGTGGTCTCCTGGGCCTACGCCGCCTCCTACCAGAAGCCCATGTCGGTGCCGCAGTCCCTGGTGCTGCAGATGCCCCGCTTCGGCCTGGACGTGATCCTGGCCCATCCGCCGGAGTTCAAGCTGATGCCGGAGATCATGGACATGGCCCGCGAGCAGGCGCGCAAGTACGGCGTCGGCTTCGAGGTGATGGACGACATGGACGCCGCCTTCAAGGATGCGGACATCATCTACGCCAAGTCGTGGGGCGCGATGGTGCACACGCCGGACGCCGAGGAGGGCGCGCGCATCATCAAGAAGTACGAGAGCTGGATCACCGACGAGCGGCGCATGGCCCTGGCCAAGCCCGACGCCATTTACATGCACCCCCTGCCGGCCGACCGCAACATCGAGGTCACCGACGGCGTCATGGACGGCCCGCAGTCGGTGGTGTACGACCAGGCTGAGAACCGCCTGCACGTGCAGAAGGCGGTTATGGCGTTGACGATGTAGGTTCGGAGAGTGGTAGGTTGGTAGATTGGTAGGTTGGTAGATCGGCGCCATACCTCATCGAGGCCGACCCAAATGAGGAGCCCTTCGGTACGGACGACGAGTCTACCGATCTACCAACCTGACAACCAATTTACCGATTTACCAATCTACCAATCTCCCAATTTACCATCTCCCCACTCCAGGAGACTTCTCATGGCTCAAGCACCCTCTCATCCCGCCAAGACCGCCGTTATCGCCATCGGTGGCAACTCCCTGATCACCGACAAAGACCACCAGGACGTCGCTTCGCAGTTCAACGCCGTGCGCGAGACCTGCAAGCACATCGCAGACATGATCGAGCGGGGCTGGAACGTCATCATCACCCACGGCAACGGCCCCCAGGTCGGCTTCATCCTGCGCCGCAACGAGCTGGCCGCCCACGAGGTGCACATCACCCCCCTGGACGTGATCGGCGCCGACACCCAGGGCTCCATCGGCTACATGATCTCGCAAGCCCTGGACAACGAGTTCACCAAGCGCGGCATCCAGCGCTCCGTGGCGGCAGTGGTGACCCAGGTGCTGGTGGACCGCAACGACCCCGGCTTCAAGAACCCCACCAAGGGCATCGGCGGCTTCACCGACGAAGCCAGCGCGAGGCAGTTCGAGGCCCAGGGGTGGACGGTGCGGGAGGACGCCGGCCGTGGCTGGCGCCGCATGATCGCCTCGCCCCAGCCCCTGCGCATCATCGAGCTGGACGCCATCAAGACCCTGGTGGCCAACGGCTTCATCGTGGTGGGCGTGGGCGGCGGCGGCATCCCGGTGGTCCAGGACGAGGACGGCATGCTCAAGGGCGTCTTCGCAGTCATTGACAAGGACCGCGCCAGCGCGCTCCTGGCCGCCGAGATGAAGGTGGACCTCTTCCTGATCTCCACCGCGGTGGAGAAGGTGGCCCTCAACTACAAGAAGCCCAACCAGGTCTGGCTGGACCGCATGACCCTCAGCGAGGCCAAGCAGTACTACGCCGAGGGACACTTCCTGTCCGGCAGCATGGGCCCCAAGGTGGAGGCCATGATCGCCTTCTTGGAGGCCAACCCCCAGGGCAAGGGCCTCATCACCGACCCACAGCACATCGTGGACGCCCTGGACGGCAAGACCGGCACGTGGATTGTGGCGGACGCATGAACCACGTCATCTCCCTCAAATGTCTCATCTGCGGCAAGGAGTACGCGCCCGGCGAGGTGGACTACGTCTGTCCCGACCACGGGTACGACGGCATCCTGGACGTGCAGTACGACTACGGGCTGATCAGCCTGACCTTCAGCCCGGCCACCCTGGCCGCAAACCCTGACCGGTCCATCTGGCGCTACAAGCCGCTGTTGCCCATCGCCCCCGACTCGCCCGTGCCGCCCTTGGCCGTGGGCTGGACCCCGCTGTACGAGGCCCCGCGGCTGGCCGAGAGCCTGGGCCTGCGCTATCTGTGGGTCAAGGACGACGGCCGCCAGGCAACCGCCTCCTTCAAGGACCGCGCCAGCGCCATCGCCGTGGTCAAGGCGCGGGAGAAGGGCGCCAAGGTCATCACCACTGCCAGCACGGGCAACGCTGCGGCCGCGCTGAGCGGCCTGTGCGCCAGCGTGCAGCAGCCCAACGTCATCTTCGTGCCCGAGACCGCGCCGCCGGCCAAGGTCGCCCAGCTCCTGGCCTTCGGCTCCACAGTGCTGCTGGTCCACGGCACCTACGACGACGCCTTCGAGCTGTGCCTGCGGGCCGCCGACGCCTACGGCTGGTACAACCGCAACACCGCCTACAACCCCTACATGACCGAGGGCAAGAAGACGGTGAGCTTCGAGATCTGCGAGCAGCTTACCCTCACCCCCGGCCCCTCTCCCAAGGGGAGAGGGGAGAGCCCTCACCCCCGGCCCCTCTCCCAAGGTGGGGGAGGGGAGAGCCCTCACCCCCGGCCCCTCTCCCAGGGCGGGAGAGGGGAGAGCCCTCACCCCCGGCCCCTCTCCCAG
>JANWYQ010000015.1 GCA_025055015.1 Caldilineales bacterium
GTGCTGCTTGCCCGTTGGCCCGGCGGGGTTGGAGAAGAACCCGATCTTGTCGTAGTAGTTGGGGTTCGTGCCGGGGTTCACCAGCGCCGGGAAGAAGGCGAAGTAGTTCATGCTCATCGCCGCCTGGCCGCTGATGATGGCATCGTTGGTCTCGGTGAAGAAGGCATTGCTGCCGCCGGGCCACTGGCAGCAGTCGTACAGGTCGCGATAGAACTGCAAAGCCTCGATGGCCTCGGGCGAGTTGACGACGCCCATGACGTTGTAGTTAGCGTCCTTCCAGTCCGCGCCCCAGCTGAACATCGTGTTCTGCACGCCCATGGTGATGGCGTCGTAGTCCTTCTGGGTGTAGATGGCGACGCCGTAGAGGCCCTTGTCGGGGCGGGTGAAGAACTTGGCGATGTCCATCAGCTGGGCGTAGGTCTTGGGCGGGGCCAGCTCATAGCCGTACTTGGCCTTGAAAGCCTCCTTTTCGGCCGGATCCTCAAAAAGGTCCTTGCGATAGGCCCAGCCGTTGGCGTCACCCTCCGTGGGATAGGCCCAATAGCGCCCGGAGCCGGTGGGATACTCGCCGTAGTAGGTCAGGGTAGCCGGCGTGACCGTGTCCTTCAAACCGGTGCTGGTGAGGAAGTCGGTCAGGTCCACGTAGTGGCCTTGGGTGGTCATCTGGCCCAACCACTGGCTATCGCCCACGACCATGTCCCAGGTCGACCCCTTGGCGGCCATCTCCGTGGCGAAGAGGTTATAGAACGAACCCCACGGTTCCTGTACGACGGTGACCTTGATGCCGGTCTCCTTCTCGTACATGTTGCCGATCTGTTGCAGGTAGTCGGCCGGGTCCCACTGCGCCCACAGGATCTTCAGCTCCTTAACCGCCGGGGCTGCGGGGGCTGCCGGTTGCTGGGGTTGGGCCGGCGCGGCGGGTGCCGGCGCAGGGGTAGCCTGGGGGCAGGCCGCTAACAAGGCAACGGCCACGACCAGGGCGACAAACGTGAAGAGACGACGTAACATGGTTGCACTCCTCCTTGCGAAAGGCGACGTGAATGGAACCGAACAGCGAGAGCGAACGGACGGTAACAAGCTGCGGTCAGGTCAGCGACGCGCCTCACCTCCTTTACGCCACCAGCGGGGTGGGGCTGAACAACTGCGAAGGCGGCACTAGCCTGAGGGATGAAAACGGCGAAACGTGCTTTCCCACAGGTTCTTGATGTGAACCCGCATGGCCTGTTCGGCGCCAGCGGCGTCCCGCTCGGCCATGCGCTCGACGATGACACGATGTTCGTACGTGCACGCGGCCAGACGTTCCGGCGACGAGCGCGTGTCCAGGGGGATGTAGGACACGCGGTTGCGCATCTGGATGGTCAGCTCGCCCAGGAGCTGATTGGGACAGCGGGCGCTCAGCAGCTCGTGATAGCGGGTATCGGCCTTGGACCAGGCTTGCCGATCACCGCGCCGCACGGCCTCGTCCATCTCGTCGAGGATGCGGCGCAGCTCGTCGAAATCGGCCTGGCTCAGCATCGGTGTCACCAAGCGCACGAGCTCGGGCTCGAGGATGGCGCGCACCTGGATGATGTTGAGGGTATCCTGCATCGAGGGCGCGGCCACGGTCACGGCCCGACCCGGAATGACCTGTACCAACCCCTCTTGTGCCAACACCTGTAGCGCCTCGCGCACCGGCGTGCGGCTGATCCCCAACAGTTTGGAAAGTCGTGGCTCCGAAAGTGGCTCGCCTGGCTGCAGCATTCCGTGCCGGATGGCGTCCTTGATGCGCTCGTACGCTACGTCGCGAAGGAGCTGCGAGTTCCCGGCGGCCGTCGCCTCCGTTTGGGTGGCAAGGTAGGATTCGAGGGTATCCATGGCTGTGAGGAATGGTGAGCGCATGCATTCGCAATGCAGATTGTATACAGCCAGTATGTGCGCAGTATTATACCGATCTGGTCGAGTCTGTCAAATGATGCTCTGGCAGAGTCGCAGCAGCCTGACATGCCCTGCGCCAAAGGAGGGATGCACCCGCCGGGTGTCTAGACCATTCCGGCAGTGAGTTACGGCGCAAGCGAGATCGGTTTGCCCAAAACGCTGATGTCGCCTATGATGGGATTCGCCTTAGGAAAGGCGGGGGGCCCGGTCAGCCGGCCGGCCGCCTCGTCTTTTCAGTTTCTGAGGTGTTTTTGGTGTCCAAGCGAAGGGGTGCAGCACCGTGGCATTCGAACCCGTTCTGGAAACGATTGACCTCCATAAGCATTTCGGGAAAATCCATGCCGTAAATGGGGTTACTCTCTCGATCAATAGCGGCGAAATCTACGGACTGATCGGCCCAAATGGATCGGGCAAGACGACGCTGATCCGTTTGTGCCTCGGCCTGCTCCGCCCCACAGCGGGCACCGTCCGCATCTTCGGCAAAGCTATCCCCAACAAAATGATCCTCTCGGACGTGGGGTACATGCCGCAAGCCGGCGCGCTTTATGAGGAACTGACCGTGCGTGAGAACGTCGCCTTCTTCGCTGAGATGTGCGGCAGCCACGAGCCGGCGTGGATTGATGAGGCTATTGCGCTCGTGGGCCTTCAGGATCGTGCGCGCAGCCTTGTGCGGACGCTTTCCGGAGGAATGCGTCAGCGCACGTCGTTGGCCTGCTCGCTGGCCCACCGGCCGCGCCTATTACTGCTGGACGAACCGACCGTGGGAGTCGACCCGCAGTTGCGAGCGACTTTTTGGTCCTATTTCCGCCGCCTGGCCGTTTCCGGGGTAACCCTGATCGTCTCTAGCCATGTGATGGACGAAGCGGAGCGCTGTGACCGGCTGGGTCTCATGCGCCAGGGTAGGCTCCTGGCTGAGGGCACCCCCGGCGAGTTACGCAAGCAGAAGAATGCCAACACGCTAGAAGAAGCCTTTTTGAGATTCATCGAAGACGACAGCGAGCGAGGTACCCGATGAGTTTGCGCCGTGTTCGGAAACTTGCATGGCGGGTGATGCGGCAGGTGCTGCGCGACCGCCGGACCGTCGCGCTGATTATCTTCGCACCGATCCTTGTGTTGACCCTCGGGGCGATTCTCTTTCGCGCCGAACCGGCACCCGTTTCCGTCGGCGTGGTGAACGAAGACGAGGGGGCTTACTCTCCGCTAGGAGGGTCTATCAACCTCGGCCAACGCATGCTGGATGAACTGACAGCCGGCGATGCTTTCCGGCTGGTCATCCTGAGTCGAAGCGAGGTGGATGACCGTTTACGCAGCGGCGACGTGAAAGCTGTAATCGTCTTCCCCGAAGACTTCACCGCCTCCTTCCTCAAAAGCCACCAAGTCGTACTGGACCTGCGCCTAGAAGGCTCGGAACCCACACGCAGTAAGGCTATTATTGCCTACGTTTCCCAGGCGGCGATGAAAACGATGGCCAGAATGGTAGGAACCTACCTTGGCTTGTCTGGCTCTTCTCCGCAGGGGGGAGGGGAAGGGGAAGTCGTACTGCCAGTATCTGCGCAGGTGACTTACCTCTACGGAGGCGAGCAGTTCGACACTTTTGACTATATCGCGCCGGTCTATATCGCGCTGTTGGGGATGTTCTTTGTCTTTCTGTTGGCGTGCATCGCCTTTTTGCGCGAACGTTCCCAGGGGACCATAGAGCGCCTAGCAGCTACACCTGCTTCCCGATTCGAGATTGTCTTGGGATACATGTTTGGCCTTGGCCTCTTTGGCCTTATTCAGGTGACGATCATCCTTTTCTTCACCGTCTGGGTGATCGGCATCCATTACAAGGGCAGCCTGGCTCTGATGCTATTGGTCGTCGCCATAATGGCCGTAGTGGGGATCAATCTCGGCATCCTGGCTTCGGCCTTTGCCCGCACCGAGTTTCAAGTGATACAATTTATCCCGCTGGTCCTGCTTCCCCAAGCGTTGCTAGGTGGCACATTCTGGTCTATATCGGACATGCCAACCTATCTTCAGCCCATCGCCTATGCGATGCCAATCTATTACGCCAACGTTGCGCTGCGCGATGTGATGTTGAAGGGGTGGGGATTGGGGGAGATCTGGCCCAACCTTGCCGTACTCGCCGGTATCGGCCTCGTGCTCGTCATCTTGAGCTCGTTGATGATGAGGCGTGAGGTGGCCTAAGGCGATTTTGGGTTTTCTCACCTGCTTGACAGGCAAAACTGAGGTGACCAAGGCTAGGTAGAGCCGGTGATCTCCCCACGAGGCCGAGGCCTGATGGATCACCGGGCCGTACAGCTGGGCGAGCCTCGTGCCCCTGGCTTCCTGCCGGCTTCGAAGCCTCCAACGATGCCGGCGCTCTCAAACGCTCGTGCGATGGGGTTGTGCCTGCCCCCTTGCCGAGAGCGTCCCCCTCACCGGTAGTCGCTCTCCGTCGGCCCCTTGTGCATCCACCAGTCGGTGACGCCGCCGGCCAGGCTAGAGGCCTTGAAGCCGTTCATGATCAGAAAGCCGGCTACGGCGTAGGAGCGGTTGCCGTGCGCGCACACCACCACCCACTCCCGCTCCCGGTCTAGCTCGTGCAGCCGGCCGGGGATCTGGTTCATGGGGATGTGCAGGCTGCCCGGGATGCGGATCTGGTGCCACTCGAAGGGCTCGCGGCAGTCCAGCAGCAGGGGCGGGTTCTCTGCGTTGAGGCGGGGGATCAGGTCACGGGCCGACACCTCCGGCACTGCGATCTCCTGGGGGCGGGCCTGGCGCTGGGGGGCCGGCGCGGGGTCGGCGCGGCGCTCGGCGGCTGGCGCCGGAGCAGGCGCAGGGGTGGGCTGAGCGGCGGTCTTGTCACGCTTCAGTCGGTCGAACAGTCCCATCGTGAATGAAGTCTCCTTGTGCGTTCCTGGCGCCCAGGCGGTGTCTCCTTGCAAAGGGGAGAGGGGTGGACCAAGGGGCCCGACGCGACGCCTGGGGCGGCCGCTGTGCAGCGGCTCAGGACGCAAGGTTAGCCGGCCCGCCGGCGCCTGTCGGTAAGGCGCGTTACAGGCCTCGCTGCCCGCTGCCGGGCGGCGCCTCGGGGAAGTCGGCGTGGTGAATCTCCACCTGCAGCTTGCGCAGCTGCAGGCCCAGCTGCCGCTCCACCACCTCGCGCGTCAGGGCCATCACCTCCTCGGTCTTCATGGGCACGTCCGTGTCGGGCGCCGTCTCCAGGCGCAGGCGGACGTCCACGCTGTTGCCGTGGGGCCGCACCTCCGGCTCCACCGACACCACGTCCGCCAGCTGGTCCACATGCCACGCCACCCGGCGGCCGATGGAGTCCGCGGTCACCGTAGCCTGGCCGCCGGAGCTCAGCCGCACGCGCGCGGCTGGCGTTCGAGGCCGACGCAGCTCCAGCCAGAGCAGCACCACCAGGGCAACGGTCGCCAGCGCCGCCACCAGGCCCCGCATCAGCGGGAAGAGCCAGGCCGGCTGCAGCGCGGCCAGCGCCTCCAGAACGGCCGCCAGCCGCTCCAGCCCCAGCCGCGCCGTGGCCAGCGCCTGGTCGGGGGCCACGGCCAGGGCGATGACGGCGATCCCCACGGCCACGATCAGCAACGTTGTCACGATGCGGTTGAACACGTTCATTCCTGCTCACTCCTCCGGACGCCCGACAGCGCAGCGATCGGCTCTGGGCGGGCTGCGCCTTGCCCGGCTGAAACCCTCATGCCTGCCTGTTCGGCCTGGCGCGCGCGGCGCCCCACGCCGCCAGCGCCAGGACGGCCAGGGCCGCGGCCGCGCTCACCACGGCCCCGCGCGCCAGGCTGCCTGGCCGGAACTCAAAGACCACCTCGTGGCTGCCCGCGGGCACCGGCACGGCTTGAAAGAGCAGGTTGGCCCGCAGCAGCGGCGCCGGCCGGCCGTCCACTGTGGCCTGCCAGCCGGGGTACCAGCTCTCCGTCCGCACCAGGAAGCCCGGCGCGTCCGCCTCGACCCGCAGCGCCAGGCGCTCCGCAGCGCTGCTGATCACCTCGACCCGGCCGCCGCCGGTCCCCGCCGACGGCTCCTCCGCCAGCCCCGCCTCCGCCAGCTCCGGTCCTAGCAGCACCACCCCCTGCGCCGGGTCGAAGGCAGGGTCGGCCAGGGCAGCCAGCGCCCCCTCGTCGTCCTGGGCCGTCTGGCCACGGAAGACCAGGTAGGCGCGCGGCAGCGTGTCGGCCAAGCGGTAGACCTTCACATCCCCGGAGTGCACCCGCTGTACGACGGACGACCCTGCCGGCGGGACCGTGAGCGCAGCGTGCGCGGCCGTGCGGCTGTCTATCAGCGACACGCCGCGCACCACCACCGCCGCCGAGCCGGCTAGGCGGCGCACCGCCACCCGCTGCACCGTCGTGGGCTCTCCCAGCTCGAGCCGCGCCAAGTAGTCCCATCCGCCCCCGTCCCGAGGCCAGGGATGGCGCAGGGCCGGCTGGCCGTGCTGCGCGGCCGAGCTCCAGGCGCCCTCGGCGGTGTCCTGGCCGGCCCGCAGGGTAAAGGCGCGACGGCGGCCGGCCGGGTCCTCCACCGTCACCTCGGCCACGGGCGTGCCGTCGGGCAGGTCGGCGGCCCCCTCCAGGTGGGTAAACAGGCCGATGGCCGTAGCCTCCAGCCGGCCGTCGGCTGCGATGCTCACCGCCTCGTCGGCCGCAGCCAGGCGACGGCTGAGCTGCAGGTCGTAGTAGACATCGTCCAGCCACACGTCGAACACCTTGTCGGTGATCACGTGCTCCACGCCCAGCAGCCTGAGAAGCCGAGGCGGCGGCACCTCCTCGAGCTGCTCCCGCAGCCGGCCGTCGGGCGACAGCCGCTCCGCTGGCAGGAACAGGCTCTGCAGGGCCACATAGCGGCGCAGGGGCAGCACGCCGCCGTCGTAGCCGTCCACCGCGGGCAGCCGCCACAGCAGCGACAGGTTGGGCGCCACGATCTCCTGCAGCTTGCTGGCCACCACGAAGTCGTAGATGGCCTGGGGCGGGAGCTGGTCGGCGAACATGCGCTGGATGTCGGCCAGGTCGCCGGGGTCGTAGGTGATGCCGGACAGGCTCAGGAAGCGGCCCGGCAGCCGGCCCTCGGCCTCGGCGCGGGCCGCGGCGGCCAGCAGGTGCGCCGGCGCCGTGCGCAGGCTGGTGGCCGCCTCCCTGGCGGTAGGGCGGGCGTGGTCCAGGGCCAGGCCGGCGGCCGCCAGCTCGGCCGTGATGAGGGCCAGCAGCATGGGAGCCCGCCACGGGGGCCGGCCTAGGCGCAGGATCAGCAGGACGACCGCGGCAACGGCGCCCCACGCCACCAGCGTGAGCGGACCCGGCCAGCGCTGCCAGGCGAGGGCGAGGAGCAGGGCCGCCGCCGCCAGCAGCGCCGGCAGCGGCCGCTGTCTCACCCGCCCAAGGGCGCGCGCTAGGGCATCCCCCGGCTTGGGCAGCGCCAGGCCGGTTGAGGCGGCTGCTTGCAGCCCCACCCCCGCCAACAGACCGACCCCGAAGGTGTACAGCGCCATCCAGCGGGCCGGCGCGCGGAAGAGGTCGAAGCCGGGCACGGCCTTGTAGAGCAGGTAGGTCAAGGGGTTGTAGCCGCCCAGGCCCAGCGCCACCCCGACCACCACCAACAGGGCGCCCACGCTCACCGCCCCGCCGTAGCCCAGCCGCCGGCCGTAGGCCAGCCCCAAGCCGGCCAGCGCCAGCGCCGCCACACCCACGTAGGCCACGAACTCGGCGTAGGCAGGGCTGGCGAAGCGATCTGCCAGGTTCTCGCCGAACGCCGGCAGCAGGGTGAGCAACAGGCCGCGCGGCCGCAGGGAGAAGGAAACCGCCTCCCGGTAGGGCAGGCCGCCGCTGCGCACCGACTGCTCGGCCAGCTCCAGCGAGGGGAGGATCTGCACCCCGGCCAGCAGCGCGCCCAGGCCGACGGCCGCCGTGGCTGCCGCCAGCCCGCGCAGCCCGTCCCACAGGGCGGCCCGGTTCAGCGGCTCCCGCCGCGCCGCCCAGGCCCACAGCGCCGCTGCAAGCGGCCAGGCGGAGACCAGCAGCACCCCCGTCGCGCTGATGAAGGCCGCCTGAGTGTGGCCGGCCAGGAGCTGGAGGGCCACCACCAGCGCCAGGCCGGCGACGCCCAGCGGGGTGGGCTGGGCCACGGCCAGCGCCCACGGCAGCCAGGCGATAGCCGCCAGCTGGTTGATCTGTCCCACCCGCGCGGCCAGGTAGCCGCTCAAGCCGAACACCAGGCCCACGGCCAGGCTGGCCGGCCACCCCAGCCCGGCTCGGCGCCGCGCGTACACCGCCGCGCCCAGCGCGGCCAGCCATAGGTGCAGCACGGCCGAGGCCATCAGGCTCCGCGCCGCGTCCAGGCCGACCAGGGGCCAGTGCAGGGGATAGAGCACCGCGGCCTGCGGGTTGGCCAGGAAGGGCACGCCCATGAACAGGTATGGGTTCCACAGCGGCAGGCGCCCCGCGCGCAGCGCAGCGTTGGCGTAGTCCCGATAGGGCAGGAAGTAGGTGAAGGCATCCCCCGTGGCCAGGACCAGGTTGGTGAACAGCAGCCGCCAGTAGACCAGGGCCACGGCCGCCGCCAGCAGCCCGGCGGCGGCTAGCCAGCGCGCCCATTTTCTGGCCGCGCTCATGGCTGGCCCCGGCCGGGCAGGGCGCCCGGAACGGCCACGCCAGGCTGCAGGCGATAGAGCACCAGGGAGAGGGAGCCATCCCCGCGGCGGACCGTCAGCGCCGGCTGCGCCGTGACGTGGGCATCGGCCAGGGCGGCCAACAGGGGGCCTGCGTCCCGACCGGCGGGCACGGCGACGAACTGGGGCCGGCCGCCCGCCTCGCTCGCGGCCTTGGCGGCCAGGTCGGCCGGGGTTTCCCACCAGCGCAGCTCCACCGTCGAGCCGTGCAGGTAGAAGGAGTAGTGCCAGCCCAGCCAGTGGTGGTAGAGCACGGCGTCGGGGTGGGAGCGGCGCACGTAGGCCGCGGCCGCAGCCGCGCCGTCGTAGCCGCGGCTGTCGCCCACGGGCAGCCGATCGCCCACGGCCAGGGCGGAGGCGTGGAGGGTCGCTGCAGCCACCAGGGCCGCCGCCAGCCATCCGGCAGGCCTGGCGGCGGCCG
>JANWYQ010000028.1 GCA_025055015.1 Caldilineales bacterium
GCCATACCCGCACACCAACCCTCCCCTCCTGCCGGCCAACGCCTCGACCCCGAACGCATCACCGATGACCGATCACGGCGCGGCCGGCGCCAGCGCAAACTCGAACTCGCCCACCCGGTTCGAGTTGGCCGACGCCGCGCCGCAGCTTCGGGCCGCGCGCACCAGGTAGGTGGCGTTGGTCGCCGGGTTGCCCAGCACGGCATCGGTGAAGCTCGTGCCCGTCACCGCTTGGCAGCCGGCCTCCGCCGTGCAGGCTGCGTTGGCCGCCGGCGCGAAGTAGGGCGCGTCCCAGGCCCGCCACACCTGGTAGAAGTCCGCCGTGGCCACGGGGCTCCAGGTGAGGGTCACGTCGTTGCCCGATCCCCGGCTGATGCTCAGGTTGGTCACCGCGCCGGGCGCTTGACACGGCGCCGCCTGGACGGTCAGGAAGACCGCGCTGAAGGCGCCCCAGTTGCCCGCACTGTCGCGGCCGCGCACGAAGAGGATGTGACGGCCGGGAGTGAGGCCAGTGGTGTTCACCGTGGCCGTCACGTTCTCCACCGTGCTGTTGAAGCTGCCGTCGGCCGCGGCCATTGCAATGGGCGTCCCGCCCTGCCACGGCGGCGTGTCCACGTAGTACTCGGCCGCTGCGATGGGCTGGGTGGGCTCAGTCCCGCGCGAGTTGTTGTAGCGCGTGTCGTTGATGGTTGCGGTCAGGTTCACCGGCGTGCCGGCGGTGACGGTGCTGGAGGAGACGGCCACGTTCAGCGCATCGGGGCCGGCCGGGGTCAGGTAGGGAGTGCGGACCACCTTGGCCGCGTAGAGCAGAGCCGGCATGTTGGCCGGCACGATGGTGTTCTCGAAGTTGCTGCAGGACTCGAAGAAGGCCGTGCCCAGCTCGAAGGTGTAGGCCGCCACGCCCAGCTCGCCGTACACGAAGTCGTCGGTGGTGCCGTCGGTGACGTAGAGCTCGATGGCCTGCTGCGGGGTGTAGTTGTTGAAGAAGGCGAACTTGCGGCCCAGGGTGACCAGGGCCGTGGCGTTGGGCGCCGGGCTGCTGGTGAAGCCCCACGGCCACAGCACCAGCTGGCTGTAGCTGTGGATGTCAATGTAGAGGCCGGTGGCGTTGGCCGGCGCCGGCGCGCTCAAGTCCGGCGCGCGCTGATCGGGGAAGATGGCCGTCATGTAGCCCTGGATGGCCTGGGTCTCCGGCTCGGAGGCAGGGCTAGGGCCGCGGTAGGTCTGATCGCACTGAAACGAGCTCGATCCGCCGCAGCAGCCCCACTGGAAGGAGAAGTTGCGGTTCAAATCCGCGCCCCGGTAGTTGCTGGTGGGGCCGCAGTAGTTGCCGTTGGTGTTCTTGCGCCACGACTTGCCCGCCTCTGCGTGCTTGCGGCCGTCGGGGTTGGCGTGGAGCATCAGGTGGACCTCGTGGTGGTCCAAAATCCAGGTGACGTCGGGGTTCACGTCGTAGTTGTTCACGAGATACTCGGCGAAGCGGGTGGTCAGCTCGGCCGGGGTGTACTCGCGCGCGTGGATGGAGGCGGTGATGAAGAGCTTGGGCTTGGGGCCGGGCACCGCGGAGTTGGTCAGCTTGAGCACCATCAGGTCGTAGCCGGGCTGGCCGCCGGGGGTGGCCTTCTCCCACGAGTCGCCCACGTCGCTCCAGGTGGCCAGGGTGGGATAGTTGGCCACGATGCTCAGGGCCGCGGCGTAGGTCTCCTCTACGGTGCGATAGCACGGGTAGCCGGGGATACCGGTGGTCTGGCCGGGCAGGGGCCGGTTGGGGGTGTTGAGCTGCGCGGTCAGCGCGGGGTCCACCTGCACGCGGTAGCCGAGCTGCTGCAGGTAGGCCAGGGTGAAGCGGTCCACGGCGGCCACCAGGTAGCGCTCCTGGCGGTTGTGCTCCCATAGGTCGAACTGCGACAGCTCGCGCACCTGGGCGGCGTCGGCGTAGTAGATGCGCACCACCAAGCGGTCGGGCTCAGCGGGCTCCTCGGGCGCCTCCAGGCTGCGGGCCAACGGGGTCGGCGCCAGCAGCAGGCCGATCAGCAGACATGTCAGGACAACGATGCGCCAAGGGTGAAGGTTTGTGCTCATGAAAGTTCTCCAGAGATGCAACGGCCTCGGCGGGGCTGACCCAAGCCGAGCTGGCCGGTCTGCTCGACGGCTTCGGCCCTCACGGCGCGCCGGGGGTCAACTCGAACTCGAACTCGGCGACGCGGTTGGAGTGGGCCGCAGCGCTGCCGCAGGGGTTGGCGGCGCGCACCACGTAGGTGCGGTTGCTGGCTGCGCTGCCCAGGATCGCCTGGCTGAAAGTCGTGCCGCTCACCACCGCGCAGTTGCCCACGCACGACCCGCCGGGGGTGAAGTAGGGCGCGTTGTCGGCCCACCACACCTGGTAGGTGGCCGCGCTGGGCACCGCGTTCCAGGCGACTTGCACCGCAGTGGCCGAGACCCGGCTGATGGCCGCCGTGGGCGCGGCCGTGGGCGCGCGGCAGCCGATGGCGTAGGCCTGATAGGCGTCGATGCGCCCCCAGCCGTAGACGTTGTTGGGCACGCTGCCGGGGGTGTCGCCGCCGCAGGACTGGCTGGTGGTGCGGGGCACCGCCGAGTCCGCAATGATGTCCTCGATCTGGTCCACGTCGCCGGCCAGCCACGGGTAGGCGGAGATCAGGAGGGCCACCTGGCCGGCCACGTGGGGCCCCGCCATGCTGGTGCCGCTCCAGCCGCCTGCGTAGCCACCCCCGCGCACGCTGGACCGGATGTTGACGCCGGGCGCCGACACGTCGGGCTTGCGCCGGCCGCTGCCGTCCACGGTCACCGGCCCGCGGCTGCTGAAGCTGGCGATGTTGTCGCTGCTGTTGGTGGCGCCCACGGTGAAGGACTCGTCGTAGATGGCAGCCGGGGTGTTCACTGTGGCACAGGCGGCCCCGCTGTTGCCGGCCGAGTGCACGGTCACGATGCCCGCGGCGCGCACGTTCTGCACCACGGTGAGCAGCACCAGAGGGTTGGTGCACCCCTCGCTGGGCGGGCAGCTCCACGAGTTGTTGATCACGTGGGGCGCCAGGTCGGGCCGGGGGTCGCTGCCGTCCACCCGGGTGGGCGCGATGAACCACTGGTAGCACTCGCTGTAGGTGGCCGGGGTGCCATAGCCGGCGTCCATGTTGCGACAGCCGATCCACTTCGCCCCCGGCGCCATGCCGATCTGGTTGCCGGCGCCGTCGTCGCCCACGATGGTGCCCATGGTGTGGGTGCCGTGGTCGTGGTCGTCGCAGGGGACGGGGGAGTTGGCGCCGCACGCGCCGGTGCTGGCGTGGATCGCGTCGTGCCAGTTGTAGTCGTGGCTGGCCGTAGCGCCGTTCCAGCCCCGGTACTTGCCCTTGAGCGCCGGGTGGTCCCACTGATAGCCGGTGTCCTGGCCCGCCACCACTGCGCCCTGGCCGGTGTAGCCGGCGGCCCACACGTCGGGCGCCCGCACCTTGGCGATGTTCCACTCCACCACCTGCGGCGCAGCCGCCTGCTCGCTCTCCGGGGCAGACGGGTCTGACGACGGAAGCGGCAGGTCGGCCCGCACCCTGGGGTTGGCGAAGACGTGGGCTACATCGCTGCGCTTGGCCATCGCCTCCACCACCGCCCGGTCCCCCCGCACCCAGATCATGTTGGCCACCCAGTAGGGGCGATACTCGACGCCGAGGCGGTCCAGCGCACGGCGCACGGGGCCCTGGGTGGCCTCGGCCACGGCGGTGAGGGTCTCGTAGACGTAGCGGCCCTTCTCCAGCTTGGTGGGCAGCTGGCGGGCGCGGCTCAGGTCGGCCTGTGCTGTCAAGAACACCAGGAACTCCGTCTCCCCCTGGGCAACGGTCTCCAGCACCCAGGGGTCCACCTTGTTCTGCCACGGCTGCGGGCCGGCGGCCGAGCCCTGTGGGCTGAGGAGGACGACAAGCGCTACGACAAGCAAGAGCACGCGCATCGGTCGGTACATCTCCTATCTCCTTCGTCGTCGAACAAACGCGCGTAGAACAGCCCGCGGCGCTGTTCTACCGATCGGCAGTTCCCCCTCAAGCAAGGCGGGCTCGGTAGGTGCGCTCCAGGCTGCGCACCAGGTCGGTCAGCACCTGGTTCACCGGCGTAGGCACGCCGCAGCGCAGCCCCTCGCGGACCACTGCGGCGTTGATGACCTCGATCTCCGTGGGCGCGCAGCGCAGCACATCCTGCAGCATGGAGGAGCGGTTGGCGGCGGTGGCGCGCGCCACCTGCTCCGCGCGCACCACCGGGTCGTCGAAAGGCAGCGTCACGCCTAGGGCTCTGGCCACAGCAGCGGCCTCCTGCGCTGCCGCCGCCATCAGCGAGCGCGCGGCGGGCTGCTCCAGCAGGACCCCGTTGGGCACCCGCAGCAAGGCCGTGAGGGCGTTGATAGCGGCGTTGACCACCAGCTTGCCCCACACCAGGCCGGCCACGTCGTCGGCGATGTGGGCCTCGAAGCCGGCCGCGCGGAAGAGCGCGGCCACGGCCTCCAGCCGGCCGGCCTGGTCTGCCCGCCCGGCCAGGTGGATCGGACCGGCGCCGGCGTAGCGCACCCGGCCGGGCCCCAGCAGGGTGGCGCCCATGGTGGTCACGCCCTGGGCAGCCCGCCCCGGCCCCACCACCTCGGCGATGACCTCCAGGTTGCCCAGCCCGTTCTGCAGGGTGAGGGCCAGGCCGTCAGCCGCCAACGTCCGGGCTGCCTTTTGGGCCGCCCGACGGGTGTCGTGGGACTTGACGGCGATCAGCGCCAGGTCAACCGCGGCGCCCACCGCCTCCGGCTCCTCGGCCACCTGCACCGGCACGGCCCGCTCGCTGCCGTCCAGGTCCACCAGGGCCAGGCCGCAGCGGCGGATGGCTGCGGCGTGTTCGGCCCAGCCGGTGATCAGCCACAGGTCGCACACGGGAGCCAGCTTGGCGGCCAGCAGCGAGCCCAGCGCGCCGCCGCCCACCACCGCCACCCGCATGCGCTATCCCTCCCCGCGGGCGGCCAGCGCAGCTAGGAACTTGTCCAGCTCGCCCTCGTCCATGGCGTAGGTGTGCTCGTCGGCGGGGAAGCGTCGAGCCTGCACATCCTCCTTGTACTCCGCCAGGGCGCGCTGGATCTCGGCCGCCACGTTGGCGTAGCGCTTGACGAACTTGGGCGTGAAGCGGTCGAACAGACCCACCAGGTCGTGGAACACCAGCACCTGGCCGTCGCAGCCGGCGCCAGCGCCGATGCCGATGGTAGGAATGCGCAGGCGCCGGGTGATGGCAGCCGCCACGGGCGCCGGCACCGCCTCCAGCACAATGGAGAAGCAGCCTGCCTCTTGCAGCGCCAGGGCGTCGTCCAGCAGCTTGAGGGCGGCGGCCGCCGTCTTGCCCTGCACCCGGAAGCCGCCCAGAGCCGAGAGGGACTGGGGCGTCAGGCCGATGTGCCCCTGGACGGGGATGCCGGCCGCCACAATGGCGGCGACCGTGGGCGCCATCTCGCGGCCGCCCTCCAGCTTGACCGCGTCCATGCCACCCTCCTTGAGGAAGCGCACTGCGTTGCGCACCGCCTCCTGGGGCGACACCTCGTAGCTGCCAAAGGGCATGTCGCCGATCAAGAACGGCGACTGAGCGCCGCGGGCAACCGCCTGGCAGTGGTGGATCATCGCGTCCATGGTCACCGGCACCGTGCCCTGGTAGCCCAACACCACCATGCCCAGCGAGTCGCCCACCAGCAGCATGTCCAGGCCGGCGCGCTCCACCAGCAAGGCCGTGGGGTAGTCGTAGGCGGTCACCATAGTGATCGGCTCCCCGCGCGCCTTCTTGCGCTGCATGGCCTGGATGGTCACCTTGGTTGTCATAGCGAGGGATCTTTCTGTAGATCACCGGCTTGCGCCGGCAGGTGCTATGGGAAGGGGGTTGCCAGGCTAGTATACCAAACCGATATGCCTTTTGCAATTTGAGTATTCTGTCGTCGTAGCAGAGCGTGTGAACATGTGGAAAACGAAACGACGCAGTCAGCGGGACGCCAGATCTAGGTTGCACGGGTGCCAGGGAGGCCGTCTATGGGCGGCGGTCCCCCTCGGAGCCGCCGGCGCCCTGTGAAAAAGGTGTGCAAGAGGCCACCATCGGCCGCGCCGGGTACGCGCGCGCCGGCGTTGCCCCTCACCGCTACCGCTAGATGGCCTGTCGCCGCGCGTCTCTAGATGTGGCCGTGGCGTCTACAGCTATTGGAGGACGTCGGCGATTTTCTGCACAGGGGTGGTCGGAAGGGGGTGTGAAATTGTGGAAAACTCGCCGAGCGCTGCCTCAATTGACAAAAGCCCTTGCTCCGACTACAATGGCGGACGCTGTGTGTCGAAAGGACCCCTTGCATCGGATGCGATCACCGCGGTGAGACGACAGTGAGAGTACTGACCTACAACATCCACACCTGGGAAAACCGCGATGGGCACATGAACCTGGAGCAGGTGGCCCAGGTCATCGCCGACAGCGGCGCCAGCGTGGTGTCGCTCAACGAGGTGCTTCACCCCGTTTACACCCGCTTGGGCGAGCGCCGGCCCTTGGAGGAGCTGGCGGAGATGCTGGGCATGCACTGGGCCTTCGGCGACAGCGATCGCCTGGTACAGCGGCCGAGCTGGTGGGGGCCGGTGGGCAACGCCGTGCTCAGCCGCTTTCCCATCGTCGGCTTCAACAACCAGTACCTGCCCCGATTGCCCGGCACCCAAGGCCGCAACCTGCTGGTGGCCGACCTGGAGATGGGCCCCAAGCGCCGCTTCACCGTCTACTCCACCCATCTGGACCACGCCTTTGAGGGAACCCGGCTCTGGCAGATGCGCGGGGTGGCCGAGCGGCTGCGCAGCAACGGCCATGCCCCTCACGTGCTGATGGGCGACTTCAACACCCACTCCCCCAGCAAGCCGGATGGACATCCGCTGACCCCGCCGGTGGTGCGGCTGCTGCGGGGGTTGGGCTACGTGGATGCCTTTGCCCAGGCCGGCCGCGGCTCGCCGGTGACCTTCAACATCCCGCTGTCCATCTTCCGCATTGACTACATCTTCGTGCCTCAATCGCTCTCTCCGCGGCTGAGCGTGTGCTACACCCTGCGCACCGCGGAGACGGCGGTGGCGTCGGATCACCTGCCCCTGATGGCGGAGTTCGACTGGCGGCCGTAGGGCAGAACGGCTACCTGCCTCGGGGGCCCTTGAGTGAGGCCGCCATGCGCCTGTTGACCTACAACATCCACGGGTGGAGAGGCGCCGACGGCCAGGTCGCCGTGGGTCGCTTGGCCCGCATCATCGAGGCCAGCGGGGCCGACGTGGTGGCTCTCAACGAGGTGTTTCATCCGTTCACGCCGCCGGGGGAGAGCCGGCCGGCCCTGGACCTGTTGGCCGACGCGCTGGGCATGCAGTACGCCTTCGGCGTGGCCCTGACCCCTCAGTTCGCCTTCGCTCCCCTGGCCTCCTACGGCAACGCCCTCCTCAGTCGCTATCCGCTCCTGGCCCACGCTGGCCACCACCTGACCCCGGTGCCCGGCCACGAGCAGCGCGGGCTCCTGGAGGCGCGGGTGCTGTTGCCCGACGGCCGTCGCACCCTCTCCTTATACGTCACCCATCTCGACCACCGCAGCGAGGCGGTTCGGCTGACGCAGCTCTCTGCCGCGCTCCAGTGGACGGTGCGCGATCGCGGCCGGCCCCACGTGCTCATGGGGGACTTCAACGCCCTGGCGCCCGGCGACTACGCGGACCGGCCCGACGCGCTGGCGGCGCTGGCCCAGGACCTCGACCATCGGCACATGGTGAGCGACGGAATGCAGGTGGTGCCCCGCCTGCTCAAGGCCAAGTACGTGGACGCGGGGGCGCGTCGGCCCGGCGTGCCCGATCCCACCTATCCCGCCCAGGCCCCGCAGGTGCGCATTGACTATATCTTCCTGTCGGAGCCCCTGGCTCCGGCCCTAATTTCCTGTCAGACCTGGCAGACCGACGAGACCGCCCTGGCCTCGGACCACCTGCCGGTGCTGGCCGAGCTCGACCTGAAGGCCTAACCGCTCGCCGAGCCTCTCGAAGCGCGCGCTGAGCCTGCCGAAGCCCTTCCTGGAGGACTCCTATGCCCACCGAAGACCCCACACGCAAAGTAGAGCGCCTCAAGCGGGTGACCCGGCGCCCCGAGCGCGACCTGAGCGGCCGCGTGCCCCCGGGTCAGTTCATCACCGAGCGCTTTCCCGTCCTGCACTACGGCGAGGTGCCCCAGGTAGACCTGGCGACCTGGGACCTGCGGGTGTTCGGCCGGGTGGAGCAGCCTTTGCGCCTCACCTGGGCGGAGGTCCAGGCCCTGCCCGCCACTACCATCACCGTGGATATCCACTGCGTTACCCGCTGGAGCAAGCTGGACACCACGTGGACCGGCGTGCTCTGGCGCGACTTCCTGCGCGTCTTGAACATCCGCCCTCTGCCCGACGCTACCCACATCATGGCCCACTGCGACCACGGCTACACCACCAACATCGGCCTGGACGTGTTGGACGACGACGACACCATGCTGGCCTGGGCCTACGACGGCCGGCCGCTGGAGCCGGAGCACGGCTGGCCCCTGCGGCTGTTGGTGCCCAAGCGCTACTTCTGGAAGAGCGCCAAGTGGCTGCGCGGCCTGGAGTTCATGGCCGGGGACCGCCCCGGCTTTTGGGAGCGTGCCGGCTACCACATGGAGGGCGACTACTGGAAGGAGCAGCGCTTCGGCTGGTGAGCGCTGACCGCGGATCGAGGAGGCCACCATGGCAAAGGACAAGTCCAAGGGCAAAGCTAAGGGCCAAGGCTTGCGCGTCGGCGTGGACCTCGGCGGCACCAAGATCCTGGTGGCCGTGGTCAACGCCGACAACAAGGTGTGCGGCGAGGCCAAGCAGGCCACCCACGCCGAAGAGGGGCAGGACGCCGTCATACAGCGCATTGTAGCCACGGTGCGAGAGGCCCTGGACGACGCGGACGCCAAGCTCTCCGCCGTGGAGACTGTGGGCGTCGGCGCGCCCGGCGCCACCGACATCGCCACCGGCATGGTTCACTACGCGGCTAACCTGGGCTGGCAGGATGTGCCCCTAGCCGCTCGGCTGCGGGACAAGCTGGGCGCGCCGGTGTTCGTGGACAACGACGTCAACGTGGGCACCCTGGCCGAGTACCTGCTGGGGGCCGGTCGCGGGGTCCAGCACATGGCGGCCATGTTCGTGGGCACCGGCATCGGCGGCGGACTGATCGTCAACGGCCAGCTCTACCGCGGCTTTCGCGGGGCAGCCGGCGAGATCGGCCACGTGGCGGTGGTGCCCGACGGCCCGACGTGTGGCTGTGGCCGCCGCGGCTGCTTGGAGGCCGTGGCCAGCCGCACCGCCATCGAGCGGGACGTGCAGGCCGCCCTCGACGCCGGCCGCCTCTCGGTAGTGCGAGACCTCATCGCAGCCTCGAAGCGCAGGCGCCTGACCAGTGGCATCATCGCCAAGGCCCTGGAGCAGAGGGATCCCCTGATGGAGGAGGTGATCGGCCGGGTGCAACGCTTCCTGGCCATGGGCATCGCTAACCTGGTCAACATCCTGGATCCGGAGATGATCGTGCTGGGCGGCGGCGTGGTGGAGTCGCTGGGACAGGGGTTCATCGAGCCCGTGGCCGCCGCGGCCCGGGCCGATTTCCTGGCCAAGAAGGATGCCGAGCGGGTCCGCATCGTGCCCGCCACCCTCGGCGACCGGGCCGGCGCCGTGGGCGCAGCCCTGATGGCCGGCCTCGAGTTGGCCCGCCGCTGAAGGCCCTTTACCCCCATGCCCTCCTCTCTTGAGGCGTTGTTGACCCCTCTGGAGACGCCTCGCGGGCCTGTGCGCGTGCGTTTCCTCACTCCGGACGACGGCGAGCTGCTGGTGGACCTGGTCAAGCGCCTGTCGCCGGAGAGCCGCTACCACCGCTTTCACGTGCCGGTGGAGTTTCGGTCGGACGAGGAGCTGTGGGCCAGGATCCCGCCCTATCTGGCGGTGGACCGGGAAAACCATGTGGCGCTGGTGGGGCTGGCTCAGGAAGGGGAGCGGGAGGCGGCCATTGCCGTAGTGCGCTTCGCCCGGCAGCCGGGCGAGGAGGAGGCAGAGATCGCTGTGGTGGTGCGCGACGATTGGCAGCGCCTGGGGATTGGTCGCCGCCTGGTGATGCAGGCGGTGGAGGTGGCCCGCACCTTGGGCATCAAGCGCCTTGCGGCGTGGGTGCAGCCCGACAACCGGCAGGCGCTTCGGCTGGCTGCCGCCTTGCCCTTTCGCAGCGAGCATCGCTTCGAGGGCGGCGAGAGCCACATCGTGCTGCACATCGCCGAGCCCGCGGGCTGAGCCCGCCGAAGCCTGCGGCCCCTCTTTTTTGACACGGCCAGCGCGCACGGTTAGAATGGCTGTGTTGCAGCCTGGGTCGTCAGCGGCCCAGGCTCCTGTTTGCCAGACCCCAACGAAGAAAGGCTTCGTTTTTCGTCGTCATGACCTATCCCCCTCTGCTCATCCCCCCCTACGGGGGCAAGCTGGTGGATCTGCTGGTGCCCGCTGAGGCGCGCGAGGACCTAAAGGCCCACGCCAGCGCCCTTCCCTCCCTGCAGGTGTCCGACCGTGTGGTGTGCGACCTGGAGCTGCTGGCCGTGGGCGGCTTCTCCCCCCTCGACCGCTTCATGGGGCAGGCCGACTACCAACGGGTGCTTGACGAGATGCGCCTGACCAGCGGCCACATCTTCCCCATCCCTGTCACCCTGCCGGTGGACCCCTCGCCGGCCATTCGCCTGGACGCCGACATCGCGCTGCGCAACGCCAAGAACGAGCTGTTGGCGGTGATGACCATCGAGGAGATCTACCCCTGGGACCTCGCCGAGGTCGCCCAGAAGGTCTTCGGCACCCAGGACCTGCGCCATCCCCTGGTGGCCGAGATGCACCGCTGGGGCAAGCTGAACATCTCCGGCCGGCTGCAGGTGCTGCAGGTCCCGCGCCACTACGACTTCCGCGAGCTGCGCCTCACCCCGGCCCAGACCCGCGCCCGCCTGGCCCAGATGGGGCGGCGGAACGTCGTTGCCTTTCAAACGCGCAACCCGCTGCATCGGGTGCACGAGGAGCTCACCAAGCGCGCCACCGAGGAGGTGGACGGCGTCCTGCTGCTCCACCCTGTCGTTGGCATGACCAAGCCGGGCGATGTGGACCACTACACCCGCGTGCGCACCTACATGGCCCTGGCCGGCCGCTACTACGCGCCCGACCGCATCCTGCTGGCCCTGTTGCCCTTGGCCATGCGCCTGGCCGGCCCGCGCGAGGCCCTGTGGCACGCAGTGATCCGGCGCAACTACGGCGCCAACCACCTGATCGTCGGCCGCGACCACGCCGGCCCCGGCAAGGACTCCACCGGCAAGCCCTTCTACGGCCCCTACGACGCGCAGGAGCTGGTGGCCCGCTACAGCGATGAGCTGGGCGTCAAGATGATCCCCTTCCGCCAACTGGTCTACCTGCCCGACGAGGACCGCTACGAGGACATCACCAAGGTGCCGCCCAACGTGCGCACGGCGGACATCTCCGGCACCGAGGTGCGGGAGATGTACCTGAACAACGGCCGCAAGCTGCCCGAGTGGTTCACCCGGCCGGAGGTGGCCGAGATCCTCTCCGAGAGCTACCCTCCACGGCACAAGCAGGGCGTCTGCATCTGGTTCACCGGCCTCAGCGGCGCCGGCAAGTCCACCACCGCCGAGGTGCTCACCCATCTACTGCTGCAGCACGGCCGGCAAGTGACGGTGTTGGACGGCGACGTGGTGCGCACGCACCTGTCCAAGGGGCTGGGCTTCAGCAAGGAGGACCGCGACATCAACATCCGCCGCATCGGCTTCGTGGCCGCCGAGATCGTCCGCCACGGCGGCACCGTGGTGTGCGCGGCCGTCAGCCCCTACCGCGCCACCCGCAACGACGTGCGCGCCATGGTAGGCAGCGACCACTTCGTCGAAGTGTACGTCAACACTCCGCTGGAGGTGTGCGAGCAGCGGGACTACAAGGGCATGTACGCCAAGGCCCGCCGCGGGGAGATCACCGGCTTCACCGGCATTGACGACCCCTACGAGCCGCCGGAGAACCCAGAGATCGAGCTGGACACCGTGCACCACACCCCAGAGGAGAACGCCCAGATCATCATCAACTACCTGATTGACCGTGGCCTGATCCGGCCGACCGAGCGGCTGGCTATGGGCGACGGTCTGCTGACGCCGCGGTGACGCGCGCGGGCGCCAGAAGGAGCGCGCTATGCAGGCAGTGGTCATGGCTGGAGGCGAGGGCTCGCGGCTGCGCCCGCTGACCATCGGGCGGCCCAAGCCCATGCTGCCCATCGCCAACAAGACGGTGCTGGGACACACCCTGGACCTGTTGCGCCAGCACGGGTTCAAGGACGTGGTCATCACCCTCCAGTACATGGCCAGCGCCATCGAGGACTTCTTCGGCGACGGTAGCGCCTATGGCCTGCGCATCCGCTACGTGGTGGAGGAGACGCCGCTGGGCACGGCCGGCGGCGTGCGCAACGCCCGGCGCTACCTGGACCGCCCCTTTCTGGTGATCAGCGGCGACGCGGTGACCAACTTCGACCTGCGGGCGATCATGGCCTTCCATCGTGAGCGCCGGGCCCTGGCCACCATCGTGCTGCATCGCGTGACCGACCCGTTGGACTACGGCGTGGTGGTCACCGACGCAGCGGGTCGCGTCACCCGTTTTCAGGAGAAGCCCACCTGGGGGGAGCTGGCCTCCGACACCGTCAACACCGGCATCTACTTCATGGAGCCGGAGGTGCTGGACCTGATCCCCGAGGGGCAGCCCTACGACTGGAGCACCCAGGTCTTCCCACAGCTGCTGCGCAAGGGCGCCGCCCTCTACGGCTACGTCGCCTCCGGCTACTGGTGCGACGTGGGTAGCTTCTCCGAGTACCGTCGCGCCACGGCGGACGTGCTGAGCGGCAAGGTGTTTCCCACGGAGAAGCTGGGCCGCCACATCGGCGGCGAGGTCTACGTGGACGATGGGGTGGAGATCGCTCCCGATGCTCAGCTCCTGGGGCCGATCTACCTAGGCCGGGAGGTGAAGATCAAGGGCGGCGTGGTGATTCGCGGGCCGAGCGTGGTGCGGGACTACACCATCGTGGACAGCAGGGCGCAGATCGAGCGCAGCATCATCTGGCGCAACTGCTACATCGGCGAGGGCGCCCGGCTCCACGGCGCCATCGTCAGCCGCCAGTGCAGCCTCAAGGCCAAGACCCAGGTCTACGAGGGCAGCGTCATCGGCGAGGGGAGCGTCATCGGCGAGGCGGCGGTGATCCAGCCGGAGGTGAAGATCTGGCCGGGCAAGGAGGTGGACCGGGGCGCCATGGTGCGCACCAGCATCATCTGGGGCTCCCAGGGACGCCGCGTGCTCTTCGGCCGCTACGGCGTCACCGGCGTGGTGAACGTGGACGTGACGCCGGAGTTCGCCGCGCGGCTGGGCGCGGCCTTCGGCGCGTCGCTGCCCCGCAACGCCGACGTCACCATCAACCGCGACACCCATCCCGGCTCGCGCATGATCAAGCGCGCGCTGGTGTCCGGCCTGCCCTCGGCCGGCCTCAACGTGAAAGACCTGCAGAGCGTGCCCATCCCGGTGGCGCGGCTTTACACCCGCAAGACCCAGGCCGCCGGCGGCGTCCACGTGCGCATCTCGCCCTTCGACCCGCGGGTGGTGGACATCCGCTTCTTCGGCGCCGACGGCATGAACCTGAGCAAGGCGGAGGAGCGCCACATCGAGCGCATCTTCTTCCGCGAGGACTTCCGCCGCGCCTTCGTGGACGATATCGGCCACATCGAGTACGCCCTGGACGCCGTCCCCACCTACACCCGCCACTTCCTGCAGGCGGTGGACACCGACGCAGTGCGCCGCGGCGGCCTCCGCGCCGTAGTGGACTACGCCTATGCCTCCACCTCTCAGGTCCTGCCCGACATCCTGGAGCAGATGGGCGTGAACACCATTCCTCTGGGCGCGCGGGTGGACTCCAAGTACCTCTCCGTCAGCCACGAGGCCTTCGTGCAGCAGCGCCAGCAGCTGGCCACCATCGTCAAGGCCCTGGACTGCGACCTGGGCATCCGGCTGGATGTGGGAGGCGAACGGCTGTATCTGGCCGACGACCAGGGCAACGTGGTGCCGGAGCCTTTGGCCTGCCTGGCCATGGCCGACCTGGTGCTGCGGGATGCGCCGGGCCGCACCGTGGCCGTGCCGGTGAACCAGACGTCGGCCTTCGAGCGCGTCGCCCGGCGCTACGGCGGCAGCATCCTGCGCACCCCCGTTGACCTGGCCTCTCTGATGCAGACGGCCAGCGGCGCGGGCGTGGTGTTGGCCTCCGACGGCACCGGCGCGTTCATCTTCCCCGACTTCCTGCCGGTGGCCGACGCGATGATGGCCTCGGCGCGGCTGCTGCAACACCTGGCCCGCCACGGCGCTCGGCTGTCCGAGGTTCTTGAGGAGCTGCCCGCCTTTCACGTGGCCTCGACCACTGTCGAGTGCCCGTGGGATCTCAAGGGCAGCGTCATGCGCCATCTCCATCGCGCCTTCGACGGCCCGCAAACTCAGGTGATTGACGGCGTCAAGGCCTTCTTGAGCGAGGCGGAGTGGGTGCTGGTCCGGCCCGACCCCGACCGGCCCCTCTTCCACGTGACGGCCGAGGCCGAGTCGGAGGAGCAAGCGCAGGCCATCCTGGCCACCTATGTGGCCCTGGTGGAGCACCTGCGGGACTCCGATGGACCGCGCTGACGCCGACGAGGTGCAACAATGATAGACCGCCACCGCTCGCTGCAGGACTTCTTGGACTTCGCCACGGAGACCGCCTACCTGGCCGGTCGGCTGACCCTGGGCTACTTCAACGCAGGCGTGCGCCCCGACTTCAAGGGGGACGACAGCCCGGTGACCGCAGCGGACCGGGCAGCGGAGGAGCTGATCCGCCAGCGCATCGAGGAGCGCTACCCCGGCCACGCGATCGTCGGCGAGGAGATGGGCGCAACGGAGGCCGTTGGCCCGGCCTTGCGCTGGTTCGTTGACCCCATTGACGGCACCAAGGCCTTCATCCGCGGGGTGCCCCTCTACGGTGTGCTGTTGGCCCTGGAGATCGAGGGGCAGGTGGACGTGGGCGTGGCCTACTTTCCGGCGCTGGACGAGATGGTGTACGCGGCTAGAGGACTGGGGTGCTGGTGGAACGGCCGGCGGGCGCGCGTCTCCCCAGCCACGTCCCTGGCGCGGGCCTACGTGACCTGCGGCGACGTGGGTGGCTTCGTGGCCTACGGCCGCGCAGGGGCCTGGGAGCGGCTGGCGCGGGCGTGCTACGTCCGTGCGGGCTGGGGGGACGCCTACGGCTACGCCCTGGTGGCCACCGGCCGGGCGGAGATCATGCTGGACCCCGTCATGAACGTGTGGGACTGCGCGCCCTTCCCCCCAATCCTGGCCGAGGCGGGCGGCTACTTCGGCGACTGGCAGGGCAACCCCACCATCTACGCGGGCGAGGCCATGGCCACCACGCAGGCCTTGCTGCCCGAGGTGCTGGCGCTGATCCGCGATTAAGCGGACGAAGACAGGCCCAGTCTCGCCGACTGGGCCTGTCTGGAAGTTACCACCCCGGCCTTTCTGCCTGACGTGCTGGCGCTGAGGCGAAGACTGGCCCAGTCTCGCCGACTGGGCCAGTCTGGAAGGGCTTCGACGCTACGGCAGCCAGCGGGGCCAGGCGCCGGCAGGGGAGAGCTGCCGCAGGTTTCCGCCGTCCCGGTCCATCTGCCACACCTCGGGGGAGCTCACTTGGCGCAGCACGGTGCGCTGCATCAGCAGGCTGCGGCCGTCGGGCGACCAGCTCAGCCCGCCGTGGTGGTAGTCGGTGGACTCGTAGAGCACGCGGCCCTCGCCGCCTGCGGCCGACATGGTGCGCACCTGGCCACCGATGGGGTTCTGCGCGGTGCGGCGGGTGAAGGCGATCTCCCGGCCGTCGGGCGACCAGGCCGGCGAGGCGTCCCCCAAGGTCGCAGGGTCGCTCAGGTCCACCACCTGTCCGCTCTCGGCGTTCACCCGCAGGATGTGGGAGGCGTAGCCCCGGTCGCCGGCCACCATGTCCACCAGGAGCAGCAGAGGGCTCTGCGGGCTCCACACCCCCGGCTCGTTCATCTGGGTGGGGATCTCCAAGCTGCGGCCGTCCTCCAGGTTGTAGAGGTAGATGGCCTGTTTGTCGGGCGCCACGTGGCTCAGCCAGCGGCCGTCGGCCGAGAGGGACGCGCCGAAGCCCAGCCACTGGCTGTCGTCGAACACGGGCACGGTCTCGCCGCTGGCCAGGTCCAGCCACCACAGCCGCGGGGGGCCTTGGGCGCCGTCGGCGTTGAGCAGGGCGCGGCGCTCGTAGACCAGCCGCCGGCCATCGGGGTGCCAGGCGGGGCCGCTGCAGAACGCATCGGCACAGGCCAGCACCTGCTGCGGCGCGGCGGCCGCGGCTGCTGTGTCCGGCTCGACCGTCCACAGGTCGCTGCCGCCGTCGTCGCGCACGGCAGCGAAGGCCACCCGGCTGCCGTCGGGCGAGGCTGCGTAGTCCCACACGCCGGCCTCAGCCGCGGTGAGCTGCGTCGGCCGCGGGTCGGGCTGGGTGGGGTCCAGCAGGAAGATCTGGTAGCGGTCTTGGGCGTCGGGAGCCATGAAGAGGACGCGCGGGTGGCCGGTGCGGAACTGCCAACGGAAGGGGCGGCGCACCGTGCCTCCCTGCTCACCCTGTAGGCCGGCGGGCACCGTGGCGGTGTACAAGGTGTCAGGCTGCAGCGGCTCGCCGGGGTAGAAGACGAGGGTATCCCCACGCCATTGGGCCGTGCCGCCGGCCGGCGGGTCCAGCACCAAGGAGCGCAGGGCGCCGGTGAGCAGGATGGGCTGGCTGAAGGTGACCTGCACCGGCGCCATGGTAGAGACCCCCTCGGCGCCGTCGGCCGGGCTGACGGCCACCACCCGGATGCCCACCTGGTCCCCGCGCGCTACGACAACGGCTGTCGCGGCCCACAGGAGCGACAAGGTCAGCCAGGCCAGGCGGTCGAAGCGCGTCAGCCGGAGCCGCCGGCGGGGCTGCGGGCTCAGCTCTTCCACTTGATGTTGCAGCCGAGGCTGGGCCGTTGGTTGGGGTCCACCGGCTGGCCCGCCAGCAGCGCGTCCAGGGCGCGGCGGACGTCGCGGCCGGTGACGGGGATGCCATTGCCGGGCCGGGAGTCGTCCAGCTGCCCGCGGTAGGCCAGCTTCAGGTCGCCGTCGTAGATGAAGATGTCGGGAGTGCACGCGGCCCGGTAGGCGCGGGCCACCTCCTGCGTCTCGTCGAAGAGGTAGGGGAAGGTGTAGCCCACGGCCTCGGCCACGGCCTTCATCTTGTCGGGCGCGTCCTCGGGGTAGGCCTCGATGTCGTTGGAGTTGATGGCGATGAAGGACACGCCCCTGGGCCGATAGTCCTTGGCCAGCTGCGCCAGCTCGTGTTGCACGTGCTTGACGAAGGGGCAGTGGTTGCAGATGAACATGATCACCGTGGCCTTGTCGGAGCGCAGCTCGGACAGGCTCATGGTGCGCCCGGAGACCGTGTCGGGCAGGGTGAAGTCAGGCGCTGGGGTGCCTAGGGGCACCATGGTGGAAGGGGTAGGAGCCATAGGTTCTCTCCAGGGTCGTCAGAGTGGCAGCGTCATAGTTTGGCCAGGCAGTTGTTGCTACCGAGACACCAAGGCACGAAGGGGGCGCAGCGAAGCGCCTTCGACGGACCACCAGATCGCTGGGTGCACCTCGGTGTCTTGGTGGTGAGAGGCGTTCGGTCAGGCCGCGGCCGGGACCGTCTCCTCGAACCACAGCGCCTCGTCGGCCGGGCCGTCGTAGCCGCAGTCGCCGACGCGCGGGGAGTTGACGACAGGCAGCAAGACAGCATCGTCCATCGTCTCGGCGTGCACGGCGCAGTAAGGTTTGAAGGGGTAGTCGTGCACGTATAACCACTCGGCCCGTTGGTCGCACTCGATGCACCGAATGTCCGGCGCGTAGTTGCGCACCAGCAAGCGCACCTTGTCCTTGGGCACCGGGCCCTCCCGTTCGCCGACGACCTTCAGGGTCAGCTCCGTGGTGGTGCCGTAGTCGTACTCGTGGGAGAAGACGTCGCCGGGCCTTAGCACGTCGAAGAGCTTCTTGCGCATGCTCGAAACGCGGCCGCCCGGGCCGAAGATGTCCTTCCACATGGCGTCAACCATGCCGGTGTTCCGCTCGTAGACGACGCCGTGGATGGTGAAGGCGCTCAGGTGGCCACAGCACTCCAGCCAGATGCTGCGCAGAAAACTGTCGAGGTCGTTCAGGGTGGCGCTGGCAGGAATCTCGATGTGCATCCAGTACCCTGGGGCGTAGGCACCCTCGACCCTCAGGTGGAAGAGGTGGGCCGTCTTGCCTCCTGGGCTGTCGTGCGCAGGGAGGCACTTGGCCAGGTGGCGGCTGGCGGCGTTCTTGGCCACCTTGGCGCCGCAGAGGAAACACTTGCCGTATGAAACAGTCCGAGTGGCCATAAGGCCTCCTCTCCCGGCTGAGCCGGCCGGCGTGAGCGGCGGGGACGAAATCCCCGAAGGATTATGCCGCAAGTTGTTGCCGGGCGCAAGGTAGCCAACTCCCGAATTAAGCTAAGCTTAGGTGGTGCATGCTCCCCGCTCCCCTCAATCCTCAGCCCTTTCCGCACACTCAGCGATGCCGACGAACTCACGGAAACAGGTACGGCTGGTTCGGCGCCACGGTGGGGGTGATGACGTCGGCCACCAGGATGGGCATGGGATGGCCGTCGAACTCGCCGGCCTGGAAGTGCCCGCTCACCTGCACCCACTGGTCCAGGGCCAGCTGCGACGCGTTGGGGGTGCGCACCACCAGGCCGATAGGGGTGGCGTCGGCCACGCAGCAGCTCACCACGAAGCGGCTAAGCAGGAAGCTATCGTCGCCGAAGCGGCTGTCCCGGTAGACGAACCCCAGCAGGTTGGCCGGCTGGCCGTCGAACGCGGCCGGGTCCTGGGCCTGGTCGAAGGCCATCAGCCAGTCCAACAGGTTCTTCGCGCGCGCGGGGGAGGCCACCTGGCCGGCGCGCGGGGCGGCAGCGGTGCTTAGCCGGCCCACGCTCACCTCGCGGTTGCCCACGGCCCCCGCGCCCAGCGGCCGAGCCGGCACCAGCAGCCCCAGCACCACCGGCAACAGCACCAACGCCAGGCCGACGCGGCTCAAGCGGTGGCTGTGGCCGTGGTCGTATTCGTGGTCATGGTCGGCCTCTTCGTGGTCGCGGCCCTCCTCGTCTGGGGAGCTAGGCGCCCCCAGGCGCCGGTCCTCGGTGGCCGCAGCCATCTGTCCGTGGGCGTGCGAGCTGCTCTCGCCGGCGCGGCCCTCCCCGTCCGGGGAGCCAGGCGCCCCCAGGCGCCGGCCATGGCCGCCCTCCAGCATCTGCCGCACCAGCCGCGCCTGGGCCAGGTAGCCCAAGGCCACCGCGAAAAAGCCGATCACCGCCAGGAAGGTCAGCCAGGCGAAGCGGTTGTTGATGTAGAAGAACAGGGTGCCGTTGGTGATGCGGCTGAACAGGAAGTAGGCCAACGCCAGCATCACCAAGCCCTTCAGGCCATATGCCATCTCTGCATCCCTTGGTGTCCCTGTGCCCTCGTGGTAAGGCAGCCCATCACAGGCCCACGTTCAAGTTCAGAAACACGCCCAGCAACAGCACCATGCTGGCCGGCAGCAGCACCAGGTAGAGCACCTTGCGCCGCTGGAAGACGCCCAGGAACATGGCCGTGCTCTTGATGTCCACCATCGGCCCAAAGACCAGGAACGCCAGGATCGAGGCCGGCGTGAACGTGCCGACAAAGGCCAGGGCCACAAACGCGTCCACCGTGGAGCAGATGGACAGCACGAAGGCCAGCAGCATCATGGCCACCACTGACGTCACCGGCCCCGCGCCGATGGCCAACAGCGCCGACTGCGGCACCACCGTCTGCATACCCGCGGCCAGCAGGCTGCCGACCACCAGGTAGCGGGCCATGTCCAGGAAGTCGTCGCCGGCGGCCACCAGCGCGCGCGAGGCCCCTGCCCGCAGGTCCACCGCCGGCCCGGCCACGATGCCCAAGGCCAAGCGCCGCGGAGGCAGTGGTTCGGCAGTGGGCTGCAGGGCCAACGTCGCAGCGAAGGTCTCCTGGGGCGTAGCCCAGCGGAACAGCAGGCCCACGGCAAAGGCGATCAGAAACGTGAAGGCCACCCGGCCCCACAGGATCGGCCCCCAGCCAAAGGCCGCGTAGGTGCTCAGGATCACTACGGGGTTGATCACGGGGGCTGCGAGCAGGAAGGCGATCCCCAGGGGGATGGGCATGCCCTTTCGGTACAGCCGCCGGGTCACCGGCACCACACCGCACTCGCACACCGGGAAGACCATGCCCAGCGACGCGCCGGCCAGGGCCGCCAGCGCTGCCCGCCGCGGCGCCAGGCGCAGCACCGCCTCCCGGCTCACAAACACCTCGATGAAGCCGGAGACCAGGGAGCCGGCCAGCAGAAAGGGCACCGCCTCGATGAAGATGCCCAGGAAGATGGTGACGAAGGTCTGGAAGCGCTCTAAGAGCAACGGCGTCGGCATGGGCTTGGGATTATAGCCTTGGACCACCGCTGCGTCAAGCCGATCCCGCGCCGTCCGTCCTGACCGTTGGCCGCCTTGGACGGTTGGTAGGCCACCGCTCAGGGCCTGCTCGCGGTGTCGTTAAGTCGTGGCCGACGCGTGGCCCCTGCCCCACAAGGGGAGGGTGAAATTTGACGCAAAACGCAGCTTGTCTATAATTAGGCAAGGCTAAACATCTGCGGCAATAATTTTTGGGTAGGTCATAACATGAGCGAGAGCACCGAAATGTACCTCCTGCGGATTGCGTTGCTGCAGGACGGCAATGCCCAGGTCCCGATCTCAACCCTGGCCGATCAGCTCTCTGTGTCGCCGGTGTCGGCAAACCAAATGTGCCGACGGCTGGCCAGCGAGGGCCTGGTGATCTACCAACCGTACAAAGGTGTCAGTCTGACGGCCCAGGGCGAGAAGGTCGCTTTGCGGATCCTGCGCAACCGCCGGCTGTGGGAGGTCTTTTTGGTGGAGAAGCTCCATATCGAGCCCAAAGAGGCCGAAGAGATGGCCTGCCGATTGGAGCACGTCACCCCCGGTCTGTTGTCCAGACGACTGGCCGAGTTTTTGGGCAATCCCACCATGAGCCCCCAGCGCGAGCCGATCCCACCGGAGCCCGGTGAGGAGGTCCGCCAGCCTCGCCGCCGCCTGACGACCTTGATAGCTGGCCAAGAGGCCCGAATCACGGGGGTCTACACCGATGAGACCGTCAAGGAGTTCTTGCGGGCTCAGGGTGTCGCGCCTGGCGCTTTGGTCAAGGTGGTCGCCGGAGCTGCCAATGGCTCGATGCTGCTGGAAGTGTCCGACGACTACGTTTACGTGACCCACGAGATCGCCGCCCAGATCGAGGTTTGAACGGCCCTTCTTCCCTTCCCCTCCCCTCCACCTGCGTCCGGTCCAGCCCTAGCCGTAACCGCAAGGTTTGCAACGCTGCGCTGGCCTCCTCCGATCATCGCCCATGGCCCCTGGCAAAAGCTGTGGATTGCTTCGCCTGCCAGGCGTTTTCACGTGAACCAAGGAGGGCTTGTGACCCAAGTGACGAGAACGAAAACCCTGGATCAGTTGCTGCCCGGCCAGTCTGCTCAGGTGCGCAAGGTGAGCGGCGACGGCGCGTTGCGTCGCCGCCTGATGGACATGGGCCTCACGGCGGGCACGACCGTCACCGTGTTGAAGGCATCGCCCCTGGGCGATCCTGTGGAATATCGGGTACGCGGCTATCTGCTTACCCTGCGCAAATCTGAAGCGCGGTTGATCGAAGTGTCGGATTGAGGATCGTCGCCATGCCTATCGAGACGGACTTGTACCCGCAGGCGATGCCGCTGAGCCTGGCGGCCTCCGGACAGACCGTGACTATCCTGCAGGTCAACGGCGTCGGCTCCGTGCGACAACGGTTGTTCGACCTGGGCCTAAACCGAGGGGCTGTGGTTCGGGTGGTGCAAAACGACATGAGCGGTCCGATGATCCTCGCCGTCAAGGAGGACGGTCGGCTTGCTCTGGGCCGCGGCATGGCCCACCACCTCTTGGTGATGGCTGTCGCCGCTGACAACGGTTAGAAGGAGTGCTCTATGCCCATCACAGTTGCCCTTGCCGGAAACCCCAACGTTGGCAAGAGCTCCATCTTCAACGCTTTGACCGGCTCGCATCAGCACGTGGGCAACTGGCCGGGCAAGACGGTGGAAAAGAAGGAGGGGCGTCTTCGCCTCAACGATCGGGACATCCTGGTCGTGGACCTGCCCGGCACCTATAGCCTCACTGCGTACTCCATCGAGGAGATCATCGCGCGCGATTACATCCTCAACGAACATCCGACGGCCGTGGTGGCGGTGATTGACGCCTCCAACCTGGAGCGCAATCTGTACCTGGTGGCTCAGCTGGTGGAGATGCAGGTGCCGGTGATTATCGCCCTGAACATGGTAGACATCGCCGCCAGCCGAGGCCTGAAGATCAACGGAAAGCGGCTGTCGGAGCTCCTGGGCGGCGTTCCGGTGGTGGAGACGGTCGGCAACCGCAGCCTGGGTCTAGATCGGCTCAAGGAGGCCATCCGGCAGGCTACCGATCATCCCGTACAGCCCTCTCTGCCGTATCGCTTCCGGGGCGTGTTGGGCGCGGAGATGGACGCTTTGGAGGCGCAGATTCGCGCGGACAAGCAGCTAAGCGGAGAGTACCGTCCTCGATGGCTGGCGATGAAGCTGCTGGAGGCGGACAGCGCAGTGCTGAGCGTGTTGGAGCTGCAGGGAGCAACGGAGTTGTTGGAGGCCGCAAGGAGGGCGCGGGAGCGCGTCGAAGCCGCCACGGGCGAGGACGCCGAGACGCTGATCGCGGACCAGCGGTATACTTTCATCGGCGATCTCGCCGATGCAGTGCTGGCGCGGCCTTCCCAGGCCGTGGTCACCACCTCCGACAAGATAGACCGGGTCGTCACGCATCGCGTCTGGGGGCTGCCCATTTTTCTGCTGGCCATGTGGGTCGTCTTCCAGATCACGGCCAACGTCAGCGCCCCGTTGCTGGACTGGGTGGACGGGTTCGTCAACGAGACGCTTTACGGCTGGGCTACAGCGTTGCTGACGGCTGTAGGGCTGGGCGAGACCTGGCTGGCTGCTCTGGTCACCGATGGCGTCATCGTCGGCGTCGGCGGCGTGTTGGTGTTCGTGCCGGTGCTGATCTTTCTGTACATGGCGCTGGCCGTCCTGGAGGACTCGGGCTACATGGCGCGCGGGGCCTTCGTTATGGACCGGGTCATGCGCTGGATGGGGCTGCACGGCAAGAGCTTCCTGCCCATGATCGTCGGCTTCGGCTGCACAGTGCCGGCGGTGTACGCCACGCGCACGCTGGAGAACGAGCGCGACCGCAAGCTGACCGGCTTTCTGGCGACCTTTATGAGCTGTGGGGCGCGGCTGCCCGTTTATGTGCTGGTGGGCACGGCCTTCTTCGGCGCGGCCTCGGGCAACCTGGTCTTTGCCATGTACTTGCTGGGTATTGTCGTGGCGCTGGCCACGGCCTTCGCCTTCAAGCGCACGGTCTACAAAGGCAAGCCGCCGACGCCCTTCGTGATGGAGCTGCCCCCGTACCGCATCCCGCGGCCGCGCGATGTTTGGCGCTCCACCTGGGCGCGCACCCGAAGCTTTCTGGTCAAGGCCGGCACGATCATCTTCACCGTCTCCGTGGTGCTCTGGCTGCTGATGGCGATACCGGCCTCTCCCGGCAAGGGCTCCTTCAACGATGTGGCGCCGGAGGACAGCGTCTTTGGCCTCATCAGCGGCGCCGCAGCGCCGGTCTTTCAACCGGCCGGCTTTGGCAATTGGCAGGCCGCGGGCTCGCTGATCACCGGCTTCCTGGCCAAGGAGGTGGTGGTCGCCACCATGAACCAGATCTACGTGGGCGCGGAGGAAGCGACCGAAGAGGGTGGGGAGGCCGAGAGCGCAGCGTCCTTTGTGGACGACGCCATCGGCTCCGTGGTCGGTTTCGTCCGTGCCTTGGCGCTTACGGTGCAGGAGGCCATCAACATCGTACCCCGGACCGTCAACCTGATACCGGGCCTGGAGGTCCCTGAGGTGAGCTTCTTCGGCGAGGCAGAGGAAGAGGAGAGCCTGACCGCCCTCCAGACCGCCCTGGTCGCTTCGTTCAACGCCACTGCGGGGTCGGCCCAGGCGGGCAAGGTGGCGGCCGTAGCCTTCACCGTGTTCGTGCTGCTCTACGTGCCCTGCATGTCGGCCACCGCGGCCATGCGCCACGAGTTCGGCTCGCGCTGGATGTGGGCCCAGGTGGGCTTCACCTTGTCCTTGGCCTGGCTGGCAGCCGTCCTGGTCTTCCAGGTCGGCAGGCTGTTCGTCTAGCGGCTGCAGGCTCGAGGTGAGATCGGCCCTCGGTAAGGAGCATGTCATGCAGCAAAGCACCTTGCGCCAGGTGTTGACGATCTTCGAGACCGCCACCGCGCCCCTCTCGCTGTCGCAGGTGGCTCGAGAGCTCGGCATCTCCGTCGAGCGCCTCGAGAGCATGGTGCAGTATTGGGTGCGCAAAGGCAAGCTCAAGGAAAGCGTGGTCAGCACCGAATGTGGCAGCTGTGGCCAGAAGGGCTCGTGCGCCTTCGTGGTCGAGATGCCGCATACCTATGAGCTGGCCGACGACAACCTGATCCCGCTCTATCCCCACGGCGCGGCGTGCTGCCACAAGGGCGGGAAATAGCCCCGGTGCAGGCTGAAGCGCTTGCTTCGTGACCAGCCCCTTCGCGCCTGAATGGCCCGAAGGGGCTGGCTTTTTGGGGCTAGGCCCTTCCAGCGCCAGGGCCTGTGGACTGCGCGGAGGGTGCAATCGCTGAGCCGCAGCGTCGGCCGCGACCGGTCCTCAACCGGCTTCCTTGCCGTCCCGATCTCGCCGGCCGCCTGACCGAACTTGACAGTCTCTCTTCCTTGGTTATAATCGAGACTTGTTCTCACTGAGATTTTGTCTCATCTAAACAAGGCTTGACCGATCGTAAGAGGCAAACATGACCCATTAAGCCTCGCCGCAAGACCGGCCTCAGCGCCGAGGCGCAGCGAGGGCTCGCCCGTGCTGTCAAGCGGGCGCGTTACATGGCTTTGTTGCCCTACACGCCGGAGCACATTCGCACGGCTCGGTCGCCGGAGTGGTAGACAACTCGCAGCCTGTCCGCCGCCTACGCCAGGGCATCAGGCATATCACCGCAGTTTGACAGAGGCAGCTATCTGCCTATAATGAAACACGGTCTCAATGAGAACCAGTATCACTCTCGGCGGAGCTGCCCATGATGCAACCCATGGCCAAACGCGTTCAATCGGCCGGCTTCAAGCTGACCCCGCCGCGGCAGGCGGTGCTGCAGGTGCTGGAGGAGAGCCGCGAGCACCTGACACCGGCCGAGGTGCTGGCGCGCGCCCAGGCCATCTACCCCAGCCTGGGCCGGGCCACGGTCTATCGCACCATCGAGCTGCTGATCAACTTGGGCGTGGTGCGCCCCATCTTCCTCGGCGCGCGCGGCATGTGCTTGACTCTGGCCGAGGGGGGACACCACCACCTGATCTGCTTCGAGTGCGGCTCGGTGATCGAGTTCGAGGAGTGCACCGTGGGCGAGCTGGAGCAGGAGCTGGCGCAGCGCTTGAACTTCCAAATCCGCGGCCACCTGCTGGAGTTCTACGGTGTGTGCGAGCGCTGTCACGACTGAGCGGAGGAAAACCCGTGCGGATCGGTTGGACCCTCCGTTTGATTGCGCTAATTGCGTGGCTGGTGAGCCTGGCTGCCTGCGCGCCGGCCCAGTCGCCCGGCGGAGAGAAGCTGCGGGTGGTGGCTACCACCAGCCTCATCGGCGACGTGGTGCGGCAGGTGGCCGGCGACGCGGTGGACCTCACCGTGCTGCTGCCCCTGGCCGTGGACCCGCACAGCTACCAGCCCACCCCCCAGGACGCTGCCAAGATCGCCAAGGCGGAGGTGGTGTTCGTCAACGGCCTGGGGCTTGAGGGCTTCCTGGACAAGTTGATCGAAAACGCCGGCCGCCAGGCGCAGGTGGTGGTCGTCTCCAACGGCATCGAGGCCATGGAGGGCCACGAGCACGAGCACGAGGGCGAGGAGCACGCGCACGAAGGCGAAGGCGAGGCCCACGCTGAGAAGGGCGAGCAGCACGGGTCCGAAGCAGAGGAGCACGACCACGGCGGCGTTGACCCCCACGTGTGGTTGGACCCCAACAACGTGCGCGTGTGGGCCCGCAACATCGCCGCCGCGCTGAGCGAGCTCGACCCCGCCAACGCTGCCGCCTACCGGGCCAACGCCCAGCGCTACGACCAGACCCTGCAGGCCCTGGACGCCTGGATCCAGGAACAGGTGGCGCAGGTCCCGGCGGAGCAGCGCAAGCTGGTGGTGGACCACGACTCCTTCCGCTACTTCGCCCGCCGCTACGGCTTCGAGACCGTGGGCGCGGTGATCCCCGGCTTTAGCACCCTGAGCGCGCCCTCGGCCCAGGAGATGGCGCAGCTGGAGGACGCCATCCGGGCCTTGGGTGTCAAGGCGGTGTTCGTCAGCGCTGCGTCCAACACCGCGCTGGCGGAGCGGGTGGCCAGGGACACCGGCACGCAGGTCGTCTTCCTGTACACCCACTCCCTCACCGAGCCGGGCGGCGCGGCCGACAGCTACGAGAAGATGATGCGCTACAACGTCGAGGCCATCGTCAAGGCGCTGAAGCCGTAGTGCCATATTGTAGCGCAACTCGGCACGAGTTGCGCTACAAGAAATGATCATGCAAACCCTACGCCGCCCGCCCATCTTCGCTGCCCCGTTGACGCCGCACCAGCCGGATCAGCCCATCCTGGCCATGCGCGGCGTCGCTGCTCGCTACAACGGCGCGTATGCGGTGGAAGACCTGACCTTCGAGCTGATCGCCGGCGAGCAGATGGCGGTGGTCGGCCCCAACGGCGCGGGCAAGAGCACCTTGTTCAAGCTGATCGCCGGCGTGCTGGAGCCCAGCAGCGGCCAGATCACTGTCTACGGGACACGGCCGGGCGGGCATATCTGCATCGCCTACGTGCCGCAGCGCAGCCAGGTGGACTGGCGCTTCCCGGTGAACGTGGCCGACGTGGTGATGATGGGCCGCGTGGGCAAGCTGGGCCTCTTCCGCCGGCCCGGCCGCCAGGACTGGGACCTGGTGCACGAGAGCCTGGCGGTGGTGGGCATGGCCGACCTAGCCCACCGCCAGATCGGCGAGCTCTCCGGCGGCCAGCAGCAGCGAGTGTTCATCGCCCGCGCGCTGGCCCAGGAGGCGGAGCTGATGCTGATGGACGAGCCTCTCACCGGCCTCGACGTTC
Source organism: Caldilineales bacterium (assembly GCA_025055015.1). GTDB lineage: Bacteria > Chloroflexota > Anaerolineae > JAAEKA01 > JAAEKA01 > JANWYQ01. The sequence goes on from JANWYQ010000028.1 coordinate 27,452, forward strand.
CCGCGCAGCAGGATATCTTCCAGGTGCTGGCCGCCCTGCGCCAACGCAACGTCACCGTGATGATCGCCACCCACGACCTGAACCTGGCCGCCGAGCGCTTCGACCGGGTGATGCTGCTCAACCGCCGCTTGATCGGCCTGGGAGCGCCCCACGAGGTGTTCACTCCGCAGAAGCTGTTGGAGGCTTACGGCGGCCACATGCATATGGTGCAAACCCCCAACGGCACCCTGGTGCTCAGCGACACGTGCTGCGCGGGGGACCGGTGAGCGGTGGACGGTAAACGGTGAACGGTGGACGGCGAGCGCGGGTTTATCGTCTGTGGGGATGAGAGATCGCGTTGTGTAGGTAGCCGGAGAGATCTTGTCTTGAATGAGCGTTAGGCGTTCTTGCCTAGGCCGGCGCCAGTCCGGGTATTCGGTGAGGGGCGCGCGCCCGGATGGTCGTGAGCCGATGGAGCCGCTCAGAATGACCAAGAACTCCCGCGCTGTTGCCATGTTTTTTTTTCAGTGTCCTGAAAAATCGCCGCTTTCCTTCGTAGTGGCGACTTCAGTCGCTCTGCGTAGTGGCGACTTCAGTCGCTCTGCGTAGTGGCGACTTCAGTCGCTCTGCGGCGCTCGGACGACCAAAGTCGTCACGACCCAGGTTATCACCCGCAGGGGTCGTGAGGCCCGCCGGACGTAAGGAATGCGTTTATTCCGTTGTCCCCCTTCGCTAACACTTTTCCTAGCGCCAACCCATCCCCCTCAGAGTTGCGTCCACTGCTCCCTTCGCCGCCTCGTTCCTGCGCCCAACGCCCACGGGCGGCGGGAGATCGGTGAGCAGGGAGAGGGGGCGTGAGTGGATCTGCCGGGCCGTCCTTGTGAGCCTATGTCAAACCTCTTTCAACTGCTAGTTGAGCCCCTGTCCTATAGCTTCATGCTGCGCGGCATGGCCGCGGCCATCATGGTGGGCGTGGTGTGCGCAGTGGTGGGGACCTACGTGGTGCTGCAGGGGATGGCCTTCTTCGGCGACGCGCTGGCCCACTCGATCCTGCCCGGCGTGGCCGTGGGCTACTTGGTCAGCGGCGGCGCGCGGGACGTCCTGTTCTGGTGGGCGCTGGGCGCAGCCATGGTGGCCGCCCTGGGCATCGGCGCAGTGAGCAAGCGCACGCAGGTCAAGGAGGACACCGCCATCGGCATCGTCTTCGTGGGCATGTTCGCCTTGGGCATCGCCCTGATCTCCACCATGCGCAACTACACCGTGGACCTGGTGCACTTCCTGTTCGGCGACGTGTTGGGGGTGTCGCCCACAGACCTCGTGCTGACCGGGGCCTTTGGGTTGTTGGTGATCCTGACCATCGTCGCCTTCTACAAGGAGTTCCTGGTGATCGCCTTCGACCCCATCCTGGCAGAGACGCTGCGGCTGCGCAGCGACCGCCTGCGCTACCTGCTGCTGGTCCTGATTGCGGTCACCATCGTGGTCTCCCTGCAGACCGTGGGCGTGGCGCTGATGCTGGGGATGTTGATCACGCCGGCCGCCACCGCCTACCTGTTGACCCGTCGGCTGCTGCCCATGATGGCAGTCGCCGCGCTGATCGGCGCTGCGTCGGGGGTGATCGGCCTGTACCTCTCCTATTACGTCAACATTGCGTCGGGCGCGGCCATCGTGCTGGTGTGCACCGTTTTCTTCTTCGTGGCGGCGCTGTTGGCGCCCGGCCGCGGCTGGGTCTGGCAGGCGCGCCGCGAGCGCTAAACGCTCCGCGAGAAGAGGGTGTGAGCGGAGGAGGAGTTCGGACCCCCAGGTGCGAACGATGGTGCCCTGCGGATATGAGAGGGGAGTTCGCACCCCCAGGTGCGAACGGACAGCCGGCGCCTAGGGGCGCCTGGCTCCGCGGATGAGGGGTGAGCAAGCGGAGGAGTTCGGACCCCCAGGTGCGAACGGCGGGTTGATTATCCGGCACCCACCACCATGCGCGCGTCCACGGCCAGCACCCCCTGGCCGGCCGGGTAGGCCATCAGCGGGTTGATGTCTATCTCCTCGATCTGCGGGTGGTCCAGCGCCATCTGCGCCACCCGCTGGATGACCCAAGTCACCGCGTCCAGGTCCGCCGGGGGGCGGCCGCGCAGGCCGACCAGCAGCTGCCCGGCGCGCGTCTCCTCCACCATGCGCCGGGCCTCCGCCGCGCTGAAGGGCGCCACGCGGAAGGCCACGTCCTTGAACAGCTCCACGTAGATGCCTCCCAGGCCGAACATGATCAAGGGACCGAACTGCTCATCGCGGCGCATGCCCACGATCAGCTCGTAGCCGGGCGGCGCCATCTGCGCCACCAGCGCGCCCTCCAGCCGGGCGCCGGGCCGGACGGTGCGCACTCGGGCCATCAGGGCGTCGAACGCCTCCGCCACGGCCTGCTCGTCGGCCAGGTTCAGCACGACGCCCCCCACCTCCGACTTGTGCAGGATGTCGGGCGAGACCACCTTCAGCGCCACGGGGAAGCCGATCTGCGCAGCCAGGCAAGCAGCCTCCGCAGCCGTGCGCGCCAGCTCGGCCCTCGGCTGCGGGATGCCGTAGGCCGCCAGCAGCGGCCGGCAGTCCACCTCCCCCAGCTCCGTGCGCCCCGCCGCCGCAGCGAGCTCAGCCGTCGGCGCCGGCGAGCCTGCGGTCGCTGAGCCTGTCGAAGCGACCGTCCCCTCCTCCAGCAGCCGCTGCCGATGCTGCACGTAAGTCCACAGCGTGGCCAGCGCGCGGGCCGCCTGCTCCGGGAAGAGGTAGGGCGCGACGCGGTGGCGATGCAACACGGGCAGCGACGCCCGCACGATCTCGTCCCCCATGAAGCAGGCCACCACCGGCTTGGGCTCGCCGGCCTGGGACTGCGCCGCCCGGCCGATGGCCTCGGCCACGGCCACCGGGTCCACCAGG
>JANWYQ010000059.1 GCA_025055015.1 Caldilineales bacterium
GCCGGAGGGCGTGGAGATGGTGATGCCGGGCGACAACGTGAACCTGGTGGTGGAGTTGATCGTGCCGGTGGCGCTGGAGAAGGGGTCGCGGTTCGCCATCCGGGAGGGTGGCCGCACCGTCGGCGCCGGCGTCATCACCGACATCCTGGAGTAAGCACAGCGCAAGCGCGCAGGAGGACGACCGCTGAGTTTCCCGGGAACTCGCAGTCGCCGGGGAACTCAGCGGTCTCGCGGCCTGCGCATCGGGTAGGAACCGACCATGACCAAACAGCGCATTCGCATCAAGCTCAAGGCTTACGACCACCGAGTGCTGGACAACTCGGTGCGGCAGATCGTGGACGCGGCGGAGCGAACCGGGGCCCAGGTGGTGGGACCGGTTCCGCTGCCCACCCGCATCGAGCGCTTTACGGTGATGCGCAGCCCGTTCATTGACAAGGACTCGCGCGAGCAGTTCGAGATCCGCACCCACAAGCGGCTGATCGAGGTGTTGGAGCCGACCGGCAAGACGGTGGACAGCTTGATGCGCTTGCACCTGCCCGCCGGCGTGGACATCGAGATCAAGCTGTAGCGCAACAGGCAAACCAATCTGGCCGGCAGGTCGGGCGCCTGGATGCCTTGCCTGCCGAGCTTGGGATGATGAGACCTTGCCCTGGGTCGGCAGTCCCTGGAGGATGTGAACATGAAAGGGTTATTGGGTCGCAAGATCGGCATGACCCAGATCTTCGACGAAGGCGTGGTCGTGCCGGTGACGGTGTTGCAGGTCGGGCCGTGCTATGTCACCCAGAAGAAGTCGGCGGCAACGGACGGCTACTCGGCCATTCAGGTGGGGTTTGAAGAGGTCAAGCCCAAGCGTTTGAGCAAGGGTGAGCTGCAGCACCTGCGGCGCAACCAGCTGCCGCCGCTGCGCCACCTGCGGGAGTTCCGGGTCAAGCCGGAGGAGCTGGACCAGTACCAGGTCGGTCAAAAGCTCACGGCCGACGTGTTCGCTCCGGGAGACCGGGTGGACGTCACCGGGACCTCCAAAGGGCGTGGGTTTCAGGGCGGTGTGAAGCGCCATGGCTTCAACCGACAGCCCAAGACCCACGGCGCCTCTGACCGCGAGCGCGCGCCGGGCGCGGCCGGCTCCGGCACAACGCCTGGCCGCACGTACAAGGGGCACCGCGGGCCGGGGCACATGGGCAACGAGCGGGTAACCGTGCACAACCTGACGGTGGTGCGCGTGGATGCCGAGCGGGACATGATCGTGGTGCGAGGGGCTGTTCCTGGCCCGCGCGGCGGCCTGATCATCCTACGCGAGGCAAGAAAACAGGGGTGAGCAAGATGTTGGTACCAGTACGCAACATGGCCGGCGAGACTGTCAGCGAGATCGAGCTTCGGGATGACATCTTTGCCGCTCCGATTAACAAGTACGTCATGCATCAGGCGCTCGTCCGCCAGTTGGCCAACGCCCGCCGCGGTACCCACAGCACCAAGGACCGCGGCGAGGTGAGCGGCGGCGGCCGCAAGCCGTGGCGCCAGAAGGGCACCGGCCGCGCGCGGCAGGGTAGCATCCGGGCGCCGCAGTGGCGCGGGGGTGGGACCGTGTTCGGCCCCAAGCCGCGCTCCTACGAGCAGCGCATGCCGCGCAAGATGCGCCGCCTGGCCATCCGCTCCGCCCTGTCGGCGAAGGTGGCGGCCAACCAGCTGGTGGTGCTGGACGCCTGGCAGCTGGACGCGCCGAAGACGAAGGCGATTGTGGGCGCGCTGCAGAACCTGAACGTGCAGCGCAGCGCGCTGATCGTGCTGCCCGGCCATAACCCGGTGGTGGAGAAGTCGGCGCGCAACCTGCCGGACGTCAAGACCCTGTGGGCCGGCTACTTGAACGTGCGCGACCTGCTGGGCTACCACACGGTGATCCTGTCGCTGGACTCCATTCCGGAGATCGAGCGCATTCTGGGCTAGCGCCACCTGGACTCAGGAGAAACGAGGTGTAACTATGCACGTGCGTGAGGTTCTGCGCCGGCCCCTGATCACAGAGAAGACCACCATCCAGGCAGACGAGCTCAACCAGTACTCGTTCGAGGTTGACCGCCGCGCCAACAAGCACATGGTGAAGGACGCCGTGGAGACTTGTTTCGGCGTCAGCGTGCTCGAGGTGCGCATCATCAACGTGCCGGCGCGCATGGGCCGCCGCGGTCGCCGTCCGGTGATCAAGAAGTCCGCCTGGAAGAAGGCGATCGTGACCCTGAAGCCCGGCGACCGCATCACGTGGGCTGAGGGCGTGTAAGGGCAGATCGGAAGGAGTTGGCTATGGGTATCCGAATTTACAAGCCCACCTCGCCCGGTCGCCGCGGGATGAGCGTGCTCACCTTCGACGACCTAACCAAGAAGGCGCCGGAGCGCTCGCTGCTGGTCCCCCTGCAGCGCATCTCCGGGCGCAACAACCAGGGTCGGATCACCGTACGGCATCGCGGTGGTGGGCACAAGCGGATGTACCGCATTATTGACTTCCGCCGCGACAAGATCAACGTGCCGGCGCGCGTCACCGCCATCGAGTACGATCCGAACCGCTCGGCGCGCATCGCCCTGTTGACCTACGCGGACGGCGCCAAGCGCTATATCCTGGCGCCCCTCGGCCTGAAGGTGGGCGACAAGGTGATGTCGGGCCCCGACGCCGAGATCCGCGTGGGCAACGCGCTGCCCCTGTACCGCATTCCCCTGGGCACCGTGGTGCACAACGTGGAGCTGCGGCCGGGCGGGGGCGGTCAGATCGCCCGCGCCGCCGGCGCCTCCGCCCAGGTGATGGCCAAGGAGGGCGACTACGCCACCCTGCGGCTGCCCAGCGGCGAGATGCGTAAGGTGCTGCTGACGTGCATGGCCACCATCGGCCAGGTGGGCAACACCGACCACGCCAACGTCAACCTGGGCAAGGCGGGCCGCAAGCGCTGGTTGGGCCGCCGACCGGAGGTGCGCGGCGTGGCCATGGACCCGGCTTCTCACCCCCACGGCGGCGGTGAGGGCCGCTCGCCCATCGGCATGCCGGGGCCCAAGACGCCGTGGGGCAAGCCGACCTTGGGCTACAAGACCCGCCGCAACAAGGCGACGGACAAGTACATCGTGCGGCGTCGCGGCAAGACGCGCCGCTAGCCGGTTTCGCTTCGGAGTGAGGTTGTCCGATGTCACGATCGGTGAAGAAGGGGCCATACATTGACCCCAAGCTGCTGAAGAAGATCGAGGCGATGAACCGCGCCGGAGAGAAGCGCGTGATCAAAACCTGGTCCCGCGCCTCCACGGTGTTCCCGCAGATGGTGGGCCACACCATTGCGGTCCACGACGGCCGCCGCCACGTGCCCATCTACATCTCGGAGAACATGGTTGGCCATAAGCTCGGCGAGTTTGCCCCGACGCGCTTCTTCCGTGGCCACACAGCCAAGGAGAAGCGGGTGAAGAAGCGGTGAGGCTGTTGCCGCAACCGACCAGAGAAGAACAAGAGGGCTAACCAATGAGCACTAATCGTTCTACCGGCATTCAGGTTCTGGCTCAGCGCAAGCACGTCGGCATCTCGGCGCAGAAGGTGCGCCTGGTGATTGACCGAGTGCGCGGCATGCGCGCCGAGGATGCCTTGGTGACGCTGAAGTTCATGCCGCAGGCGGCGGCCAAGCCTGTGTACAAGGTGGTGGCTTCGGCCCTGGCCAACGCCGAGGAAAACGAGGGGCTGTCGCGCGGCGATATGTGGATCGCCGAGATCTACGCGGACGAGGGCCCCACGCGCAAATGGCGTCGCTTTGGCGCTCGCGGACGGTTCAAGCCGATTCTCAGGCGCTCTTCCCATATCACCGTTGTCCTGGAGGAGCGCGCCTAGGCGGTACGGTCAGGCCGCAGCCTTGACAGCGGTCCCCAGCCGGGAGACGCTTCGGCGGGTCTGACAAGCCTGGACGACCGCAGAGGAGGATACCTTGGGTCGCAAAGTACATCCTTACGGTTTTCGCATCGGAATCATCAAGGATTGGCAGGCGCGCTGGTACGCCGAGGGCAAGCAGTACACCGAGCTGCTGGAAGAGGACCGCAAGATCCGCGAGATGATCCGCCAGGAGCTGGGCCGGGCCTCCATCTCCACCATCGAGATCGAGCGCCAGCGCAACTACGTCCACGTGTGGATTCATACGGCCAAGCCGGGCGTCATCATCGGCAAGAAGGGCGCTCAGGTCAACCAGCTGCGCCAGAAGCTGGAGAAGTTCACCGGCAAGCGCGTGAAGATTGACGTGACCGAGATCCAGCGGCCGGAGCTGGACGCCTACCTGGTGGCGGAGAGCATCGCCGAGCAGATCGAGCGGCGCATCTCCCACAAGCGCGCCATGAAACAGGCTATCACCCGCGCCATGCGCTTGGGCGCCCAGGGCGTGATGATCACCTGCTCGGGCCGGCTGGCCGGCTCCGAAATGGCCCGCCGGGAGACCCAGCGCCAGGGCCGCGTGCCGCGCCACACCCTGCGCGCCGACATTGACTACGCCACCGCCGAAGCGCTGACCACGTTTGGCCGGATCGGCATCAAGGTGTGGATCTACAAGGGCGAGGTGTTGCCGCAGCGGTCGCCGGTGGCGGCGGTCAGCACCACGAGCTAGGCGGCCGGCCGCTCAGCCTATGGCTCGGGTCGTTATCGAAGGCAAGGAGACGGCACCATGTTGATGCCGAAACGAGTGAAGTATCGCAAGCAATTCCGCGGCCGCATGCGCGGCACCGCCCAGCGCGGCAACACGGTCAACCAGGGCGAGTATGGCCTGCAGGCGCTGGAGCCGTGCTGGATGACCGCGCGGCAGATCGAGGCTGCCCGGCGCGCCATCGTCCGCTACGTCCGCCGCGGTGGCAAGATCTGGATCAAGGTCTTCCCGGACAAGCCGGTGACGGCCAAGGCCGCCGAGACGCGCATGGGCAGCGGCAAGGGCGCTGTGGACCACTGGGTCGCGGTGGTGCGACCGGGCCGCGTCCTGTTCGAGATTGCCGGCGTAGACGAGGCCACCGCGCGCGAGGCGCTGCGCCTGGCCGCCCATAAGCTGCCGATCCGCACCCAGTTCGTCAAGCGCGAGATAGGAGAGGGTTGACCATGCGACCACACGAGATCCGCACCCTGACGAACGCAGAGATTGGGCAGCGGCTGGACGAAGCGTACGAGGAGCTGTTCAACCTGCGGTTTCAGCGCTCCATGAAGCAGCTCAAGAACACGGCCCGCATCCAGCAGGTCAAGCGCGATATCGCTCGGCTGAAGACCGTCCTGCGCGAGCGCGAGCTGGCCGCTTGGCTGGCCCAGCAGGAGGAAGGCCATGCGTGAAAGACGCAAGACCCTGGTCGGCGTAGTGACCAGCGACAAGATGGACAAGACGGTGGTGGTGGAGGTGGAGCGCATGACTCGCCACCCGATGTACGGCAAGGTGATCCGCCGCCATCGCCGCTTCATGGCTCACGACGAGCACAACCAGTGCCGCGTGGGCGACACCGTGCGCATCCTGGAGTCTCGCCCTCTCAGCCGCCACAAGCGCTGGGTGGTGGAGTCCATCCTGCAGCGGTCGCCGGAGAGCTAGGATCTCGCCCAGGCGTTCTTTCCTAGACGAACGAGGTGACTCATGATTCAACAGGAGAGCCGGCTCAAGGTAGCCGACAACACCGGCGCGAAGGAGATCCTGGTGATCCAGGTGCGCGGCAGCACGGGCCGACGCTACGGCCGCGTGGGCGACATTATCGTGGCCACGGTGAAGCAGGCTACGCCCCACAGCTCCATCAAGAAGGGCGACATCGTGCGCGCGGTGATCGTGCGCACCAAGAAGGAGTACGGTCGGCCCGATGGCAGCCACATCCGCTTCGACGACAATGCGGCTGTCATCATTGACGACAACAACAACCCCAAGGGCACCCGCATCTTTGGCCCGGTGGCCCGCGAGCTGCGGGAGCGGGGCTTCATGAAGATCGTGTCGTTGGCGCCGGAGGTGCTGTGATGCACATCAAGACAGGTGATACCGTGGAAGTGATCCGCGGGGAGTACCGCGGCGAGCGCGGCCAGGTGCAACGGGTGTTGCCGGGCCGCAGCAGCTATCGCCGCACAGGCTACCCGGATCCCAACAAGACACGGGTGGTGGTGGCCGGCGTGAACATGGTGATTAAGCACCAGCGCCGCACCGGCAACGTGCGCACGCAGACCGGGCGCATCGAGCGCGAGGCGCCGATCCACATCAGCAACGTCATGCTGGTGTGCCCGACGTGCAGCAAGGCCACCCGGGTGGGCTACCAGATCGCCGCCGACGGCAGCAAGTCGCGCGTGTGCAAGAAGTGCGGCGCTCTGATTGACTGACGGACCGGCGGCTGATAGGAGTTCATCATGCCCAGGCTGAAAGAGCTGTATCGCAAAGAAGTGGTGCCTGCATTGATCCGGGAGTTTAACTACCGAAACCCTATGCAGGTGCCGCGACTGGAGAAAATCGTTATCAACATCGGGATGGGCGAGGCGCTTCAGAACGCTAAGGCGCTGGATGCTGCCATGTCCGACCTGATGCAGATCACCGGCCAGAAGCCCGTCACCACCAAGGCGCGCAAGTCCATCGCCGGCTTTAAGCTGCGCGAGGGGAATACCATCGGCGTGATGGTGACTCTGCGCGGGGACCGCATGTGGGACTTCTTGGATCGGCTGTGCAACATCGCCCTGCCGCGGCTGCGCGACTTTCGCGGCGTCTCTCCGGACTCCTTCGACGGCCGAGGCAACTATAGCCTGGGGCTGCGCGAGCAGCTGATCTTCCCGGAGATTGACTACGAAAAGGTGGACAAGGTGCGCGGCATGTCGGTGACCATCGTGACCACAGCCAAGACGGACGAAGAAGCGCGCAGCCTGCTGCGCCGCCTGGGAATGCCCTTCAGCACTCGGGCGGCTGCGGCCAAGCGGTAGACCACGCCTGGGGCGCCCCAGGGCGCTTGAGGCTCGGCCGGACCTGTAACTAGAGAACAGAGGCAACTACCTTGGCTAAGAAGTCCATCATCGTTCGAGAGACTCGGCGCAAGTATCCCACCCGAGTGCGCAATCGGTGCAAGATGTGCGGCCGCCCGCGCGGCTATATGCGCCGCTTCCAGCTGTGCCGCATCTGCTTCCGTCGCGAGGCCCTGGAGGGCCGCCTGCCGGGTGTGATGAAATCGAGCTGGTAGATGCGCTGTTTGCGCCGCCACGAGAGACGGAGTCTGATGTATCATGACCAGTGATCCTATCGCCGATATGCTGAACCGGATCAGCATGGCGCTGCACGCCCGCCACAAGCAGGTGCTGATTCCGAGTTCCAAAGAAAAGGTCGCCATCGCCCGGATCCTGAAAGAGGAAGGCTTCATCCAGAACTACCAGGTGACGCGCGATCAGCCCCAGCCCAAGCTGCGCATCGTCCTCAAGTACGACGAGGAGCGGCGGCCGGTGATCACCAAGCTGCAGCGCGTCAGCAAGCCGGGTCGGCGCATCTACGTCGGCCGGCAGGACATCCCCTGGGTGCTCAGCGGCCTGGGGATCGCCATCCTCTCGACCCCGCGCGGGATCATGACCGGGCACCAGGCCCGGCGGTTGAAGGTCGGCGGCGAGGTGCTCTGCTACGTGTGGTAGCCGGCGGCGACGTCGCGTCCTCCCTCCCGACCCAGGGCGGGACGGCGCGCGACGCCCGGAGACCCGGAGGTGTAACCGTGTCACGAATAGGAAAACTCCCGATCGCCGTGCCCAAGAACGTCTCGGTCACCATCCAGCCGGACAACACGGTGATCGTTAAAGGCCCCAAGGGCCAACTGCAAAAGACCTTCCCGCGCGACATGCGCATCGAGCTGGCGGACGGGCAGCTGCGGGTCTACCGCCCCTCCGACAACCGGTTTCACCGCATGCAGCACGGCCTGACGCGCGCGCTGTTGGCCAACATGGTGCAGGGCGTGGTCTCAGGCTTCAAGCGGTCCTTGACCATCGAGGGCGTCGGCTATCGCGCCGAGATGCAGGGGCCGAAGCTGGTGCTCTTCATGGGCTACTCCCATCCGGTGGAGATGGTGCCGCCGCCCGGCATCACCTACAGCATGGACAAGTCGGGCCGCATCATCACCGTGGAGGGCATTGACAAGGAGCTGGTGGGCCTGATGGCGGCGCGCATTCGCGCCGTACGGCCGCCGGAGCCGTACCACGGCAAGGGCCTGCGCTACAACGAGGAAGTGGTCCGCCGCAAGCAGGGCAAGACCGGCAAGTAACCCGTAGGCGTTCGAGCGCGCTGAGAGAACTGCCGACGGATAAGGAGATCAGGTACATGGCGAAGGAAAGTCGGGCTGTTGCGCGTCAGAAGCGCCACAAGCGCATCCGCTACAAGATCCACGGCACGGCCGAGCGGCCGCGCCTGAACGTGTATCGCAGCCTCAGCCACATCTACGCCCAGGTGATTGACGACGACCAGGGCCGGACCCTGGCCTCGGCCTCGACCTTGGACGCTGAGCTGCGGGACCAGCTGGTCGGCAAGACCAAGACCGAGCAGGCGCGGGCGGTGGGCGCCCTGGTGGCAAAGCGCGCCCGGGAAAAGGGTATCACCAAGGTGGTGTTCGACCGCGGGGGCTACCCCTACCACGGTCGGGTACGTGCTCTGGCCGAGGCCTCGCGCGAGGGCGGCCTGGAGTTCTAGCCGCCGGCTGCGAGCGGCCTTCACGAGGCAGGAGAGACCATGCCAACACCGAAGAAACAACAACGGCGAACTCGAGAGGAAGAAGAGCGCGAGGAACTAGACGAGCGGGTCGTGGACCTAGCTCGCACGGCGAAGGTGGTCAAGGGCGGCCGGCGCTTCAGCTTCCGGGCTGTGGTGGTGGTCGGCGACAACAAGGGCCGCGTTGGCGTCGGCGTCGGCAAGGCGCGCGAGGTGCCGGAGGCCATCCGCAAGGGCAGCGAGCGCGCCCGGCGCAACATGCGCACCATCCCCCTGGAGGGCACGACCATCCCCCACGAGGTGGTGTCGGACTTCAGCGCCGCTAGGGTGCTGCTCAAGCCCGCCTCGCCCGGCACCGGCGTGATCGCCGGCGGCGGCGTGCGCGCGGTGGTGGAAGCCGCCGGCATCAAGGACATCCTGACCAAGTCCATGGGCAGCCCCAACATCCTCAACGTGGTCACCGCCACCTACCTGGGGCTGTGCCAGCTGAAGGACCCGGAGCGGGAGGCCCAGCGCCGCGGCAAGCCCGCCGGATCGTTGGCACCCTTCTGGAGGCGAGATGCAAAGTAAGCACATTGATCCGACGGCCAAGAAGGTGCGCATCACCTACGTGCGCAGCGCCATTGGACAGACCAAGAGCCACAAGGCCACCATTCAGGCCTTGGGCCTGCGCCGGCTGGGTGACAGCGTGGAGAAGGACAACACCCCCGCCATCCGCGGGATGATTGACCTGGTCGGTCATCTGGTGGCGGTGGAGGTGGTGGAATAGCCTGCGTGCAACGCGCGCCGGCCGGCGCGCGAGAGGAGATTGCTATGCAACTGCACGATCTGACCCCGGCCCCGGGCTCCAAGAAGGAGCGCCGTCGCGTTGGCCGCGGCATCGCCGCCGGCCAGGGCAAGACGGCGGGCCGCGGCACCAAGGGCCAGAACGCCCGCTCGGGTGGCGGCGTGCGCCCCTACTTCGAGGGCGGCCAGCTGCCGCTGGTGCGTCGGCTACCGCACCTGCGGGGCTTCACCAACATCTGGCGCGTGGAGTACAGGCCGGTCAACCTGGAGCGGCTGGCCGGCTTCCCCGCCCACAGCGTGGTGTCGCCGGAGACCCTGGCGGAGGCCGGCATCATCAAGAAGGCGACCGAGCGAGTGGCCATCCTGGCAGAGGGCGAGATTGATCGTCCTCTGATCGTCCGGGCTCACCGGGTCTCCAAGAGCGCCCGCGAGAAGATCCTCGCCGCCGGCGGCACGGTGGAGCTGCTCGAAGCCTAGGGAGGAATGCCCAATGCTCACTGCTGTGCGCAACGCCATGCGCCTGCCAGACCTGCGCAACAAGATCCTGATCACGTTGGGCATTCTGGCGATCTACCGGCTGGCAGCGGCGGTGCCGGTGCCGGGCGTCAACCGTGACATCCTGAGCCAGATCTTCAGCGAGAACGCGCTGCTGGGCTTCCTGAACATCCTGTCGGGCGGCGCGCTGCAGAACTTCTCCGTGATGGCCATGGGCGTCTACCCGTACATCACGGCGACCATCATCATCCAGCTGTTGATCCCGATCATCCCGCGGCTGCAGGCGCTGTCCAAGGAGGGTGAGCAGGGCCGCCAGCGCATCAACCAGATCAGCGTGTGGCTGACCATCCCCCTGGCGCTGCTGCAGGCCTTCGGCCAGGCGACGCTGCTGCAGCGGGCGGGCGCGCTGCCGGACTTCGGCTTCGGCAGCGGCAACTGGTTCTCGTCGGTGACCATCCTGATCTCGCTCACCGCGGGCACCATGTTCGCCATGTGGTTGGGCCAGCTGATCACGGAGTTCGGCATCGGCAACGGCGTGTCGCTGATCATCTTCAGTGGCATCGTGGCGACGCTGCCCGGCAACATCCTGCAGCTGGGAGAGAATCAGCAGTGGGCGCTGTTGGCCCTCTTCATCCTGATCACCATCGCTACGGTGGCGGTGATCGTGTACGTGCAGGAGGGGCAGCGACGCATCCCGGTGCAGTACGGCCGCCGCGTGCGCGCCATGCGCGGCAATCGGCTGATGGTCGTCGGCGGCCAGAGCACCTACATTCCGCTGCGCGTGAACTCGGCGGGGATGATCCCGCTGATCTTTGCGCAAAGCCTGCTGCTCTTCCCGGGCACCATCGCCAGCTACTTTCAGAACGTCGAGGGCTTCATCGGCAGCGCCGCTCAGGCGCTGACCAGCTTCTTCAGCCCCTCGAACACCTTCTACTGGATCTTGTACTTCCTGCTGGTGGTTGCCTTCACGTACTTCTACACGGACGTGATCTTCCGCGAGCAGAACCTAGCCGAGACCCTGCAGCGGCAGGGCGGCTTCATCCCGGGCATCCGGCCCGGCAAGCGCACCGAGGAATACCTGAACGCCGTGCTGTCGCGGATCACCTTCGCCGGCGCGGTGTTCCTGGGCATGGTGGCCATCCTGCCCTGGCTGGTGTCCCTGATCACCCGCCAGAACGTGGCGCAGAACACAACCCTGTTGGTCTCCAGCGCTGGCCTTCTCATCGTCGTCGGCGTGGTGCTGGACACCATGAAGCAACTCGAGGCGCAGCTGTTGATGCGCCACTACGAGGGCTTCATCCGCTAAAGCTGAAAAAGCTGAGCTACCTCCGGAGCCAACGGCTTCGGAGCTGTTAAAGTTAAAAAGGAAAGACCGACAATGACGTCACAGGCTTCGCCGATTTATTTGGTGTTGGTGGGGCCGCCAGGCGCCGGCAAGGGCACCCAAGCGGCCATGCTGGAGCAAGCTCTGGGCCTGAAACAGGTCGCCTCGGGCGACCTGTTCCGCGAGCACCTGAAGAACCAGACGGAGCTGGGACTGCTGGCCAAGTCCTACATAGACCGCGGCGAGCTGGTGCCCGACGACGTCACCATTCGGATGGTGCAGGAGCGCATCGCCCAGCCCGACTGCGCTCGCGGCGTGATCCTGGACGGCTTTCCGCGCACCCTGGAGCAGGCCAAAGCGTTGGACGAGATGCTGGCGACCCGGGGCGCGCGCGTCGCCTTGGTGCCGCTGCTGGCCGTGCCGGACGAGGAGCTGATGGAGCGGCTTACCGGCCGTCGGGTGTGCAAACAGTGCGGCGCCAACTACCATGTGCGCTTCAACCCGCCCCGTGTCGAAGGGGTCTGCGACGCCTGTGGCGGCGAGCTGTACCAGCGCTCGGACGACACACCGGAGACGGTGCGCAATCGCCTGTACGTCTACTACAAGCAAACCTCGCCGCTCATCGGCTATTACTTCGCCAAGGGGCTGTTGGTGAAGATCAATGGCTCCCAGCCCATGGCCGATGTGCAGCGAGACCTGATTGCGGCGGTCGAGCGCGTCCGGTCGTCGTCTTGACATCATGAAAGCTCTTTTCAAACCGGTGTCGGGCATCCGCCTCAAGTCGCAGGCGGAGCTGGCCCTAATGCGCACCGCCGGCCGCATCGTGGCCGAGGTGCATGCGACGCTGCGAGAGGTGCTTCAGCCCGGCATCACGACGGCCGACCTGGACGCCATCGCCGCAGAGGTGATTCGCAAGCGCGGCGGGATCCCGGCCTTTGTGGGCTACCCACACCACAAGAAGGACGGCCCCCCCTTCCCGGCGACCCTCTGCACGTCCCTCAACGACGAGCTGGTCCACGGCATCCCCAGCCCGAAGCGGGTGCTGAGGGAGGGCGACGTGATCAGCATAGACGTGGGCGTGGTGTATCAGGGCTACTACGGCGACTCGGGCTGGACCTACCCGGTGGGCAGGATCTCGCCGGAGGCGCAGCGGCTGCTGCAGGTGACCGAGGAGAGCCTGTGGCTGGGCATCGCCCAGGCCCGCGCCGGCAACCGGTTCGTGGACATCTCGGCGGCCATCCAGCGCCACGTGGAGAGCCACGGCTTTTCGGTGGTGCGGGAGTACACCAGCCACGGCATCGGTCGCCAGATGCACGAGGAGCCGTCGGTGTTGAACTACGTGCCCGACAGCGAGGAGGCCATGCGGGCCTACCCCGTGTGGCGGCGACCGCTGAAGCCCGGCATGACCCTGGCGCTGGAGCCGATGGTCAACGCCGGCGACTGGCGCACGAAGGTGCTGGACGACCAGTGGACGGTGGCCACGTCGGACGGCAGCCTGTCGGCCCATTTCGAGCACACCATCGCCATCACGAACGGCGAGGCGGAGATCCTCACCCGGCTGTGATGGTTGCCAGCAGACAGCCGCTCCCCGCCGGGGCGGTGTGAGGAGAGACAGACCATGAAAGTGAAGCCGTCGGTCAAGCGACGTTGTGAGAACTGCAAGATCATCAAGCGCCACGGCGTCGTGCGGGTGATTTGCACCAACCCGCGCCACAAGCAGCGCCAGGGCTAAAAGAGCGAGAGCAAGGAGCATAGTCATGGCACGTATCGCCGGCGTCGACCTGCCACGCGACAAGCGGGTTGTCATCGGACTGACCTACATCTACGGCATCGGTCGCAAGACCAGCAGCGACATCCTGCGCAACCTGGGCATCAACGAGAACACTCGGGTGCGCGATCTGACAGAGGCCGACATCGCCCGCCTGCGCGAGGCCATTGACCGCGACTACCAGGTGGAAGGCGACCTGCGCCGCCAGGTGGCGATGAACATCAAGCGGCTGCAGGAGATCAACTGCTACCGCGGGATGCGGCATCGCCTCAACCTGCCGGTGCGCGGCCAGCGAACCCGCACCAACGCGCGCACGCGCCGCGGCGCGCGCAAGACGGTACCCGGCAAGAAGCGGGCACGCAAGTAATCATAGGAGCAGAGACACGGTATGGCACAACCGAGGCGCACGGTGCGGCGTGGACCGCGTCGCGAGAAGAAGGTCGTTCCCCACGGCGTGGCCCACATCCAGGCCAGCTTCAACAACACCATCGTCACCATCACCGATCCCCAGGGCAACACGCTGTGCTGGGCCAGCTCCGGCAGCGTCGGCTTCAAGGGGTCGCGCAAGAGCACGCCCTACGCAGCCCAGCTGGCGGCGACCAGCTCCGGCAAGGCCGCCATTGACATGGGCATGCGAGAGATTGACGTGTTCGTGAAGGGGCCTGGGCCCGGCCGCGAGGCAGCCATTCGCGCCCTTCAGGCCACCGGCCTGAAGGTCACCAGCATCACCGATGTGACGCCGCTGCCGCACAACGGCTGTCGGCCGCCCAAGCGACGCCGCGTGTAGCCCACCCACAGGCTGAGATAGGGCAAGCCCTCGCCTGCGGGCTGTGGGCCGCGGCGCGGCTTATCAACAACTCTAGAGAGGGACGAAGGTCGCCAAGCCGTAAACCTCTCTACCGGGCCCCCGGCAGCGGACAGAGGCGCCGCCGGGCAGGCCGGAAACCGAACATCTCGCAGGAGGTAACCTTTGGCACGCTACACTGATCCCGTATGCAGGCTGTGCCGCCGCGAAGGGATGAAGCTGTTCCTGAAGGGAGATCGTTGCTTCTCCCCGAAGTGCGCTTTTGAGCGCCGCAGCTACCCTCCGGGCATGCACGCCAAGAAGACGCAGTTCAAGCGCACGGAGAGCGACTACGCGCTGCAGCTGCGTGAAAAACAAAAGGTCAAGCGCATTTACGGCGTCATGGAGCGCCAGTTCCGCCGCTATTTTCGCCACGCCCTGCGCACGAAAGGCATGACCGGCGTGACCCTGCTCCAGATGCTGGAGTCCCGGCTGGACAACGTGGTCTATCGCCTGGGCTTTGCATCGTCCCGCGCCCAGGCGCGGCAGCTGGTGCGACATGGCCATTTCACCGTCAACGGCCGCAAGACCAACATCCCCTCCTATCTGGTGAAGGTGGACGACGTGATTGCGGTTCGGCCGGAGAGCCGCTCGCGCACCTACTTCCGCAACCTCGGCGAGTTTGTGAGCGAGCGTACGGCGCCATCTTGGCTAAGTCTGGACGCCGACGGCATGAGCGCCCGCGTGGTGGGCAAGCCGTCGCGCGAGGACATTGACCTCGAGATCAACGAGCAGCTGGTGGTCGAGTTCTACAGCCGGTGATATGGGAGATCGGAGAGCGTTGCTCGGCGCTCTCTGCCCCCTCCACTCCCTGCCCGTGCGCGGGCAACAGCGATAGAGGAGGGTGACTCTTTTGCTGAACCTAAACATTGTTTTGCCAAGAATCGAGTGCGAGGCCAGCTCGCAGCAGTACGGCCGCTTCGTCATCGGCCCCCTGGAGAGCGGCTACGGCATGACCCTGGGCAACGCTCTGCGCCGCGTACTGCTGTCGTCGCTGCCCGGCGCGGCTGTAACCTCGGTGCGCATCAGCGACGTGCACCACGAGTTCTCGTCCATCCCGCACGTGCGCGAGGACACCACTGCGCTGATCCTGAACATCAAGCAGATCCGCGTGCGCAGCCACAGCGACGAGCCGGTGCGGGCCTACTTGGAGGTGAACGCCGAAGGGCCGGTCACCGCCGGCGACATCCAGTGCCCGCCGGAGGTGGAGATCGTCAACCCCGAGCTGCCGCTGCTGACCGCCGACAGCAACGAGGTGGACCTCTCCATCGAGTTCACCATCCAGCGCGGCCGCGGCTACTCCCCGGCGGAGGAGCGCGGCAAGCTGCCTTTGGGCGAGATCCCGGTGGACGCCATCTTCAACCCGGTGCGCCGGGCCGCGTACCGCGTGGAGCGCGCGCGCATCGGTCACCAAACCGACTACGACCGCCTGGTGATGGAGATCTGGACCGACGGCACCATGCCGCCTCAGGAGGCCCTGAGCCAGGCGGCCCGCCTGCTGGTGCAGCACCTGTCCTTGATCGCCGGCGTCGAGGCGGCGCCCGAGGAGCCCGTTGCAGAGACTCGCCCGGGCATCCCGGCCTCGATCTACGACGCGCCTATCGAGGACCTGGAGCTGTCGGTGCGCGCCTACAACTGCCTGAAGCGCGCCGGCATCGTCAAGGTGGGCGAGGTGATTGACCGGTTGGAGCGCGGGCCGGAGGAGCTGCTGAACATCCGCAACTTCGGCCAAAAGTCGCTCAACGAGCTGCTGGAGCAAATGGAGGCCAAGGGCTTTCTGGACTATGTGAAGTTGCCGCCCGGCTATGAGCGCCCGGCCACCACCCCCCGTGTCCCGGTCGAGGCGGTGCCGGAAGAGGAAGAGGAAGAGCCGATGGACGAGAGCGCCATTGACATAGACGTGGACGCCCTCATGGCTGCCATGACCTCCGGCGGCGACCTGGACTAGAGACAACGGAGCGATGGCATGAGACACTTGAAGAGCGGTCGCCACCTGGGTCGAGACAGCGACCACAGGCGAGCGTTGTTCCGTAACCTGACCAAACAGCTTCTGATGTACGAGAGCATCCGCACCACCGAGGCCAAGGCAAAGTCGGTGCGGCCCCAGGCAGAGAAGCTGATCACGCTGGCCAAGCAGGGCCTGCAGGGCAATCGCGTGCATGCCCAGCGGCTGGCGGCGGCGCGCTTGGGCGACAAGGCCGTGGTCAAGAAGCTGTTCGATGAACTGGCCCCTCGCTATCAGGAGCGGCCGGGCGGCTACGTGCGGATCACCAAGCTGGGACCGCGCCAGGGCGACGGCGCTGAGATGGTGAGGATCGAGCTGGTGAAGGAGTAGGCCGATCCCCAGCGAGCAGGTGGCCCCGGAGCGCCGCTACGTGCGGGCCCTGGCCGAGTACGACGGCACCCACTACTTCGGGTTTCAGGTGCAGAAGGGCCGGCCGACAGTCCAGGGGACCCTGGAGGCAGTGCTGGCCCGCATCACCGGCGAGGCGGTTCACGTCCGCTACGCCGGCCGCACCGACACCGGCGTGCACGCTCTAGGCCAGGTGATCGCCTTTCACACGGGTTGGCGCCATCCCCTGGCCGACCTGGAGCGGGCGCTCAACGCGCTGCTGCCGGCCGACATCGCCGTGCGGCAGCTTGAGGCGGTGGAGGACCTGCGCTTCCATCCCCGCTACAGCGCCCGCTCCCGCCTGTACCGCTACACGGTCTGGACTGCTTCCTGGCGCTCGCCCTTGGTGTGCCGGTATGCTCACCACGAGCCGAGGCCGCTGAACGAAGCGGCCATGGCAGAGGCGGCGCAGCTGCTTCTGGGTGAGCACGACTTCGCCAGCTTTGGCCAGCCCACCCAAGGCGAAAGCACGGTGCGAGTGGTC
This sequence comes from Caldilineales bacterium, assembly GCA_025055015.1. GTDB lineage: Bacteria > Chloroflexota > Anaerolineae > JAAEKA01 > JAAEKA01 > JANWYQ01. The sequence continues at coordinate 16,754 of JANWYQ010000059.1, forward strand.
TACCGGGCGCAGTGGTACCGGCCGGAGCCGGCCAGCCACCTGCTGTACTTCGACATCGAGGCCAATGCCTTCCTGCGGCGCATGGTGCGCACGGTCGTCGGCACCCTCCTGGAGGTGGGCAAGGGCTACCGATCCGTGGCCGACGTGGCAGCTCTGCTGGCCGCCCCCCAGCGAGGCCAGGCGGCACCCCCTGCGCCGGCGTCTGGGCTGTGCCTGGTCGCCGTGAGGTATTGAGGAGAAACGAACGTGAGAACTTATTCCGCCAAGCCTGAAGAGATTCAGCGCGAGTGGTTTGTGGTTGATGCCAGCGGCCAGACCCTGGGTCGGCTGGCTGCGCAGATCGCTACTGTGCTGCGCGGCAAGCACAAGCCAACCTACACCCCTCATCTAGACTGCGGCGACTACGTGATCGTGGTCAACGCTGACAAAGTGCGGGTCACCGGCCGCAAGCTGGACCAAAAGATCTACTACCGACACTCGGGCTACCCTGGTGGGCTCAAGCAGATCTCGCTGCGCCATCAGCTGCAGCAGCATCCCGACCGGGTGATCCTCTTCGCGGTGCGCGGCATGTTGCCCAAGAACCGCCTGGGCCGCCAGATGATCAAGAAGCTGAAGGTCTACGCGAGCCCGGACCATCCCCATCAGGCCCAGCAGCCCAAGCCGCTGCAGCTGCAGTTCTGAGGTCAACCAGGAGCAAGGCACTTACCATGGCATTGGAGTACTTTCAAGGCACCGGCAGACGCAAGCGAGCTTCCGCGCGGGTTCGCCTGTACCCTGGCAACGGGAAGATCGTGGTGAACGATCGCCCCTTTGAAGACTACTTTCCGCGCATAGGCGACCAGCGCAAGGTGCTGGCGCCGCTGGAGGTGGCGGGCGTCCGCAACACCTTCAACGTCTCAGTGCACGTAGCGGGCGGCGGCATCAGCGGCCAGGCCGAGGCGACGGCCATGGGCATCGCGCGCGCGCTGATCCATCGCGACACAGAGGTCCCGGGCAGCCAGCCCCTGCGCCCCATCCTGCGCAAGGGCGGTTTCCTGACCCGCGACGCGCGCGAGAAGGAGCGCAAGAAGCCCGGCCTGAAGCGCGCGCGCAAGGCTCCGCAGTACACCAAGCGCTAACATGATCCGCGTGGCCGTGCTCACCGTCAGCGACCGGGCATCCCGCGGGGAGACGGAGGATCGCAGCGGCCCGCTGATCTGCGAGCTGGTGCAGCAGCGCTTAGGCGCCGTGGTGACCGGCCAGGCCATCGTGCCGGACGAGCGGACCGCCATCGAGGCAGCGCTGCGCCGGTGGTGCGACGAAGACCAGGCGGACCTGGTGCTCACCACAGGAGGCACCGGGTTCGCCCCCCGGGACGTGACCCCCGAGGCGACGGCAGCCGTGATCGAGCGGCCGGCGCCCGGCTTCGCCGAGGCCATGCGGGCCGCCAGCCTACAGGTCACTCCCCACGCCATGTTGAGCCGCGCCACCGCCGGCATCCGGCAGCGGACGCTGATCGTCAACCTGCCCGGCAGCCCTAAGGCGGTGCGGGAGAACCTGGAGGTGATCCTGCCCGCTCTGCCCCACGCAGTGGAGCTGCTGCGCCAGGAGGCGACCGTTGCCCCCGTGTATCAACACGCCTTGCCCGGCGAGCATCAGGCCTCGTGAGGACATGCGCTCAGCCGCCGGCGAGCGCATGTGAAACAGATCGGCGCGGATGGACACTGCCATCCGCGCCGATCTGTCTTAATTCCCGTCGAGCGGCCTGTCGTCCACCCTAGATCAGGGAACTACTGGCCATCCACGAAGGGACAGGGCTCGATCAAAGTGGCCTCTGCACCGCGGGGTAGGTAGAGGGTGAGCTCGATGTCGGAGGGCTGCAGATAGGGTAGGAAGAAGCGCAGCGCCTCAGTCGTGCGCGCGCTGGGGTTGAGGCTTGCGTAGAGGTCAATCAGGTTGGTCATGCGCTCCTGGTCCCAGGCCAGGCGAGGCAGCGGCTTGCCGTTGAAGCACAGGTAGATCCCCTCTGGCTCCGTCTCCATCTGCAGGTGCTGGACCCCGCCTCCCGCCAGGGTGGCCACGGTGGCCGGGTTCAGCCGCAGGCCGCTCAGGTCTGCGCCCAGGCCCGCCTTGGTCATGGCGTCCTGCAGCTCGATGAGGGTGAAGCCGGCCAGGCGCAGCACCCCTTGGCGGTCCGTCTCGATGTCGGCGTAGAAGCGTAGGGGCACCATGGTCGTTCGGCCTCGCACCTCCTCCACGTTAACCAGGTCCAGGTCCTTCAGGTCGGCCATGGGGATTTCGGCGTTGCCCGGCGCCACCGGAAACTTGACGGCGATGGGCAGCCCCACGCGGCCGACGATGTTCTCCAGCCCCCAGCGAATAAAGCGGGCGTTGGACACCCCAAGGGCCTCCAGCAGCGCGCCCAGGTTCCCCAGCTTCTCCCGATCCCCTGCGAGGTAGGGCATGGGCTTGCCGTTGACGAAGATGGCTAGGCCGCCCTTGGTCATCACCACCTCGATGTGCTGGATGTCGGCCGCCTGTAGCCGCTCCAACGTCGTTGGTGGCACCCGCGCGGCGCTGAAGTCCTGGCCCAGCAGCCGGCCCACGGTGCCCAGCGACAGTCCAAACACCTTCGGATACCCCTCTGCATCTACAGTGATAGTAATGCGGGGCAGCAGCGCAATCCGTTCCTCAGGCTGTTCCTCGCCGCGCTGGGCGCATCCGGCCAACACCAGCGCCGTCAGGACCAGCAGCGCAACGAACACCCAACGCCGACGTTTGTGGTTGGTCATGGGAAGCACCTCACAGAGTAGAGCGGAACCGAGCAGAGAACTTGACCCGATTATAGCACACCGGCCGGCGCCGGGCAACTGCACGTCAGACGATTTCACCGCTTAGCCACAAATAGGCCAGCGCGCAAATCACCACCCGCTCTCGGATGGTGCCGTCTAACACGCGCGCCTTCACCCACTCCAGGTCGTACCAATCCCACGTCACGAACTCGGCTGTGTCGTGGTTGGTGGAGCCCCCAGGTTGCACGTCCCGGCACAGGTATACCACCGAGGTGCTGTTGCTGGAGGCGGGGTTGTTCCAGAAGCTGCCCAGGTAGCGCATCTCGCCGGCCACCAGGCCGGTCTCCTCCTGGAGCTCGCGGCGGATGCACTGGGCGTAGTCCTCGCCGGGATCGGCCAGGCCGCCGGGGAGCTGATAGATTACCTCCCCCACCGGTAGGCGGTACTCCTGTTCCAGCAGCATCTGGCCCTGCGGGTTGAAGACCACGGCCGCCACTCCCACCTTGTCGCGGCGGATGGTGGTGTACTCGTAAAGCTGCCCGTCCGGCAGGCGGACGGTGTCCAGGGTCACATGCAGCCAGCGGTTGTGGAAGGCCTCGCGCGAGGCCACGATCTGCCAAGGTTGCACCATAGGGATACCTCGCTAGGGCGACGAACTGTCGCACCCCTCCGGCCGGGAAAGAAGGCCTTGGCCGGCGGAGGCCGGCATGCCGACCGCCTGAGGGCCTGGTTCCAAGAGTGACAGGCGCACGGTCGCCGCGCGGCCGATGATAACCCGAAGCGAGCGTCCGGGCAAGATCGGACTGCACTGGCTTGCGCAACGCAGCGGGACTTTGCTCTTTCGCCCCCTTTGGTGTACTATACCTCCTCAGGGACGGCCGCAGGCATCGGCCGTCCCTGGCGTTGAGGGCGATGGCGCGGACTGAGGTCCCATGTCGCGACATCCTTGGTTGAACCCCGGGCCTTTTGCGCTCTCCGGTGGTCCGGTGGGCGTGCTGCTGATCCACGGCTTCACGGGCTCGCCGCCGGAGATGCGCCCCTTGGGCGACTTTCTGGCCGGCCACGGCTACACCGTGTTGGCTCCCCTGCTCCCTGGCCATGGCACGGAGCCGGAAGACCTGAACCGGGTGCGCTGGCAGGACTGGACTGCGGCGGTAGAGACCGCCTACGCCGACCTGGCTGGCCGCACGGCGCAGCAGTTCGTGGCCGGCCTCTCGATGGGTGGGCTGTTAGCCCTGTACCTGGCCGGCGAGGACCTCCCCGGCCGGCTGCGCGGGCTGATCCTGTTTGCCCCGGGCATGCGCATTGCCGACCGGCGCTTGCCGCTGACGCCGTTGGCCCGCTACGTGCGTCCGCTGCTCCCGCGCGACCCCAACGCACCCACCGATCTGGGCGACCCCTCTGCGGATCGGCTGCTGTGGTCGTACGAGGCGTACCCCGTGGGCGGAGCCAGCCAGCTCTGGCGCCTGCAGCGGGCCGTGCGCCGCCGGCTGCACCGGGTGACGGCGCCCATCCTGATCTTCCAAGGGCGCCGCGACCGCTCGGTGCGGCCTGACAGCCCGCAGTTCATTCTGGACCGGGTCAGCTCCATCCACAAGGAGCTGGTGTGGTTGGAGCACTCCGGCCACGCGTTGACCGTGGACCGGGAGAAAGAGACCGTGTTCGCTGCATGTTTGCAGTTCATTGAGCGTTGGACGGACACCCCATGACCCGTGCTGACGGCCGCCAGCTACGACCTTCTGGCAATTCGGTCGACTGGGACCTGTTCGAGCGGTATCTGGGCGTTAGCGCAGAGGATACCGAGCTTTGTCTGCTCAGCAGCGAGGCCGTGGAGTGGTTCGACTTCCTGCTCAATCCGCGCCGCTTGCGCGGCAGCGATTTCTTAATGCGCTGGTCGCAGGGTGTCTGGAGCGAGCAACGCATCCTACAAGCTGTCAACAGCACGGATGAGTTCTTCGCTATCCCATATGGCCCGAGCGGTACCGCCCCTGAAGACGACATCAGAGCTCTTGAGCTGTACTTCGAGCGCCTGGAAGCAGCCGGTTTAGGACAGCACAAGCGTCCCGACCTGTTGGTTTTCAGAAAGCGGTCGCAGGATGTCGTGGAGAGTCTGGTGGCCTCTATCGGTGGGCCTCGGGAACTGCCTTTCACGCCTGAGGACAGCAGTGCGATCCAGGAGCTGTTGTCCGAGGCAATTCTGGCGGTGGAGTGTGAAAACAGCCTCTGGAAGGGCAAGCTGATGCCGGATTACGGAGCCGAGCTAAAAGCTCAGCGGCGTCTCGGCGGCAAGCCCGGTCTCAAGAAAAACGCTGTCTTGCCGACGCTGATCCTGAAGGAAGAAGACCGCGCGCCGCTCAGGACTTGGCAACACACGCATAACATTCCTATCCACATCTGGCACGTGTTTTATGATATGGCCTTTGGTATCGCACTGGACAAAGCTGAGGAGGTCATAGGGCAAGGACTGATCTTGCCCACTGTGCAGGTTTTTCAGGCTCCTGGAGGAGCTACCACCCGAAAGGTGATTTACAAGATCTACTACCACTACGGCTATCCGCTAGGCGACGCAACCCAAGAGCCCACGCTTCGGGCCAAGTTCATCGAGGACAAGAATGGGCATATTCTACCCTACGTTCACTTCGACGGCGGGAAGATGGAGCTGCGCGACGAAGCCCTGACGATACTGCGAGAGAGAGCGTATGGCTCCCCGTGATGCATACACGCTTCCCTCAGCGTGGGAAGCCAGAGAGCTGCTGCGGGAAAAGGGACAGTTTTGGACCCCGGACTGGATTGCGCAGCCCATGGTTGAGTATGTCCTGGCTGACCGGGGTGGTCTCTTGTTCGATCCGGCCGTCGGCGCAGGGGCATTCTTCCGTGCGGCTCGAGCGATAGCCCGTGAGCGGAGTCTGTCGGTTCGTCTGGCCGGCATGGAGATCGACTCGACGGCTCTCGTGCTTGCCCTCCAGCACGGTGTGGAGCGCAGCGATCTGGAGCAGGTGATAATCGGCGACTTCGTCTTGCAGCCGCCGCAGGCTAAGTTTGATGCCATCGTGGCTAACCCGCCGTACATTCGCCACCATCGGCTGGCCCCGCAGCAGAAGGCGCAGTTACGTCAGCTCGTTACAACTTTGATCGGCAAGCCTCTGGATGGACGCGCTGGCTTGCACATCTACTTCTTTGTTCGCGCCTTGTCCCTGCTTGAAAACAATGGACGCCTAGCTTTTATCATGCCTGCCGACACGTGCGAGGGCAAATTCGCCCCGGATCTGTGGGCCTGGGTTGTCAGGGATTACGCCCTGGACGCTGTGATCTCCTTTTCTCCAGAGGCGACACCGTTTCCTAACGTTGATACTAACCCATTGATCTTCTTCATTCGCAAGGCGCCGCCACAACCGCGCTTTCTATGGGCCCGATGCCATCGCCCCTCCACCGATGCGCTCAAGAACTGGGTAAGGTCCGGACTTCCGAGCACCTCCGAACGGGACCTCACCGTTGTAGTGCGCGATCTGAGAGAGGGCCTCTCGACCGGGCTGTCGCGCGAGCCGATTTCGGAGGAGCTCGGGCGGTATGTGCTGGGCGATTTTGTCAAGGTGATGCGCGGCATCGCTACGGGCGCTAACGACTTCTTTTTTATGACGGTGGAGCGAGCAAGGGAGCTGGGGATTCCTTTGGAGTTCTTCGTCAAAGCGGTAGGTCGCGTGCGGGATGTACCTGGCAACGAAATAACGGACGAGACTTTGGACAGACTGGACCGCCAGGGAAGGCCGACCTTGCTCTTAGCGCTGAGCGGGGACGATGAAGCGACCTTCCCTGCGCCCGTGAGGCAGTACCTGCGTGAGGGCGAGAGGCTGGGGCTACCAGAGCGCCCTCTGATTGCGCAGCGAAGACCTTGGTACAAGATGGAGGTGCGTGTGCCGCCGCCCTTCTTGTTTGCGTATTTGGGCCGCAGGAACTCCAGGTTCATTCTCAACAGGGCAGGGGTCGTCCCCCTTACCGGCTTTCTCTGCGTCTATCCCAAGGAGGAGGCAGGAGACTACCGGTTGGAGCAACTTTGGCAGCTCTTGAGCCATCCTGACACCGCTGCCAATCTAGCAGTTATTGGCAAAAGCTACGGCGACGGCGCCATTAAGGTAGAGCCTCGGCTGTTGGAGAGGTTGCCTGTTCCCGAACACCTGGTTCAACGGTTCGGTTTTCCCGTACAGCTGCGCTTGTTGGAGCAAAGAGCACTCTACGCTACCCAGGCGCAATTGAAGGACGTAAACGAAAGCCACGGCTAATGTCTCTCGCTGCCAGAGCGTTGCGCTCTGTGCACTGGTGTTGAAGCCGCCTAACTCTGTTCGCACCTATTTCGGAGGCTGTTCTCGTTCATGACGACCTCTCTAACCCCCCAGTGGGTTAAAGACGCGATCTTCTATCAGATCTTCCCTGACCGCTTTGCCCGCAGCGCCAGCGTGCCCAAGCCCTCCAACCTAGAGCCCTGGGACTCGCCGCCGACCGTCCACGGCTTCAAGGGCGGCGACCTGATGGGCGTGGTGGAGCGCCTGGACTACCTGCAGGACCTGGGCGTGACCGCTATCTACTTCAACCCGGTGTTCGCCTCCACCGCGAACCACCGCTACCACACCTACGACTACTTCCAGGTGGACCCCATCCTGGGCGGCAACGCAGCCCTGCGCCGGCTGCTGGACGAGGCGCACCGTCGCGGCATCCGGGTGATCCTAGACGGGGTGTTCAACCACGCCAGCCGCGGCTTCTTCCAGTTCAACCATCTGTTGGAGAACGGCCCGGCCTCGCCCTACCTGGACTGGTTCATCGTGCACGGTTGGCCGCTCCATGCCTACGACGGCCACCGGCCGCCCAACTACGCTAGCTGGTGGAACCTGCACGCCCTGCCCAAGCTCAACACCCGCACGCCGGCCGTGCGCGAGTTCCTGTGGAACGTGGGCAGCTACTGGGTCGAGCAGGGCATTGACGGCTGGCGGCTGGACGTGCCGAACGAGATCAACGACGACGAGTTCTGGCGGGAGTTCCGCCGCCGCGTCAAGGCTGCCAACCCCGAGGCCTACATCGTGGGCGAGATCTGGGACGACGCCTCCCGCTGGCTGCAGGGGGATCAGTTCGACGCAGTGATGAACTACCCGGTGACGCGCGCCTGCCTAGGCTTGTTCGCCCACCGCACGTTGCAGCAGGACCTCCTGCGCAACACCGGCTACGGCTACGTGCCGCTGTTGGACGTGGCCTCCTTCGCCGAGGTGGTGGACGAGAACCTGCACCGCTACCCGCGCGATGTGGTGTACGCCCAGCTCAACCTGTTGGACAGCCACGACACCCCGCGCTTCCTCACCCTGGCGCGCGGGGACGAGAGCGCCTTCCGCCTGGCCTCGCTCTTCCTGATGACTTATCCCGGCGCGCCGTGCATCTACTACGGCGACGAGATCGGCATGACCGGCGGCCGCGACCCCGACTGCCGGCGCGCCTTCCCCTGGCCAGATGGCAACTCCCCGGCGGTGGAGCGCTGGAACATGGCGCTGCTGGACCACGTGCGCAGGGCCATTGCCCTGCGCAAGGCGCATCCCGCCCTGCGGCGGGGCGACTTCATCCGCCTGCACGCCGCCGAGGAGGTTTACGCCTACGCACGGCGACTGGGCGACGAGGTGCTGGTGGTGGTGCTGAACACCGGCCTGCGCACGGCTCACCTTGCGCTGCCGGTGGCCGATCTCTTGCCGGAGGGCGCTGCGCTGCAGGCGGTGTGGGGCGAGGGCGGTGCGCAGGTGGCCGACGGGCGCTTGCCCGTCTCCTTGCCGCCGCGCAGCGGCCTGGTGCTCGCCAGGGCATAGGGCCTTGCTATGACTGCGCAGGTCGGCCGGTGGGCGAGGGCGGTAGGGCGGGGGCTGGCGCGGCTAGCCCTCGGGCTGGCCCTGGCCCTGCTGGTCGCCTTCCTGGTCCTGGGCTGGCAGGTGAACCGCACCGGCGCGGTGGATCGAGCGCAGCCGGCCGACGCCATCGTTATCCTGGGCGCCCATGTCAACGCCGACGGCAGCCCCGGATCCGACCTGCTGAGCCGCACCTACCGCGGCATGGACCTGTACAACGCCGGCATGGCGCCGGTGGTGATCTGCGCGGGCGGGATTGCCGGCGATCGGCTCTCGGCAGGCGCCGTGGCCTGCCGTTTTGCCGTGGAGGCCCTGGGCCTGCCGCCGGAGCGCGCCTGGGTGGCCCAGGCGCTGGACGCGCTCTACACCGCCGACGAGGCCGTGGCTGTGGCCGATCTGATGCGCGAGCGTGGCCTGCGCTCCGTGATCTTGGTGAGCCACCCGCTGCACCTCTATCGGGCCGCATGGCTTTTCCGCCGTCAGGGGCTGGAGGTCTACACCAGCCCCACCAACACCGAGCTGCGCCGCATTGCGCCTCCTGTGCGTCTGTGGTACACTGCACGCGAGGTAGGCGGCGTCTTGATGATTGCCCTGCGCGGGGCGCCGGGCGTCGAGCCGCTCCACGACTGGCTTCGTCGCCGCCTGTATGCCCTAACACGATGGACCGGATGATCGAACGAGTGAAGCGTTGAACCCATGGCCTGGGAACAGATTGCTGAAGCGAAGCGCATACTGAGCAAGGAGATCGGCACCGTCTACAAGGACTGGGGCGGCCGGCTGCCCGTGGCCCTGGCCTATCCCAACACCTACTACGTCGGTATGTCCAGCCTCGCGCTGCAGATCCTCTACCGCCGCTTCAACCAGCGGCCCGACGTGGTGTGCGAGCGGGTGTTCTGGGACAAGGGCGGCCTGCAGGCGCGGCGGCCGCTGTTGTCGCTGGAGAGCCAGCAGCCGGTGGACGAGTTCGCGGTCTGGGCCTTCACCATCTCCTACGAGATGGATTACTTCAACGTGGTGGAGATGTTGCGCCAGGCCGGCGTACCTCCCCTGGCTGCGGACCGCGACGAGCGCTGGCCCCTGCTGATTGCGGGCGGCCCCGGCATCACCATGAACCCGGAGCCCATGGCCCCCTTCTTCGACGCCATCGTCATCGGCGAAGGCGAGGAGATCGTGGACACCCTGGTGGACACGATCGTGGAGGTGGGCGACGAGGACCGCGCTGCGTTGCTGGCTGCCCTAGACCGCATCGAAGGGGTGTACGTGCCGCAGCTGGTGCCCCCTATCGAGCCGGGGGCGGCGTGGGGCTTGCCCCCGCGGCGCATCAAGCGCCTCTGGGTGCGCCACCTGGAGCGCTATCCCACGGTCAGCGCCCTGTACACGCCTGACACGGAGTTCGGCGGGTTGCACCTGATGGAGATCGCGCGCGGCTGTGGCCGCGGCTGTCGCTTCTGCCTGGCCGGCTACGTCTACCGGCCCCCGCGCGAGCAGCCGCTGGAGCTGCTGCTGGAGTGGGCTAGGGAGGGTTTGAAGCATCGGGACCGCATCGGCCTGATCTCGGCCGCCGTGTCGGACCACACGCAGATTGACGAGCTGGCCATCCGCCTGCGCGAGCTGGGCGCGAAGCTGAGCGTGAGCTCCATGCGGGTGGACCCCATCTCTGTGCCCCTGGTGCGGGCGCTGCGCGAGAGCGGCACCCAGACCCTGACCATTGCGCCGGAGGCGGGCAGCCAGCGCCTGCGCGACATCATCAACAAGACCCAGACGGAACAGCAGATCCTGGACGCCGTGGACCTGGCCGAGTCCCTGGGCTTCCCGCAGCTCAAGCTCTACTTCATGGTCGGCCACCCCGGCGAGACCGAGGCCGACGTGCAGGCGCTGATTGACCTGACCCTGGAGGTGCGGCGGCGCTTTCGCCGGCGGCTGGTGATCAACGCCACCCCCTACGTGCCCAAGGCCCACACCCCCTTCCAGTGGGAGGCCATGCTGGACGAGGAGACGCTGACGCGGCGGCAGAAGACCATCCAGCGGGCGGTGGGGCGGCACGACGTGGCCGTGCGCGCCGACTCGGTGCCGTGGGCCCGGGTGCAGGCGGTGCTGGCCCGCGGGGACCGCCGGCTGGCTTCGGCGCTGTTGAGCATGCCCCGGCTGTCCATCGAGGCCTTCCGAAGGGCCTTGGCCGAGCACGGCTTGAGCGAGGAGGAGTATCTCAGCGCCCGTCGCCCCGGCGCGCTGCAGCCGTGGGACATCGTGGAGAGCGGCGTGCGCACCAGCTACTTCCTGTTTGAGCAGCGGCATGCGGCTCGCGCCGAGACCGGGCTGAGCTGCCCGCCCGACTCCAGCGGCTGCTTGACCTGTGGATCGTGCGACACTGACTGGGCCTACCGCGCCACCGGCGGCGTGCCCACCAAGTCCAAGGGTCCGTGGCGGGCCGAGGACTGGCGCCCTGCGCCTGCGCCGATCCCGCTGGTGGGCGTGAATTAGGGGTGTGAGCACCACAGGGTGTGCAGCGCCGTCGGCCCAAACCCTGTAGTGCAACTCCGGAGGAGTTGCGCTACGGAGCACGGAGCGCCGTTCGCACCTGGGGGTGCGAACTCCGTTGCGTATCCATTACCGTTCACCGGTTACCGTCCACCGTGACCGACCTTCCCCTCCTGCGCTTTCCCGGCCTCGCCCGCTTCCCCGGCCTGGAGCACGCCGTGAGCACCCGCCTCGGCGGCGTCAGCGTTGGCCCTTTCGCCAGCCTGAACCTGAGCACCAGCGTGGGCGACGACCGGGCTAACGTGGAGGTCAACACCCAGCGCCTGGCTGCGGCGTTGGGCGTGCCGCGCGAGCACTTCACCACCACCTGGCTGGTGCACAGCAATCGGGTGGTGCGGGCCGACGCCTCCCACCGCGGCCAGATGGTGGCTCAGGCCGACGGCGTCATCACCGACGTGCCGGGGCTGCCCCTGATCCAGCGCTACGGCGACTGTGCGCCCATCCTGGTCTACGACCCGCGACGGCATGCGGTCGGCCTGGCCCACGCCGGTTGGCGCGGCACGGTCGTCGGCATGGCCACCGCGCTGGTCGAGGCCATGGCAGCGGCCTTCGGCAGCGATCCGGCCGATATGGCCGCCCTGGTGGGCCCGGCTATCGGCCCGTGCTGTTACGAGGTGGGCCCAGAGGTGGCCGAGGCGGTCCGCCGGGCCATGCCCGACGCGCCGCACGTGCTCATCCAGCCGGCCCAGGTCGCGCGTGGCGCAGCAGCGTCGAACGGCCACCGGCCGCACCTGGACCTGTGGGAGGCGAACCGCTGGCAGCTGGCGCAGGCAGGCGTCGGGCAGGTGGAGGTGGCGGGCCTGTGCACTTGCTGCCGCCGCGACCTGTTCTTCTCCCATCGCGGGGACGGGGGCCGCACCGGTCGGTTTGGCGCCATCGCGATGTTGCGCCGGTGAGGGAGGTCGGGCGTGACCACGGCAGGGATCGCGGTAGACGTTGCCACCAACTTGGCGCAGGTGCGAGAGCGCATGGCCGCGGCCGCCCGGCGAGCCGGTCGCTCGTTGGACGAAGTCACCCTGGTGGCGGTGACCAAGACCAAGCCGCCGGCTTTGATCCGCCAGGCCATGGCCGCCGGCCAGCTCGACTTCGGCGAGAACCTGGTGGAAGAGGCATGGGCCAAGTTTCTGGACCCGGCTAACCCGGACGCTGTGGGAGCCGCCGGCGCTGCCTTTCGCCTGCACCTCATCGGCCCCATCCAGAGCCGCAAGGCTGCCCTGGCCGTGGCCTGCCGGCCCATCCTCATCCACGCCGTGGACCGGCTTAAGATCGCTCGGCGGCTGGACCGCTTCGCTGCGGAGGCGGGCCTCGCAGCCCTGGACGTGCTGTTGGAGGTGAACGTATCGGGCGAGGCCAGCAAGTTCGGCTACTCGCCGGAGAGCATCTGGGGCGAGGTGGAGGCCATTTTGGCGCTGCCCCACGTGCGCATCCGCGGCCTGATGACCGTTCCGCCTTACGACCCCGACCCAGAAGCCGCTCGGCCTCACTTCGCCGCCCTGCGTCGCCTGCGCGATCGGCTGGCCGCCCGCTGGCCCGAGGCCGACTGGCGCCACCTGAGCATGGGCATGAGCCACGACTTTGAGGTGGCCATCGAGGAGGGCGCTACCCTGGTGCGGGTGGGGACGGCCATCTTTGGCCCGCGCTAAACGAGACCGGCCCCCTGGGAGAGACTGGGCCGGTTCGATCCCCTTGCTTCCCGAGGTCCTTTCATGCTGAACGACATCCACCTTTCCTTCATCGGCACCGGGGTCATGGCCGAGGCCATGATCAAGGGCCTGCTGCACAAGGAGCTGATCAGCCCCGACCGGATCATGGGCTCCGACCCCCACGGCCAGCGTGGGGAGGAGATGCGACGACGCTATGGCATCTGTGTGACCAGGAGCAACAGCGAGGCCGCCGACTTCGGCGACGTGGTGGTGTTGAGCGTCAAGCCGCAGGTGCTGCCCCACGTGATGCCGGAGCTCCTGGGCCACCTGAGCCGCCAGTCCTTGGTGCTGTCCATCGTGGCCGGCGCGCGCATCAGCGCCATCCGCCACGGCACCGGCCATCCGGCCATCGTGCGCTCCATGCCCAACACCCCGGCCCAGGTGGGCAAGGGCATGACCGTCTGGACCGCCACGCCGGCGGTGCAGCCGCGGCAGCGGGAGCAGACCCGCGCCATCCTCAGCGCGCTGGGCGCCGAGCTCTACGTGGAGGACGAGAGCTACTTGGACATGGCCACGGCCCTTAGCGGCACCGGTCCCGCCTACGTGTTCCTGTTCATGGAGGCCTTGATAGATGCGGGCGTGCACCTAGGCTTTCCCCGCAAGGTGGCCGAGCAGCTGGTGCTCCAGACCATGGAGGGCGCGGTGGAGATCGCCAAGCAGTCCGACCTCCACCCGGCCCAGCTGCGCAACATGGTCACCTCCCCCGGCGGCACCTCGGCGGAGGCGCTCTACGAGCTAGAGAAGGGCGCCATGCGCACCGTGCTGTCCAAGGCCGTGTGGGCCGCCTATCGCAAGTCTAAGTACCTGGGCGACCTGACCGAGAAAGTGGAGGACTGAGATGGTGGTCGAGTTCCTCTACCGGTTCTTCGACATCCTGTTCGCGGTCCTCAGCCTGGCCATCATCGTGCGGGTGTTGTTGACCTGGGTGCCCAACCTGAACTGGGACAATCCGCTGGCGCGGATACTGCGGCAGATCACCGATCCCATCCTCGAGCCGGCGCGGCGCATCATCCCGCCCCTGGGCATGATTGACATCTCTCCGCTGGTGGTTCTACTGGTGCTGGACTTCGTGATCCGTCCCCTGGTGTTGGGGCTGTTGGACCGCCTGCGGTGAACCCCAACGCCGGACGCGTCGTGAGACCATCGGAAACACGCCGAGGCCGCCGGCTTGCGGCGTAGTTAGACCCGGTAGAACAGGAGCGAGAGAGATGTTGGCTAAGTGGACGACAGCGGTTGCGTTCTCTGCGTTGTTGTTGGCTGCCTGCGGCCCGGCGCTGACGCCGGCGCCCTCGACGGGCTTTCAGTCCCCTGTGGAGCAACCGACCATGACCCTTCCAGAGGCTAGCGGCGCTGCGGCCGGCGCCGGTCGAGAGGTCCAGGGCCCCCAGGCCCGCAGCCAGGCAGCGGTGGCCATCGCCGATCTCTCGGCGCGGCTGGGCGTCCCGGCCGAGCAGATCAAGGTGGTAGAGGTGTTGGAGGTCACCTGGCCCGACGCCAGCCTCGGCTGTCCGCAGCCCGGCATGATGTACGCCCAGGTGATCGTCGAGGGCCTCAAGGTGGTGCTGGAGGCCAACGGCCGCACCTACGCCTACCACGGCCGTTCGCCCAACGACCTATTTCTGTGTGGGCCGGAGGGGCCGATGCCGGCTGCGCCGCCGGCGCGCAGGCCTGCCGGCCAGGGGTTTGACGCCGAAGCCCAGCCGGTGGTGGACGCCGTGGTGGCCGACATGGCGCAGCAGCTGGGCCTCAAGGCAGAGCAGATCGAGGTGGCCTCGGTCCAGCGCAAGCAGTGGCCCACCAGCGGCCTGGGGTGCGAGAAGCCCGGCGAGATGTATCTGCAGGTGATCACCCCCGGCTATCAGATCACCTTGAAGGCCGGCGACGCCGTGTTCACCTACCACACGGATCGCCAGGGCCGCTTTGTGCTGTGCAGCAAGGCAGGCCGGTAGGCTGTCCCCCTCGGCAGCCAGTGCTTGTTGCCAAACGTTTCCCTTTCTTCGTCTAGGGAGGAGCCGGCCACGCAGCTGGCTCCTTCTCGTTTTGCCGGCCGGACAGCACGATGTTGCCGAAGTGGTCCGGCTCGATCCTTCGGTGGCTGCCGACCTTGAAGCGGTCGGAGTGGAGGTTCATGCGCCTTGGCGTTGCCGGGGGCTAGCAGGGCCGGGCGGACAGGCTATCCCCGCCGGCCGAACTCACGGGCCAGCTGTTCGGTGCTCAGCACCAGCATGGTGGGGCGGCCGTGGGGGCAGGCCGTGGGGTTCTGGCACGCCTCGAGCTGGCGCACCAGGTGGCGCATCTCCTCCATGCTGAGGGCCTGGCCGCCCTTGATGGCGGCGCGCTTGCAGATTAGGGCGATGAGTGCGTCTTTGCGGGTGTCCCCCACCAGGTCGCGGCCGTCGGCGATCCCCTCCAGCACCTCCTCCAGGGCGCGGCCGGGGTCGGTGTGGGCGAAGACCGCCGGCACCGCCCGCACCAGCCAGGTGTCGCGGCCGAAGGGCTCCAGGTCAAAGCCCACCGCGGCCAAGTCGCCGGCGTACTCCGCCAGCAGCCCGGCGTGCAGCGAGCCGGCCTCGAAGGGCACGGGCTCCAACAGCGCTTGCTGGGGGACGTGGTCGGCCGCCGCCTGGGCCATCAGCTGCTCGTAGAGGATGCGCTCGTGCGCCGCATGTTGGTCCACCAGGTACATCCCCTCCGGCCCCTCCGCCACGATGTAGGTAGCGCCCATCTGGCCCACCACCCGCAACATGGGCAGGGCGCGCCGCGCCTCGCGCGGCGGCGGCGCCGGCTGGTCCGGCAAGGAAGGCTCAGGCGGCGCCGTGGTGGGGGGCTCCGGCCGCGCAGGGATCGGCGAACGGTCGGCGCCGGGGGGTGCATCGGGCAGCGACGAGGCTGCGCGGTCGGCCGTGGGCGAGCTGCCCGTCCACCACAGCGCCTCTTGCTGCGCCTGGCCGGCGCTGATCAGGGCCTCTCGACGCTGCGCCCAGCCGGGCACCGACCAGGTCAGGGCGGTGCTGCGCACCTCGGGCACCGGCGCGTGCTCGGCCAGCACAGCCTGCAGCGCCCGCTGCACAGCGCGGAAGACAGCCCGCTCGTCCCGGAAGCGCACCTCGGCCTTGGCCGGATGCACGTTCACGTCCACCTGCGCCGGGTCCATCGCGATGGCTACCACGGCCACGGGAAAGCGCCCCACCATCAGCCGGTGGCGATAGGCCTCGGTGACCGCGTAGGTGAGCGTGCGATCCTGGATGGGCCGGCGGTTCAGAAACAGCAGGATCTGGCTGCGGTTGGAGCGGCTCAGGGGCGGGAGGCCGGCGAAACCCCACACCCGGATGGCGTTGGGGTCCGCGGGCGCAGCCTCGTCGCCTGGCCGGTCGCCGATGGGCGCCATCTGGCGGGCCGTCTCGAGGCCGAACACCTTGACCAGCACGTCCAACAGCCGCCCGGTGCCGGTGGACTGGAAGGCCAGGCGGCCGTCGGACACCAGGCTGAACCGGCGCTCCGGAAAGGCCATGGCCAGCTGCTGCACCACCGCGCTGACGTGGCCGGCCTCGGTGGCCGGCTGGCGCAAGAACTTCAGCCGGGCGGGGACGTTGTAGAACAGGTGCTCCACCGTGACGGTGGTGCCGGGCGGCGCACCGCGCGGCTCTTGGGCGACGATGAGGCCGCCCTCCACCCGCACCTGGGTGCCCACCGCCTCGTCGGCGGCGCGGGTGAGCATGGTGAGCTGCGAGACGGAGGCGATGGAGGCCAGCGCCTCCCCGCGGAAGCCCAAGGTGGTGATGTGCTCCAGGTCGTCGGCGGTGAGCAGCTTGCTGGTGGCGTGGCGGTGAAAGGCCAGGGCGACCTCGGCCGCCGGGATGCCGCAGCCGTTGTCCACCACGCGGATCAGCCGGCGGCCGCCCTCCCGGACCTCGACGCGAATCTCGTCGGCGCCGGCGTCCAGGCTGTTCTCCAGGAGCTCCTTTACCACCGAGGCGGGGCGCTCGACGACCTCGCCGGCGGCGATGCGGCTGGCAACTTCGGGGGGCAGCACTCGGATCGGCATGGGCCCATTGTAGCACAGGTTTGGGAGCTTGGGCAACACGCCAACCAGCGGCGAGACCTTGCGCGTGAACCGCGCGCTGTTTGTGGGGAGTTCATGACGCACTGCGACAGGAGTTTGCACATTTGCCGGTCCTGGTGTACAATCGGGTCGTGACGCAGTGCGGCATAGCCATCCTCTCCATCTGATCGTTGGGCGCGTGTCCGCGTTGGACACGCCAGGCAAGACGCGATGATGTCAGCGTCGTTCAAGCAACTGAGCGGATCCCTGCTCCGGCATCCCCGGCCTGTAAGGCTCGCGCGCGACGCGTGACCTTACAGGCCTTTTTGTTTGGCGCAGAGCAGCGGTCGGAGAGCCCGCGCATTTCAGGGAAGTGAGCAACCCGTGGCCCTGGGCTGCGGTCAACTGAAAGACAGAGAAAGGAGCAGAGCTCATGGAAGATATCGTCCTTGTGGGCGGCGTCCGCACCCCAACCGGCACCCACGGCGGCGCGTTGCGGCCGAAGACGGCGGTGGACCTGGGGGTCCTGGTGTTCAAGGCCCTCATCGAGCGCACGGGGGTTGACCCCGGCCTCTTCGACGAGGTGATCGTGGGCTGCGCCGGGCAGCCCTCCGACGCCGCGAACATCGGCCGTGTGGTCGGGCTGCTGGCCGGCGTGCCGCAGCACGTGCCGGGCTACACCGTGCATCGCAACTGCGCCAGCGGCATGGAGGCCATCGTCAGCGCCTACCGCGCCATTGCGTCGGGCGAGGGAACCCTCTACCTGGTGGGGGGAACCGAGAGCATGAGCAACGCGCCCTACCTGATCAAGGGCGCGCGCTGGGGCCTGAAGCTGCGCCACAGCGAGCTCACCGACGGCATCTGGGACGCGCTGACCGACCCCGTCTGTGGCCTGATCATGGGCGCCACGGCCGAGAACCTGGCCGAGCGCTACGAGATCAGCCGCGAGGAGCAGGACAAGTACGCCGTGGAGAGCCACAAGAAGGCCTTCCGCGCCCAGCGCATGGAGAAGTTCAAGGACGAGATCGTGCCGGTGGAGATCGTGAAGAAGGTGGCCGGCCAGGAGGTGGCGCGCGAGGTCGTCACCCAGGACGAGGGGGTCAACCCGACCCTGACGGTTAGCAAGGCCGCCCTCTATCCCACCGTCTTCAAGAAGAATGGCACCGTGACGCCGGCCAACTCCTGCCCCCTGAACGACGCAGCGGCTGCGGTGATCGTCACCACGGCCAAGCGCGCAGCGGAGCTGGGCCTGAAGCCCCGCGCCCGCATCGTCAGCTACGCCTACGCCGGGGTGGACCCGGCCTACATGGGCATCGGCCCCGCCTACGCCATGCCCAAGGCGCTGAAGAAGGCAGGGCTAAGCCTGGACGACATCGGCGTCATCGAGCTCAACGAGGCCTTTGCTGCCCAAGTGCTGGCCTGCGGCATCGAGATGCAGCGCCAGGGCTACAACTGGGACTGGAAGAAGGTGAACCCCCTGGGCGGCGCCATTGCCCTGGGCCATCCCATCGGCGCCACGGTGGTGAAGCTGGCCGTCACCATCATGGGCGAGATGGAGCGGGAGAAGCACAAGTACGGCATGGTCACCATGTGCGTCGGCGGCGGCCAGGGCGGCGCGTTCATCTTGGAAAACCTCAGCTTGTGAGGCGCAACGCGTAAGGCGACACGGGCAACCCCAAGCTGGGGACCACCGCGCGTTGCTCGTGGTTTTTACATAACGCACCAATCCAAGGCTCTACGAGGTAAACCTATGTACATTTTCAAAGCAGGCGTGGTCGGCGCCGGGTTCATGGGGGCGGAGATCGCCCAGGTGATCAGCTTCAGCGGCCTGCCGGTGGTGGTGAAGGACATTGACCCGGCGATGCTGCGCAAGGCGGAGGACCACATCCGCCAGATCTACCAAAGCCGGGTGGACAAGGGCAAGATGACCGCCGGCGAGCTGCGGGACAAGATGGACCTCATCGAGTTCACCCTGGACTACGACAGCTTCGCCGACGCCGACTTCATCATCGAGGCCGTGCCGGAGCGCATGGACCTCAAGGTCAGGGTGTTCCAGGAGCTGGCGCAGGTGGCGCCGGAGACGGCGATCTTCGCCTCCAACACCTCGGCCCTGAGCATCTCGGAGATGGGCTACAAGGCGGGCCGGCCTGAGCGCACCATCGGCCTCCACTTCTTCAGCCCGGCCCACGTGATGAAGCTGGTGGAGGTGATCCCCGGCCTGGACACCGCCCAGGACGTCATTGACGACACGGTGCAGTTCGCTGAGAGCCTGCGCAAGATCCCGGTGGTGGTGAAGGAGTGCCCCGGCTTCCTGGTGAACCGGCTGCTGGCGCCCTACCTGGGCGAGGCCATGTTTGCCCTACAAGAGGGCGCAGCCACCGCCACCGAGATCGACGAGGCCATGGTGGAGTTCGGCATGCCCATGGGGCCCTTCACCCTGCTGGACTTCATGGGCCTGGACGTGAGCGCGCACGCCGGCGAGTACATGGCCAGCGAGTACGGCCCCCGCTTCCAGCCGCCGGAGATCCTCAAGCGGCTGGTGGCCATGGGCCGCTACGGTGAGAAGACCGGCGCCGGCTTCTACGGCTATGGCGAGCAGACCGACGAGCCGGTGAAGCAGGTCCTCGCCGAGATCCAGGCGCGCGGCATCCCGCGCGGGGAGTTCAGCGTCGAGCGGCTGATCTTCCCCATGATCAACGAGGCCGCGCTGATCGCCCAGGAGAACATCGCCTCCATCCCCGACATTGACATGGCCATGATCGCCGGCACCGGCATGACCTACCACGGCGAGCGCATGGGCCCCTTGGCCATCGCCGACGAGTACGGCCTCGACGTGGTGCTGGCGGGCTTGGAGCGGATGCTGCGCGAGCCCTGGGGCGGCGAGCGCTTCCGCCCCGCCCAGTTCCTCAAGACCAAAGTGCGCGCCGGCCACCTCGGCAAGAAGACCGGCCGCGGGTTCCATGAGCATTTGAACCTGTGAGCGGCGACCGCGGGCAGCCGAACCAACCAGGATCGCCTGTCCGCGGATTACCGGTCACACCTCACCGATTGCCTAGCAAGGAGACACCCTCATGGCAGAGTATCAAAACATCAAATACGGCGTTCAGGACCGCATTGCGGTGATCGCCATTGACCACCCGCCGGCCAACGCGTTCGATCTGCGCACGCTGGACGAGCTGGAGGCTGCCTTCGACGAGGCCACGGCGTCGGCGGAGGTGAAGGCCATCATCATCACCGGAGCCGGGCAGTTTGCCTTCGTGGCCGGAGCCGACATCAACGAGATCCGCAACCTGGCCAGCGACTACGAGGCCATCAAGGGCTTCATGACCAAGGGCCAGAGCCTGTTCAACAAGATCGAGGCCAGCAAGAAGCCGGTGATCGCCGCAGTGAACGCCGTGGCCCTGGGCGGCGGCCTGGAGCTCTGCCTGGCCTGCCACATCCGCATCGCCGGCGACAAGGCTCGCTTTGGCCTGCCTGAGATCAACCTGGGCATCATCCCCGGCTGGGGCGGTACGCAGCGCTTGCAGCGGGTGGTGCCCAAGGGCAAGGCCATCGAGATGATCCTCACCGGCGACATCATCAACGCGCAGGAGGCCTATCGCATCGGACTGGTGGAGAAGGTGGTGCCGGCTACTGCCGTGGTCAAGGAGGCCATGGGCCTGGCCAAGAAGATCACCGAGAAGGGCGGGCTGGCCATCGCCGCGGCGCTGGACGCCATTCAGTTCGGCAGCGACGCGACCCTGGCCGAGGGCCTGGCGCGCGAGCTGGAGAACGTCTCCCGCCTGGCCCAGAGCAACGACGCGCGCGAGGGTGTGACCGCCTTCCTGGAGAAGCGCCGCCCGAACTTCACCGACAGCTAGGGAGGCCTGTATGAACTTTGCCTTCACCGAAGAACAGCAGATGTTCCGCGACATGTTCGCCGACTTCGTGGCCAAGGAAGTCGAGCCACTGGCGGAACACATCTCCGAGCACGAGGAGATCCCCAAGGCCCTGCTTAAGAAGGCGGCTATGCAGGGCTTCCTGGGCGCGCTGTTGCCGGAGGAGTACGGCGGGGCTGCCCTGGACATGGTGAGCTACATCCTGCTGCTGGAGGAGGTGGCCAAGTCGGACATGAGCACGGCCATGGTGCTCCACGTCCATAACGACCTGGTCAGCCGGGCCATCCTCCTGTGCGGCAGCGCCGAGCAGAAGGAGCAGTGGCTACCGGCCATGGCCGAGGGCAGCGTCATCGGCGCCTGGGCCTTCGCCGAGCCAGACCCGGCCGGCTTGACCAACCTGCAGGTGATGGCCAGGGCGGCGGACGATGGCTACGTCCTCCACGGCACCAAGACCTGGGTCTCCAACGCGGGCATCGCCGGCCTGATGGTGGTGTTTGCTCAGGCGCCGGAGGGGCCGACGGCCCTCCTGGTGCCGGCCGACGCAGCCGGGCTCAAGCTGGGCCAGCGGGACAAGACCCTGGGCATGCGCGGGGTGCAGATCCACCCCGTGTACTTCAACGACGTGGCGGTGCCTGCGGACGCGGTCCTCGGTCGGCCCGGCGATGCGCAGGCCGTCATGGCGGCGGTGGGCGACTTCTCGCGGCTGGCGATGGCCGCCATTGCGCTGGGCGGCGCCGAACACGCCCTGAGCCTGGGCGTGGACTTCGCCAAGGAGCGCAAGCAGTTCGGCGTGGAGATCGCGCGCAAGGGTGCCATCCAGGCCTACATCGCCGACTCCGCCGTGGAGGTGGAAACCCTGCGCAGCCAGGTCTACCGCTGTGCCTCCCTGGCCGACCAGGGCCTGCTGGACGGCCTGTCGGCCTCCATCGCCAAACTGTGGGCCAACCGGGTTTCCTACCAGGTGGCCAACCGCATGATCCAGACCCACGGCGGCTATGGCTACATCCTGGACTATGCCATCGGCCGCGTCTTCCGCGACTGCCGCACCGTGGAAGGCATCGAGGGCAGCAACCGAACCCAGCAAGCGGCTATCGCCCGGAGCGTGCTCGCCGCGCATGGCTTTGTGATGTGAGGCGTAAGGCGTCATGCGTCGCGCGTGGCCTTGCCCTTCCCCTGGTGCGCATGACGTGTGACGAGTTACCTCGCTCCGTTCCAGCCTCTCCCTGACAAGAAGGAAACCCCTATGGACCTAACCCTCCCTAAAGAGTACGAGCTGTTGCGCCAGATGATCCGGGACGTGATGGAGAACGAGTTCGCGCCGGTGGCGGAGGAGGCAGACGAGAAGGCCGAGGTGCCCATGGAGGCCATCCGAACCGCGGCCAAGGCCGGGCTGTTGGGCATCCCCTTCCCCCAGGAGTACGGGGGCAGTGGCGCGGGCGAGCTGGGCTACGTGATCCTGATGGAGGAGGTCAGCCGGGTGGACAGCGCCATCGCCACGGTGATCGGCGCGCACATCGGTATCGCGGCCATGGCCATCTACGTGGACGGCTCCCCGGCCCTTAAAGAGAAGTACCTGACCCCCTTGGCCCGCGGGGAGAAGATCGGCGCGTTCTGTCTCACCGAGCCCGGCGCCGGCTCGGACGCAGCCGCCATCAAGACGCGCGCGGTGCGCTCCAACGGCAACTGGGTCATCAACGGCACCAAGATCTACATCAGCAACGGACCCTTCGCTGACCTCTTCTCCGTGTTGGCCGTGACCAACCCCGCCCTGGGCGCCCGCGGCGGCGTCACCGCCTTCGTGGTGGAGAAGGAGATGGGGCCCAAGGTGGGGGTGATCGAGAAGAAGCTGGGCATTCGGGCGTCGGCCACCTCGGAGATCATCTTCGACGAGGTGGAGGTGCCGGCAGCCAACATCATCGGCCAGGAGGGCCTGGGCTTCGTCACCTTCATGAAGACCCTGGACCTAGGCCGGGTGACCGTCGGCGCGGCTTCCTTGGGCGGCGCGCAGAAGGCCCTGGAGATGGTGCTGGACTACGCGCGGCTGGCCGAGAAGTACGGCATGCCCCTGGCCCACCAGCAGCAGGTGCAGTTCATGATCGCCGACATGTACTCGTGGATCGAGATGCTGCGTGGGCTGGTGTACCGTACGGCCTGGCTGGTGGACAACAAGCGCCCCTTCGCGCGCGAGGCCTACGTCTGCAAGCTGATGGGCAGCGAGATCGCCAGCCGTGTGGTGAGCTATGCCATGGAGATCCACGGCGCGCTCGGCCTCAGCCGCGACTACCCCCTGGAGCGGGCTTTCCGCGACGCGCGCATCGCCGAGATCTTCGAGGGCACCAACGAGATCCAGCGCATCATCATCGCCCGCGACCTGCTCAGGGAAGTCGGCGTGCACATCGAGCCGTGACGAAGGAGGCAGACAGTGCGCATCGTTGTCTGCATCAAACAAATCCTGGACCCCGAAACCATCAAGGTCAGCCGCAGCCTGCAGGCCATTGACGAGCGCACGGCGCGGCGGATCATGAACCCTCCTGACCGCTGGGCGTTGGACACGGCGCTGCGCTTCAAGGACGAGGACCCCTCTCTCGAGGTCATCGCCATGTCGGCGGGCCGGTCCGAGGCCGAGGACATCCTGCGCGAGGCCCTGGCCCTGGGCTGCGACCGCGCCATCCTGCTCAGCGATCCCTACATCGTCAACGCGCGGGCGGCCGGCCTGGCCATGGTGCTCGCGGCCGCCATCAAGCGGCTGCGCAACGTGCAGCTGGTGATGACCGGCTACAAGGCCTTGGACACCGGCAGCGGCACCCTAGGCCCGAGGCTGGCCATCGAGCTGGGCGGCTGGCCCCTGCTCATGAACGCCGACCAGGTGCGGCTGGAGTCCGGCGGCTACGTCTCCGGCCTGCAGAACGCCGACGAGAAGTTCTACGCCAGCACCTATCCGCTGCCCTGCGTGGTGACCGTGCTCGAGACGCCCAAGCACCCCCGCTACCCCCACGGCGCCGAGATCATGAACGCCTACCGCTTGCGCAGCGTGGAGGTGTGGAGCACCGCCGCCCTAGGCCTCGACCCGGCCACCCTGCCGGCGCCCACCACCAGCCGTCAGATGCGCCTTCCGCCCCCGCGCGAGTTCGGCGTCATCATCGAGGGCTCGCCGCAGGAGGCGGCCCGCAACCTGATCGCCACTCTCAAGGCGCGGCGCATCATCTGACCAGGAGTGACCCTATGGACCTGTCTTTCCTTGAACAGCTGCTGGGCCCGACGGTGGAGGAAGAGGAGGGGTATCGCAACATCTGGGTGGTGGCCATTGCCTGGGAGCCGCACCTGCGGGAGTGCGATCTCCAGGTGCTGGGCAAGGCGCGCGATCTGGCCAGCAGCCTGGGCGCCTACGTCAATGCCCTTCTGATCGGCGAGGGCGCCTCCGAGGAGCTGGCGCGCGAGCTGATCGCTTACGGCGCGGACAGGGTGTGCTGGGGCGCCGGCTACCCCACGGGGCCCAGCCTGATGGAGTTCGTGCAGCAGCGCAAGCCGGAGATCTTGCTCTTCGCCGACGCGGCCGGCGGCCGGAAGATGGCCCCGCGGCTGGCGCAGCGCATGAAGACCGCCTTGGTGACCCACGCCGTGGACGTGTCCATCAATCCCGAGGAGCGGGCGCTGGTGGCCGCCGTGCCCATCTACAATGGCATCGCCTATCGGGTGGTGGAGTGCAAGGTCAACCCGCAGATCGCCACCATCCAGCCGGGGGTGTTCCCGGTGCCCGAGCGCGATCCCTGGCGCAGCGGCGAGGTGGAGGAGGTGGAGCTGGAGTGGAAGCCCCAGCCGCCGCTCATGCCGGTGGAGCCGCCGCACTACTACATCCCGCTGGAGAAGGCGGACATCGTCATCACCGGCGGCCGCGGCATGCGCGACGCCGGCTGGCACCTGCTGGAGGAGCTGGCCGCGGCCTTCGCCCGCAAGTATCCGCAAAAGGCCGTCGCTGTGGCCGGCACCCGCGGCGCCGTGGACGAGGGCTGGATTGACCGCAAGCACATGGTGGACATCACCGGCCATCGCGTGGCGCCGACCCTGTATATCGCCTGCGGTGTGCGCGGCACCTTCCAGCACTTCGCCGGCTGCGAGAAGGCTCGCTGCATCGTGGCCATCAACCACAACCCCGACGCGCCGATCTTCAAACACGCCGACTTCGGCATCGTCGGCAAGGTGGAGGAGGTCATTCCGGCGTTGATCGAGGCCCTGGACAGCTAGCCGAGCAGCCGTCCCCCGGCTTCAGCGCTGCGGTCCCCAGGCGATAGCTTCGCCTGGGGACTTTTTTGCTCCGGCGCACTTGTCAATCTGGGCGCCGTGTGTTAAGATGCGGCCCAACTTGAGGGTATCCTCAGGGGTGGGCTGTCGTCCCTGGGGCCTCTGCCCTCGCTACTCGTCGAAACCGGTTGAGCTCTCATAGAACTCCTAGCATCTATGAAAGTCTACATCTCGATTGACATCGAGGGCATCTCCGGGGTGGTCAACGCAGAACAAGGGCAGCCGGGCTCGCCCGACTACGAGCTGGCGCGGCGCCGCATGACCGCCGAGGCCAACGCGGCAATCCTCGGCGCGCGCGCCGGCGGCGCCACCGAGGTCCTGGTCAACGACGCCCACGGCAACATGCGCAACATCCTGGTGGAGGAGCTGGACCCGTGGGCGGACCTGGTGTACGGCGCGCCCAAGCCCTTGAGCATGATGACCGGCCTGGACGACACCTTCGATGTGGCCTTCTTCATTGGCTACCACGCGCGCGCCGGCACGGCCAACGCGATCCTGGACCACACCTTCAGCAGCCAGTGCGTCGCCCACGTCGAGCTCAACGGCCGGCCGGTGGGGGAGATCGGCCTCAACGCTGCGTTGGCCGGCTTCTACGGCGTGCCCGTGGGCCTGGTGACGGGCGACCAGGCGGCCGTGGCCGAGGCGGAGGCGCTCCTGGGGCCGGGGTTGCAGACGGTGGTGGTGAAGCACGCCGTGGGCCATCAGGCGGCTCGCTGCATTCACCCCGAGGAGGCCCAGAGCCTGATCCGCCAGGCTGCCGAGCTGGCCCTCAGCACCACCGTCCCCCCTCTCAAGCTCGAAACGCCGGTGGTGCTGCGCCTGGAGCTGCGTTCCAGCCTGATGGCCGACTACGCCATGCTGATCCCCGGCGTCCGGCGGCTCAACGGCTACACCGTGGAATACGCCCACGACGACTACCTCACCGTCTACAAGGTCTTCCGGGCCATGGTCAAGCTGGCTTCCTAGCCGCATGGCGATCCGCTACCTGCTTTTCGACCTCGACGAGACCCTCTACCGCCGCGATGCCGGCGTGATGCAGGCCATCAGCCAGCTGATCCGCCAGTATATCGTGGAGCGCTACGGCCTCACCTACGAGGAGGCCGACGCGCTGGCCCGGCGCTACCACGCCCAGTATGGCACCTCCATGCGCGGCCTGCTGCTCCACAACAACCTAGACCCCGACGACTTCCTGGCCTACGTCCACAACTTTCCCCTGGAAGACAAGCTCTCGCCGGACCCTGCCCTGGACGCCATGTTGGCCTCCTTGCCCGGCACCAAGGTGATCTTCACCAACGCCGACCGCCGCCACGCCGAGCGCGTGTTGGAGCGGCTCGGCGTGCGCCACCATTTCAGCCAGATCATTGACGTGACCGCGGTGGACTACATCAGCAAGCCGAACCCCCAGGCCTACCGGCTCTGCTTGCAGCGGTTGGGCGCGCGGCCGGAGGAGTGCGTCATGATCGAGGACTCCGGCCGCAACCTAGCGCCGGCCGCGGCCCTGGGCATCACCACCGTGCTGGTGGACGGCGGCCCCGAGGAGACGGCCGACTACCGCATCGAGGACATCCTCGCCCTGCCGGCAGTGATCCAGGACATCTGTCGGCAGCGATCCTGCACTTGACCCGCCCTGTGACGCAACTCTTTGGAGGGTTGCGGGTTACGCGACAGGAGAGAAACGACGATGTTTCAACACTTGCTGGTTCCCTTGGACGGCTCACCGGCAGCAGAGGCGGCGCTGCCGGTGGCGCGTGCGCTGGCCGCGCGCTGTGGCGGCCGGCTGACGCTGGTGCACGTGATCAAGCCCGCCCCCTGGCCGGCCGAGATGCGAGCGGAGCTGCCGGACATGGAGTCTCGGGTGGTAGATCGGGAGCTGGAGGTGGCCACCGCCTACCTTCGTCACCAAGAGGATGCGCTGGCTGCCCAGGGGCTGGCTGCCGACGCCCTGATCATGCGCCGCGACTCGGTGGTGGACGGCATTCTGGAGGCAGTGGAGGAGGTAGGTGCCGACGCCATCGTGATGAGCACCCATGGCCTGACCGGCCTGCCGCGGCTCATGCTGGGCAGCGTGGCCGAGCAGGTGGTGCGCCACACGCCGGTGCCTGTGGTGCTGGTGCGCAGTCAGGTCGAGACCTCGGAGTAATGGCGCGGCGGTGCGACAACGCGGTCGTCGAGCGGATAGCACGCTGGTCGAGCCGGGCGATGGCGGGACCGCATCACCGCATCAGAGCACGTCGAGGCTGCAGAGCAGAGGAGGCCACCTATGAAGCGATTTCTAGAGGGGTACGTCCAGGTGGTGGACAGGATCACCGAGGCGCTGGGTCGCGTCGCCATGTACGTGGCGATCGTGTTGATCGCCGTGGGCTTCGGCAACGTGGTGCTGCGCTACGTGGGCCGCGCCATCGGCGTGCGGCTGACCTCCAACATGATCATCGAGCTGCAGTGGTACATGTACTCGGTCATCTTCCTCCTGGGCTTCGCCTACATTCTCAAACACAACATCAACGTGCGGGTGGACTTCTGGTTTGGCCGCCAGAGCCAACGCCGCAAGGCGCTGATTGACCTGCTGGGCCACGCCATCGGCCTGGTGCCCTTTGCCGTCATCGGTCTGTTGGTCACCTACAACCCGATCCTGACCTCGTGGGGACGGCGCCCCAACGGCACCTGGGGACCCTGGGAGGTGTCCCCGGACCCCAGCGGCCTGCCGCGCGCGCCCATCAAGACCATGATCCTGGTGGCTTTCATCACCCTCTTCCTGCAAGCTATCGCCGAGATCATCAAGTTGCTCAACGTCTACCGCGACCGGCCGGGGCCGCGGCCCAGCCATCTCGAGGTGGAGGAGCCGCTGCGCATCGAGTGAGGCGTCCGGCGTTTCCGCTGTTCACTGCGCTAGGAGGGTACCATGGGCTTTGAGTGGGTCGCAATCATCATGTTCGTGCTGTTCATGGCCCTGATCCTAACCGGGTATCCGGTGGCCTACTCCTTCGCCGGCACGGCCGTCATCTTCCTCCTGCTCGGGCTGGCGCTGGGCGCGTTTGACCTGCGGCTGTTGCGGCTGTTGCCCAACCGCTGGTTCGGCGCCATGTCCGACTTCACCCTGCTGGCCATCCCCTTCTTCGTCTTCATGGGCGCCGTGTTCGAGAAGTCCGGCCTCGCCGAGCGCCTGCTCACCACCATTGGCATGCTGTTCGGCCCCCTGCGCGGCGGCCTGGCGCTGGCCGTGGTGTTCGTGGCCACCCTGCTGGCCGCCGCCACCGGCGTCGTGGCCGCCACGGTGATCGTGATGGGCATCCTCTCCCTGCCGGTGATGGTGCGCTACAAGTACGACCACAAGCTGGCCACCGGCGTCATCACCGCCTCCGGTACCCTGGCCCAGCTGGTGCCCCCCAGCCTGGTGCTCATCGTGCTCAGCACCACCGTGGGCGTTGCCATCGGCGACCTGTTCGTGGGCGCGTTGATCCCCGGCCTGATGCTGGCCGGCCTCTACGCGCTCTACGTGTTGGTGGTGGCCTGGCTCAGGCCGGAGAAGGCGCCGGCCCTGCCGCCCGAGGCCCGGACCCTGCAGGGATGGGCCCTGGCGCGTGAGACCTTGATCGCCGTGGTGCCGCCCATCCTGTTGATCTTCGCCGTGCTGGGCAGCATCTTCGCCGGCATCGCCACTCCCACAGAGGCCGGCGCAGTAGGCGCGGCGGGCGCATGCGCTCTGGCCGCCATGAACCGGCGGCTCAACTGGCAGGTGATCAAGGGCGCAGGCCGTTCCACCGCCAACCTGACTGCGCTGGTGCTGATGATCCTGTTCAGCTCCACCTTCTTCAGCCTGGTGTTCGACGGCCTGGGCGGCCAGCGCTGGGTGACCAACTTCCTCACCAACCTGCCGGGCGGCTTCTGGGGCTTCATCATCGTGGCCAACATCGTGGTGTTCCTCTTGGGCATCAACTTGGAGTTCCTGGAGATCTGTTTCATCGTGATGCCCCTCTTCGTGCCGGCCGCCAAGGCCCTGGGGGTGGACCTAGTGTGGTTCAGCGTGATGATGGCGGTGAACCTGAACATGGCCTTCATCTCGCCGCCGGTGGGCTTCTCTTTGTTCTACCTGCAGAGCGTGGCGCCGCCCGAGGTGGAGACCCTGGACATCCACAAGGGCGCGCTGCCCTTCATGGCGCTGCAGGGCGTTGCACTGCTCATCGTCATGCTTGTTCCGCAGACCGTGACGTGGCTGGTGGGGCTCACGGGCAACTGAGCAACAGGGCTCTTCTCCTACAACGCGAAGAGGGCGTTCGCTCCTGCTCCTGCGAACGCCCTCTTCTTTTCGTGCCAGGGGGGACGGGTTTTGTGTGCCGGCGGGCGGCCTACGGCTCCGGGTGTCCCTGATCGGCTCAGCGGTACTTGGTGGCGATGTAGTCCTGGTACACCGTCTCGACGGAGGTATGCCACTGCTGGATGGAGTTGCGGAAGGCCTTCCACTGCTCGTAGATGGACTTGAAGTCGGCGTCCTTCTGCGCGAAGTCGTCCAGGATGGTGTTGGTGGCCTCCTCCGCCGCCTTCAAGATCTCATCGCTGAAGCGGCGCAGCTGCACGCCCTTCGCCAGCAGCCGCTGCAGAGCCTCGCCGTTCTTGGTGTCATAGCGCGCCAACATCGCCATGTTGGCTTCCACGGCCGCGGTCTCCACGGCGGCCTTGTAGAGGTCGGGCAGCTTGTCCCACTCCTTGAGGTTGATCTGAACCTCCAGGGCCGAGCCCGGCTCCCACCAGCCGGGGGCATAGTAGAACTGGGCGGCCTCGTGCAGGCCCAGCTTCTCGTCGTCGTAGGGGCCCACCCACTCAGCCGCGTCCACTGCGCCGGTCTGCAGGGCCTGGAAGATCTCGCCGCCCGCCAGCACCTGCACGGTCGCGCCCAGCTTGGCCATCACCTGGCCGCCCAGGCCGGGGATGCGCACCTTGAGGCCCTGCAGGTCGCTGGGCTTCTCCACCTCCCGCTTCCACCAGCCGCCCATCTGCGCACCGGTGTTGCCGGCGGGGAACTGGATGACGCCGAAGCGGGCCTTGTAGTGCTCTTGGAGGAGCTTGAGGCCGCCGCCCTCGTAGAACCAGGCGTTGATCTGCCGCGCCGTCAAGCCGAAGGGCACCGTGGTGCCCAAAGCCGTCGCCGGGCTCTTGCCGATGTAGTAGTAGGAGGCGGTGTGGCCGATGGGCACGGCGCCCTGCTCCACGACGTTGAGCACCTCCAGGCCGGGGGCCAGCTCGCCCGCCGCGCGCGGGGTCACCTTGAACTTGCCGCTGGTCAGCTTGAGCAGCCGATCGGCGAACACCTGGGCGCCGCCGAAGATGGTGTCCAGCGCCAGCGGCCAGCTGGTGGCCATCTGCCAGTCCAGCTCGGGCAGGGCAGAGTCCTTGGCGGTCTCCTGGGCAATCTCCTGCGCTTGCTGAGCCACGGCGGCAGCGGTCGGCGTGGGCACCGCCTGCTGACCGGCGCAACCTACCAGGCTAAGGGCCGCTGCGCCGGCCGCACCCTTGCCCGCCAACTCCAGGAACTCTCTGCGGTTCATAGGTCTTGCTCCTCCTTCAAGATCTGAGCCCGCTGTGTGGTAGGGAAAGCCACACGGAAAGGGAGTAACGATGGCCGAATTATAGCGCGGACCAACAACCTGTCAAACGCTTGAGGCGCGCACGCGCTCCTGCGCGGTTTGGTCCAAGAAAGCCCGCACCACCTCGTGGATGCGCGACTCCGGCGGACAGTAGGGAACCAAGGCGGTTCGCCGCGCCCGCTCCACCGCGGAGGGCAGCTCGGCCAGGTTTCGACACCACACCAGGTGTCCCCCCTCCTCGAAGGCTCGTAAGATCTGGTCTTGGTGGCGGTCGTAGCGGTCGGGGTTGGAGACGCCCACCAGCGGCAGCCCGCGACGCAGCACCTCGGTCACGGTGCCGAAGCCGCCGTGGCTGATCACCAGGCTGGCCCGGTCGTAGTACGGCGCCAGCGAGTCGGCGAAGCGGAACCAGCGGGCGTGTCGAGGCTCGTAGCTGCCGTGGCCGATCTGGATCACCACCTCCTCGTCGAGGGCAGCGGCCAGGCGGTCGGCGGCCTCCACCAGAGCGTCGAAGTCGGTGGTGCCCACGGTGACGAAGATCATGGCGAAGCGGCCCCCCGGGGTGTGGCGGTGAGGAGGAGGTCGGTGGACATCTCCACCTGCCAGCGGGCGGCGGTGGGCAGGGCCTGGCCGGGCGGCGACGCCGGTTGCCACGGCCCGACCACCGTCACCTGGACCGGCCAGGCTGGCGTGCCGGGCTGCTTCTGCCAGCGCAGGACGTAGCGCTGCGGGTCCACGGTGCCGGGCGCCAGGGCATAGGTTAGGCGCACGGTTCGCTCCTGCCCCGGCGGCACGACGACATCCCCCGCCAGCACCGTGGTGCCGCGCTCGCCCGCGAAGGTGCTCACCGTGTCGGGCTGAAAGCCGTCGGCGGACAGCAGCACCGCGTTGCGCGGCGCGAACACCCGCAGGTAGTTGAAGTAGCAGCGCTGGATCATGTCGGCGTAGGTGTCGCCGTAGCGGGACTCGTGCACGCAGGGCTGGTCCCACGGCTGGCCGCCGTGGCGATAGGTGAGCACCAGCTCGGCCTGGGCGCTGCCGTTGGCGGCCGGGGTGACGGTGTAGGCCGCGGTGCGGCTGACCAGGAAGTTCACCTTGTTCCAGCCCACGTTGGTGTCCACCACCATCAGGAAGTCGTCGTCGCCCGGCCGCAGCGCGCCGTCCCAGCCGGCCTGGGCCAACACTTGCGCGGCCTGCGGGTCGTTCAGCGACACCAGGATGTGGCGCTCCTCCAGGCCGCTGCGCACCGCCCACAGCAGCGCGGTGAGGTCCACCTGGCCAGCCTCCACCTTGGCGCGCGCCGCCGCAGCCAGGTCGGGCATGAAGTCCTTGCGGTGCAGCACCCAGTCGGAGCTGTAGCGCTCCAACACCGTGCCCTCGGCCTCGGGCGGCGCCTCCCACACCGCCCGCAGCGCCGTGATCAGGTTGGCGGCGGTGACCGGCTCAGCGTAGCCGGGCAGGGACAGGGGCTGCAGCGCGGCCACCACCCGGCGGGTGGCCTCCAAGTCGAAGGCGATGACCCCGTCCACCCGCTGGCCGGTGTCCAAGAGCAGCAGGGACTGGATCACGGCGCTGGCGCTGGGGAAGTCGGGGGACCAGTTGGCGTCCCGCAGCAGGAGCATCTGGGCCTTCATAGTGCGCTCCAGGTCGTGGGGCGCAGGGGGATGGTCCACCGCCGGGTTGTAGATGGCGTAGCTGTCCTGGAAGTCAATCTCGCCCAGCTTCCCCCGGTGCACGGTAACCAGGCCAACGCCGCTGATGAAGCCGCCGGAGGGGCGCAGCTCCTCGCTGTTCTGGGCCAGCAGCAGGTAGGTGCGGGGCTGGTCCGCGCCCAGCAGGGAGGGCGCCAAGCGCGCTAGGCCCACGCCGCTGCGCAGGGTGGGCAGGTAGCGGTCCAGCCGCTGCAGCTGTTGGCCGACGCGCGGGTCCAGCGCGGCCGCGTCCACCTCCCCCCGTGCGGCGGTGGCCCGGGCTAGGGCTGCGTCGGCCTCGTTCCACAGCGGCGCGGTGGCGATCACGGCCGCAGTGAGCCGCTCCAGCGCGCTCCCCTCGCCCTCTGACCGCAGCGCTTCCAGGGCGGGGAGGGCGGCGTCCAGCGCGGCGCGGCCGGCGGTGGCCATGCCGGTGGCCAGAGCCAGCAGGGGCTCGGCGGCCTGAACCTCGGCTCCCACGGCCGGCAACCACCCGAACCGCCGGGTGAGAGGGAGGAAGGGGCGCAGCTCCCCCTCCACCGCCGCCAAGTTGGCCTCCAGGCGGGCGAAGCGGTCGCGCGTGTCGCGCACGGCGTCGGCGCTCAGGTTGCCGGCCAACGCTGACAGGTCCAGCGCCTGCAGGCTGCGCAGCTCCTGCGCCGCGCGGTAGCCGGCCACGCCGACCCGGACCAGTTTGAAGCCCAGCCAAAGCAGCAGCAGCGCCGCGACCGCCATCGCTACTTGGCAGCCGAGGCGGCGAGGACGGGAGGAGGTCTCAGCGCGCGTGTTGGTCATGGGGGGTCACTGCGAAGGCAGGGGCAGCAGCGGCGCGCTCGGCACCGACTGCCGCCGCCTGAGCCGAAAGCCAGGGACGCCGTCTGCGGCCTTCAGCACGGGCGAAGGCAAGCCACCCAATCCTACCCGAAAAAGACAATCCTGCCAACCTCGCAGCGGCCTCGCGTCAGGGCGCTCGCAGCCGCCACAGGAAGGGCGGCGCTTCAGGCCGGGCCGGGTCGGGGAGGGGCTCCAGGGCGTAACGGGCGTCGGCGGGCAGGCCGAGGGCGTCAGGGGTGGGGGCTTCCAGGCCGGTGGAGGCCAAGTAGACGGGGCGCTGGGGGAGCACGTGGGCCAGCAGGGCAGGCCACTCGGACGGCGGCGACTCGCCGGCCAGGCCGGGGTGGGTGTGGCCGACGGTGCTCCGGTAGCCGGGCTGGCCCCACAGGTCGCGGCTGAGGGGGATCAGGTCAGGCCGCCGTCCCTGTCCGTAGCGCGCGTACCACAGGCTGAACAGCGCGCGGTCGCCGGCAGCGACCACCACGGCATCGGGCTCCGCGGCGGTCAAGATGTGGCCGATGAACTGCTCAGCTTGGCGGTCCCGGCGCAGGTCCTGCCTCGGCCAGTGGAGGGCCAGAGGCGCCGCAGCGACGAGGAGGCACAGGCCAATCCCGGCCCACCGCCCCACCCGGCCGCGGCCCGAGGCCCGTTGCCAGGTCCAGGCCAGGCCCAGGCCCGCCCACCAGCCCACCAGCACCCAGGCGGCCAGCAGGCTCCACAGGGAGTCGGCGGTGTTGTAGCCGATCGCCCAAGCCAGGCTGAGCAGCGCGCTCAGGGCGCCGGCCGCAGCCAGCGCGGGCTGCCGATGCGCCAGGCCCGCCAGGCCGGCCGCCGCCAACAGCGCTCCCCAGGGCAGCAGCCCCTGCCAAAGCCCGGCGGCCGCTGCGGTCAGTCGAGGCAGCACCTGGTCGGCCGGCAAGGCAAAGGCGTTGGGACGGTAGAGCTCGGCCGTCACCAGCCATCGGAAGCCCTCCCACGAGCGCGGGTCACCCCAGTTGATGGGCGGCCGGGCAGCCGCAGCCAGGGGCAGGTACAGGTAGACGGAGAGGCCCAGCGCCAGGCCGCCGCCCCCGGCCAGCCAGAGGCGGCGCCGAGGCCAGCCGGCCGCGCCCCCAACAGCCCAGACCCCTAGCATCGGCAACAGCCAGACGATGGTCAGGTGGTTGCCCAGCGCCAGGCCGAACAGGAGGCCGCTCAGGGCCAGCCACCCGAGCCCTCCCGTCAGCCGCCAGCGGCTCAAGGCCCAGATCAGCCCTGCCGCCAGGGCCGCGTGCAGCGCGTACACCTCCACCACCGTGGCCTGGCTCCACAGGGGCGGGCTGAAGGCAAGGGCCAGGCCGGCTGCCAGCGCCGGCAGGGAGGAGGGCGAGGCGGCGTCGGCGCGGCGCTCGCGGCCAGGGCCGAGGCCGGCCTGCCAATGGTCCGGCGGCGCCTGGCGCAGCGCAGCGGCTAACAGGGCTGCTGCGGCCGCCCCTGCCACGGCGGAGAAGAGGGCGCCGCGCTGCGCTAGGTTGCCCAGAGGCAGGGCCACGAAGGGCTGGGCCAGCAGCAGGTAGGTGGGGTAGCCGGGGGGATGGGGCACCCCGCGCACAGCAACGGCGGCGATGAGCTCGCCGCCGTCTGCGCTGTCGTGGGCCCAGGTGAGGCCCGGCGCGGCGCTGGCCAGGTAGACCGCCAGCGCCGCCGAGAAGACAACCCCCGCCGCCCACCAGCGGCCAATCACATCGGACACGCCACGCCGCCAGGTTGCGTCGGCCACGGCCGGCTCCGCGGGGGCATCTCTCCCCGGCTCAGCGGCCGGTGGGCGGCAGCCAGGCAGGCGGCAAGGCCCAGGTGAGCAGGCCGGTGGAGACCTGGCGTCCTTCGGCGAACAGCCAGGCCTGGGCCTCGATCACGCCGCCCAGCGGGTAGGTGGGCGGGATGGTCAGGCTAAGCCGCACCTCAGCGGAGGCGCCGGGCGGCAGGTTGCCCAGCTCGACGATCAGCCCCTCGGCCTCCCAGCGGGGCCGGCCTTGGGTGGCGGTGACCGGGCCCCGCTGAAGGGTCGGGCTCAGCGGCGCGCAGATCAGCGCGTTGCGCGCCGTCTGGGTGTCCCGGTTCGCGACCACCAGCGCCAGGTTGACCGTCTGCCCCGGCACCACCAGGTACTCCGGGCTTTGGGCCTCGAACTGCAGCGCAGGGCTGCGCACGGGGGCGAAGCCGGGGGTGGGCACCGTCCAACAGCGCCCTGGGGGTACCGGCGCTGCCGGCGCCACGGCCGGCGGCAGCGGCGTGGCGGGCGGCCGCGGTGGTACGGCGGTCGCCGTGGCGGGGGGGGTGGGCGTGGGCAGCGGCGCCGTGGGGGTCGCTGTGGCCGGGCCGGGCGGCGGAGGCGGCGG
>JANWYQ010000061.1 GCA_025055015.1 Caldilineales bacterium
CACTAACAGGGACACAACGAGCATTTTACGCATAGCTGACACTCCTCCAATCTAACGAACAGCGGGTAACACGCGATACGCTTCGACGCAAGGGGGCGACACACAGGCCATGGGCTATTCGCCCAAGCCGTCCGGGTTCAGCGAGTCCAGCGGGCTGCCGATCGGAGAGCCGGCCTGAGCCTCCAGCCGTGCTTCGAACACGACCGTGGGCTTGCGATAAGGTTTGCGCACTTCGGCTTGGGAAGACTGGGCAGTCCGAACCATGAGGATGAGCTCCTTTCCAGAAAGGGTGACGGTACGTGGTCGAACGGGTAAACCGACCACAAGGGCTGCAACGAGGAGGCGTCGGCTATAAATCCGACGGCGGCGTGCGCCGCCGCGCTGAGCACCGGTGCTTGGATGGGAGAAGTGCTGAGGGGACAGGGTATGCTGCTGTTTTGGAGCAGCGATCGGTTAACTTATACCGCAAGTTGGGCATCCTGTCAAGTAGCAAAACTCAGCCGAAGACCATCCCGCAGACCGACACCAGGGAGGTGTTGTGACTGTCGGCCGGACATTGGTCGTAGGCCACCAGCTGGCCTTCGACGTCGCTGCCCATCAGGCGCAGGGCCAGGTAGAACGGCGACACGCCGCACACGTTGTTGCGGTCCTGCTCCCGGCGGATGGCAGTGAAGAACCCCTCAGCCGAGCCCGCGCTGAGGTGCTGCACCAGCTCGGCGTCGGCTGCGGCGATCCTTTGGCGGCCAGCAGCGTCCAGCGGCCGCCCACCAAAGGCCGGCCCCACGTGCGATAGATCGCCGGAGGCTACCACCAGCACCCGACGCCCCGCCACTTGCTGCCGCAGGGTGCTCAAGAAGGCCTCCAAAGTTGGGTCGGACGTCGGATCACCCTGCCCTTGGATGAAGTCACCGAAGGAGCCCGTCAACACCGGCACCATCTCTACCGGCTCGCCCCCACGCATGTGGTGCAGCCAGGTGGCCACCAGCTCCAGCGAGTGCTCCCCGCGGTTGCGCAGCTCGCCCGCAAAGGCCGCCTCCGGCCCGATGGCCTCGGCCAGCGCGTCCACGATGCCTTGGTGGGTGGGCAGGACGCCGTACGGCGTGGCGTAGTGCTGCCGCGTCAGCGTGAGGCGATCGCCGGCGCTGTAGTGGTCAGTGCCCAGCAACACCACCAGGTCCGCCTGCAAGGCCATCTCCTGCGCCCGATGCCACACGGCCGCATACACGTGTCCCCCGCGCGGGTAGTCAATGTGCGGGCTGAAGACCCCCCGGCCGTGAGAGAAGGCCGGGCCGTCGCCGTCCTGGGCTGCTGCCTTGGCCAGCAAGCCGTCGAAGAGCTGCCGGAGCCGATCGGGGTCGTCCGGGTACGACTGGCCGGCCAGGGCCGGCGGACGAAAGGGCGCGCGACGGTAGGCCTCCAGCGCATCGGCTTCGGCCTCTCTGAAGCGCTCGTTGTCCAGCAGGTAGTTGGCGTCCAGGACCTCCACCAGCCGCTGCACCAGCTCTCGGTCCACCGGGAGGCCGAAGCGCACCAGCAGCGCCGCGTGGATGCCGCGCACGTCTCGCTCACCATCCATCAGCATCAACGCAGGCCCTAGCTCGTGCGGCAACACCACGTAGTTCTCGCTGAGCTGCAACGGGTCGCGCAGCAACAGCGAGGGCCGGCCGTTCTGCGAGACAGGGGTGATGTTCAGCGGTCGAAGCTTCGGGCACGAGGACGTAGGGGTCATTGCTCGTTGGCTATCTCCCAGAGAGCCCGGCCGAGCCGCCGGACCTCGTCCACGGTGTTGTAGAAGACGGCGCCGACGCGCACCATGCCGCCGCGGCCCTCCAGCCCCAGCCGTTCGGTTACCGCCACGGCGTAGTAGTTGCCGTCCCAGACGAAGATGCCCCGTCGGCCCAGCGCCTCGGCCACGGCGCGCGGGGGACGGTTGCCCCAGGTGAAGGAGACGGTCGGCACCCGCTGGTCGAGGCGGCTGCGGTCGGTGATGCCGTAGATGCGCACGCCGGGCACCGCCTCCAGCTCGTCCAGGATCGCCGCGCTGAGCACGTGGTCGTACTGCCGCAGCAGCGCCATGGCCGCCTTGAGGTGCAGCCGCCGGCCGCCGTAGCCGGAGAGCTGCGCGGCCAGCGGCTGGCCGTAGCGCCGGCCGATCTCGGCCAAGAAGTCCACCGCCGCCAGGACGCCGGCGATCCCTTCGTGGTTTTGGGTGCCGGTCTGGAACTTGCCGGGCGGCGTGTTGGGCGCCGGTCGCACCTTGTACGCCGGCAATCGGTCCAACAGGTCGTAGCGACCGTAGAGCACGCCCACGTGGGGGCCGTAGAACTTGTAGGCGCTGCACACCAGGAAGTCGCAGCCCAGGGCCTGCACGTCAATAGGGCCGTGGGGCGCGTATTGCACGGCGTCCACGTACACCAGCGCGCCGACCTCGTGGGCCCAGCGGGCGATAGTCGCCACGTCGTTCACGGTGCCCAGCGCGTTGGAGGCATAGCCCACGGCCACGATGCGGGTGCGCTCGTTGAGCACCTTGCGCAGGCCCTCCAGGTCCAGGGTGTAGTCCTCGGTGTCGAAGTCCACCCAGCGCACCGTAGCGCCCCGGTCCTCGGCCATCAGCGTCCAGGGCGTGATGTTGGCGTCGTGGTCCATGCGGGTGACCACAATCTCGTCCCCCGGCCGGAGCCAGCGCCCCAGCGCCCGGCTCAGGCTGAAGGTCAGGGTAGTCATGTTGGGCCCGAAGACGATCTCGTCCGGCGAGGACGCGTTGAGGAAGTCCGCCATGGCCGCGTGGGCCTCGTCCAACACGGCGTCGCTGCGTTGGCTGGTGAGGAACGCGCCGCCGTGGTTGGCATTGGCGGTGGCCAGGTAGCGGCCGATGGCGTCAACGACGGCCTGGGGCACCTGAGTGCCGCCGGGGTTGTCGAGGAACACCACCGGCCGGCCTCCCAGCTGCATGGCCAGGGCCGGGAACTGGCCGCGAAGGGCATGAACGTCAAGCATCGGCAGAGGTGGACAAGCCTTGAGGTGTTGTCAGCTTTGGCCAGTATACGCAAAAACCGCTGCCCGTCCAGTTCGCTCCCTTCCCCTGTTGACAGGCCGGCGCGCCGTGCGAGGTGCTGCGCCCAGTTGCCCAGGAAGCGTGGTTGGATTAAAATAACGTCGCCCTGGCTGCGCTTCACCTTCTTGATCCTCGCAACGGTCTTCCTCAGAAAGGAGGTGATCCCCAGCGTTCCTCCCCTTCCCCTTTGGCAAGCCTCGTTCGTTCATCCTTCCTTCATCGCCCAATTTGCCCACTCTTCTCCTTAGGAGGACCTTGCCATGACCGCCGTTCTTACAATGTGGAAGAACACCCGCATGATCATCCTTGTGGCCGTGTGCGCTGCCATCTACGCGGCCGCCCTTATCGCGTTCAAGACCGCCATTCCCCTCATCCCCGGCATCACGGAGGTGCGGGTCGCCAACATCTTCCCCATGGTCTTCAGCTTGCTCTTCGGTCCGGCGGCGGCCTGGGGCACTGCCATCGGCAACCTGATCGGCGACATCTTCGGCGGCACCCTGGGCCTGGGCAGCATCTTCGGCTTCGTCGGCAACTTCCTGTTGGGCTACCTGCCCTACGCCATGTGGACCACCTTGAAGCCCCTGGCCAACGGCGAGCGCGCCATCACCTTCGCCGGCTGGCGCTTCCCGGTGCTGTACGCCGTGTTGGCCTTCGTCTCCTCCGCCGCCTGCGGCGTGGTGATCGCCATGTGGCTGCAGGTGCTGGGCCTGGTGCCCTATCAGGTGCTCTCCACCATCATCACCGTCAACGACACCGTGGCCAGCCTGATCGGTGTACTGCTGCTGCTGGCCGTCTACGGCGTGGTGCAGAAGCAGCTCCGCCTGCTGTGGTGGGAGGTGATGGACCCGGCCGACATCGGCCAGCCGATTGCGGGCACCGTCGGCGCTTGGCTGGTGGTGGTCGGCGCCGTGGCGGGCTGGATCCTGGGCGCGTATCTGTTCACGGGCCAGGCGCTGATCATCGGCATCGTCGCCACCGTGATCATCCTGGTAGGCTCCGCCCTGTTGTAGGCCGGCCGAAACGCATGGGCGTAGCCGTCTCGTTCGAGAACCTCTCCTTCACCTACGCAGGAGCCCCTCGTCCCAGCCTGTCCGGCGTTTCGGGGCAGGTGGACGAGGGCTCCTTTGTGGTGATCATGGGGCACGAGGGCGCGGGGAAGTCCACCCTGTGCTATGCTACCAACGCCCTCGTGCCCCGCTTTTTCCGCGGGGACTACGCCGGCCGGGTGACGGTCTTGGGCACGGAGGTGGCGCAGAGCCGTGTGGCCGATATGTCCCGGCAAGTGGGCCTGGTGTTGCAGGACTTCGAGGCGCAGCTCTTCTCCACCAGCGTGGAGCTGGAGGTGGCCTTTGGGCTGGAGAACATGTGCCTGCCGCGCGAGGAGATGGAGCAGCGCATTGACCGCTACCTGCGCTTCGTGGGCCTGGCCGACATGCGCCGCCGCGAGCCCGCCAGCCTGTCCGGCGGCCAGAAGCAGCGGTTGGCCATCGCGTCGGTGCTGGCCATGGAACCTCGGGTGTTGGTGATGGACGAGCCCACCACCGACCTGGACCCGGCCGGCCGTGAGGAGGTGCTCTCCGTGGCCGACACCCTACGCCAGGAGCGGCGCACCCTGCTGGTGGTGGACCACGACCCCGACGCGGCGATCGAGGCGGACCAGGTGTGGCTGATGCGGGAGGGACAGATCGCTGCTCAGGGCTCCCCCCGACAGGTGTTGACCGACCTGGCCCTCTTGGAGGCCTGCGGCGTGCAGCCGCCCTCCACTGTGGCCCTGTTCGAAGCCATGGGCTGGCCCGGTCGCCCGCTGACCGTGGACGAGGCCATCGCTCTGATCCAGGCCCACGGCCTGGCCCGGCCGCAGCCGTTGACGCTGGACGCCGCGGCGACGGCCGCCGGCCCGGCCATCGTGGAGGTGCTCGACGTAGACCACGTCTACCCGACCCGCTCCGTGGAGGCGTTGCGGGGGGTCAGCCTGCGCATCGGCCAGGGGGAGTTCCTGGCCATCGTCGGCCAGAACGGCTCCGGCAAGACCACCCTGGCCAAGCACCTCAACGGCCTGCTGCGCCCGACGCGCGGGGAGGTGCTGCTCGACGGCCGGCCGCTGCAGTCCATCCGCCGCACCGAGATCGCCCAGCACGTGGGCTACGTCTTCCAGAACCCCGACCACCAGATCTTCGCCAACACGGTGCGCGAGGAGGTCGCCTTCGGGCTGAAGATGGCGGGCCTGGACCCCCAAACCATCGAGGAGCGGGTGGCGGAGGCGCTGGCCGCCGTCGGTCTGACCGGCTACGAGGAGGAGGTGCCCTTCACCCTGACCAAGGGGGAGCGGCAACGGGTGGCGGTGGCCTCGGTGCTGGCCGAGCGGCCCCGGGTGATCATCCTGGACGAGCCCACCACCGGGCTGGACTACCGCCATCAGCGCAGCATGATGGAGATGCTGCGCCGGCTGCACCGCCAGGGCCATACTGTGGTCATCATCACCCACTCCATGTGGGTGGCGGCGGAGTACGCCGAGCGCATGGTGGTGATGCAGGGCGGCCGGGTCCTGCTGGATGCGCCCACGCGCGCCGCCTTTGCGCGGGAGGACGTGTTGGCGCAGGCGTCCCTGCGCGCGC
Source organism: Caldilineales bacterium (assembly GCA_025055015.1). Classification (GTDB taxonomy): domain Bacteria; phylum Chloroflexota; class Anaerolineae; order JAAEKA01; family JAAEKA01; genus JANWYQ01. The sequence continues at coordinate 5,671 of JANWYQ010000061.1, forward strand.
CTGCGCTGCTGCGGCTGGGCAACTGGCTGGGCACCCGCGCGCTCACCCTGGCAGACATGGTGGAGGAGCTGAAGGCGCGATGAACATCTTCCTCTACCTGGACGAGAACACCTGGTTTCACCGGCTGGACCCCCGCACCAAGATCATCGGGGTGCTGCTTCTGTTCGGGCTGCCCTTAGCCTTCAACGACCCGCGCTACGTGGGCGCCGTAGCCCTGGGCCTGGTGGCGCTGGGCGCGGCGGCCAAGGCGCTGCCCAACTTCTGGCGCATGCGCTACCTGTTGCTGCTGTTGGTGCTCTTCAGCTCTGTGCTGTGGCCCTTCTTCGCCAAGGGACCGACCCCGCTCTGGTCGTGGGGGCCGTTGGAGGTGAGCCGCGAGTCGCTGCTGTTCGGGATCGCCATGGGCCTGCGCCTGGCCTCCTTCGTGGCCGCCGGCTTGATCTTTCTCTCCACCACCACCAACGAGGAGTTCACCCAGGGGCTGATCCGCCTGCGGCTGCCCTACCCGGTGGCCTTTGCCTTCTCCACCGCCCTGCGCCTGGTGCCGACCTTCGCCGGCGCAGGCGCGACCATTGTCCAGGCCCAGGTCTCGCGCGGGCTGGACCTGGAGTCGGGCAACGTCTTCCAGCGCGGGCGCAAGTTCATCCCCCTAGCCGTGCCCCTCTTCATCTACGCGGTGCGCCACACCAACCTGCTGGCCATGGCGCTGGAGTCCAGAGGCTTCAGTCCCCTGGCTCAGCGCACCTGGTACGTGCAGCTCCGCATGAGGCGGGACGACTACATCGCCTTGGCGGTGCTGGCGACGCTGTTCGTAGCGGCCGTGGCCTTGCGCCTGGCGGGCTACGGCGCCGTGCTGCCGCGGCTGTAGAGAGGAGGTTCTCCCCATGTTCGACTCCATCGCTCAGCTGGTCGAGGCTGCCGAGACCCAAGGCCTGCCGATGCACGAGGTGGTGATCCGCGCCGAGATGGCCAACAGCGGCAAGCCGCGGGAGCATCTGCTAGGCCGCATGGCGCGACGGCTGGAGATCATGCGCCGCGCGGCCGCACAAGGCATCAGCGAGCCGGTGATGTCCATCAGCGGCATCAGCGGCGGCAACGCCTATCGCTTCTGGCAATGGCTGGAGGCCGGCCACCAGCCCCTCACCGGGCCGATCCTGAGCCGCGCTGTGGCGCGCGCCATGGCCGTGAACGAGGTGAACGCGGGCATGGGGTGCATCGTGGCCACGCCCACCGCAGGGTCGGCCGGCATCCTGCCCGCCGTGCTGCTGACGCTGCAGGAGGCGCGCGGGTTCAGCGATGCGGACCTGGTGAACGCCCTCTTCACGGCCAGCGGCGTGGGCATCGTGATCGTGCGCCGGGCCCACGTGTCGGGCGCGGCCGGCGGCTGTCAGGCCGAGACGGGCAGCGCGGCGTGCATGGCGGCCGCGGCCGCCGTAGAGCTGCTGGGCGGCACCCCCCGACAGGCGGCCCACGCAGTGGCCATCACCCTGAAGAACATGCTGGGGTTGGTGTGCGACCCGGTGGCAGGGCTGGTGGAGGTGCCCTGCGTCAAGCGCAACGCGGCCGGCGCGGCCCAGTGCTTTATCGCGGTGGACCTGGCCCTGGCCGGCGTGGAGAGCGTGATCCCCGCCGACGAGGTGATTGACGCCATGGCTCAGATCGGCCGGCGCATGGACGAGCGCTTCAAGGAGACCGCGCTGGGCGGGCTGGCCGCCACGCCCACCGGTCGGCGCCTGGCGGAGATGGTGTGGGGAAATAAGCCAAAGTAGCGCAACTCCTGTGGAGTTGCGCTACAGGTCTGTGCGCCCCCGGCAGGAATCGAACCTGCGACCGTCAGATTAGAAGTCTGCTGCTCTGTCCGCTGAGCTACGGGGGCCTACGGCCTGCTGATTGTAGCCCGGCAGGCCGGCGGGGTCAACTTCAGCCGTACTTGGCCTTGAGCTGCGCCACCAGGTCCACGTACGACCGCATGGCGTCCTCGCTGGACATGCCCTTCAGCTTGGCCCAGGCGTCGTACTTGAACCGGCCGGCCATGTCCATGAAGCCGGGCCGGCTGCCCTGCACGTCGCCCACCGTGGCCTGCTTGTACAGGGCGTAGAGCTTCAACAGGGTTTGATCGTCGGGGCGCTTGGAGAGCTGCTGCACCTCCTTGGCGGCGGTCTCGAACTGGGCCTTCAGGTCTGACATAGCTTCACTCCCTCTAGAGCGTGGTGAAGGATGAAAAGATCTGCCGGCAGCACGGCTTCCCAAACGCCTGAACGCAGGCCGCTCGACCGTCCGCCGCGCCGCAGTCGCAGTGTACCACCGCGTCCCTGTCTGCGCAAACGCAGAGGACCGAGCCGCACGGCCGGCCTCCGGCGGCTATTGCCCGCGCGACCCAAGGGGCAAGAAAGAACGGAACGGCCCGAGGAAGACCTCCACGGTGTCGAGGTAATCGCCGCTCCAGCCGCCCACCGCATACACCTCCGATCCCAGGGCCGTCACCCCCAGGTGTCGCCACTGGCCCGGGTACGGCGTGGGGATCGAGGACCAGGTGTCGGTGAGGCTGTCGTAGCGCTCGTTGAAGGTCAACGCCGCCGTCCAGCCGCCGCCGATGGCATACACCGCCGGCCCCTCCACGGCCAGCCCGAGGCCCCCGCGCGGGGCGATAAGGGGCGCACAGGCCGCCCAGCGCGCCTCGGCGGGATAGAAAAGGCTGCACTGGGCTAGCTCCCGGCGCCCGTCGAACCCGCCTGCCAGCAGGATGCGGTCGGAGAGGACGGCGGCAGCGGCAAAGCCCATCGCTCGACCCGGACCCGGCGCGGAGCGCCACGTGTCCGCCGCCGGGTCGTAGACGAGGGTCTGGTCCAGGTAGCCGGCGCCGTTCCAGCCGCCGAAGAGGTAGAGGCGGCCCTGGAACGCGGCCAGGGCGTAGCCGGCCAGCGGCTGCGGCATGGGGCTGGCGGTGCTCCAGGCGTCCGCCGCCGGGTCGTACACCTCCAGCACAGCCACCGGCGAGCCATCGGCCAGGGTGCCGCCGGGCACGTAGAGGCGCCCGCCAACGGCGGCGGCTTGCGCGTTGGCCACGGCCGTGGGCTTGGCCGCGCGCGGCAGCCAGCCGTTGGTCTGGGGATCGTACACCTCCACGGCCGCCGTAACGCCCTCAGCGGTCTCGCCGGCGATGGCAAAGAGCAAGCCGTCCAGGGCGGCCACGGCCAGCCGACTGCGGGCCGTGGGCATGGGCGCTAGGCTTTGCCAGCGGCCTGCCGTCTGGCGCGCGGGTGCGCCCAACCGCGGCAGGCTGGCGTCGCTGAGGTCGCTGGCCGCAGCCGCCGGCCACGCCCGTTGCCACAGGCCGGGCAGGAGCAGAGCCGCTAGGACCAGCGCCGCCGCGGCTACGAAGTAGACCCGCTGCCATGGCCGCAGCGGCAGCTCCACCGCAGCTGGCGGCGAGGGTGGCGCGGCGGCGGGCTCCTCCTCGTCCAGCCCTGCCACCTGGATCCAGCCGGCCTGGGCTGCGCGCACGATGGCCTCGGTGCGCGAGGCAGCCTCCAGCTTCTCGAAGATGTTGCGCAGGTGCACCTTGACGGTGTTGGGGCTGATCACCAGCTCGCGGGCGATCTCCTGGTTGGTCAGCCCGCGCGCCACCAGGGTGAGGATCTCCTGCTCGCGCTTGCTGAGGGGATTGTCGGGCGGTGCCATAGGCGCTCGGCGCCCCAGCCGGCCGGCCAGGGCGTGGTTAGCAACCCTGCTTTGACAAGTTCACCGATGTGTGTAAAATGACGGTCAGCAGCGGCGACGTGGCCAAGTGGCAAGGCAAGGGTCTGCAAAACCCTGATCGCCGGTTCGAATCCGGCCGTCGCCTCTTCTCGTGGCCTATAGCGGTGGATGTGCCGTCCGCTATAGGCCTTGTGCTATCAGAAGCGGATCGCGCACCGGGCTGCGGGGCGGTGGCGGAACGGCAGACGCATCGGTCTTAAAAACCGAGGGGGCAACCCGTGTGGGTTCGAATCCCACCCGCCCTATGGGCCCGACGCC
>JANWYQ010000122.1 GCA_025055015.1 Caldilineales bacterium
CGAAGAAACACTGCACGCCGCGCAGATAGTCAGGGTTCTGACCCACCCGACATCCGCGGATGTCTATGGTGCTTCGGCTGTTGAAACGCGCCTTCACTGCGGTCAATTTGCCTCGCAGCCCACCCCCTATCGCGGTACTGGCCGCGCGCAGGTCTTGCAACATCTCGGCCGGCAAGGTGATGCTGATGCTGGCGCTGGCCCAGCCTAGATCGGACAGCGTCAAGCCGGCGATGGCGCTTAAGAGGGCCTGGACTTGTTGCGCCGTGATCGTCGCGCCAGTGGGCCCAGGCGGGCCGGCAGGGGCAGCCGTCCCACCACTCCCCGTGATGCGCCCGCTCAAATCCGTCAGAATGGTAGCCATGGCCGTGCTCAGGGTAGCGCGCTGAGCTGGCGATAAGGCCACAGCCGGAGCACCGCCGCCTGGGTCCACCTCAACGGTTGCCAGACCGAGCAAAAGCAAGTCGAGGCTACGCCGAATCAGCTCCGCCACGTCGCCGCTGGGCGTGGAACCAGGGGCAGCGAGGCCAAACGGCGCCAGCACAGCCGCGTTGGGGCCGCTGCGCAAAGCGGTCAGCGCTTGGGCCGTGCGATCGGTAAACAGGAAGCGGGAGCTGGCCGCTCTCAGGATCGAGGCCAACCCCTCGGCGTCGCTAAAGCCAAAGGCGGCCAGTTGCTCCTGACGGATGCCTCGCACACTGCCGCTGAACAGCTCCAGGAACAGGTTGTCCACGTTGGCATGGGTCACGATCCGCAAACGGTTGATAATTCCCGTGCCACTGCTCAAGTTGTTGACAATCGCTTCCATGGAGGCGACCGACCGCGGATTGAGCCCCCAGTCGCGGTGATAGTCTACAGCGCTCTGGATGAAGCCGTTGTCGCCGGGCAAAGCCTGGGCAATGAAGGTTAGATCAGGGATGCTCTCCGGTTCGCCAAGGAGATGAATGCCACGGCCGTCGTGAAAGCGGGTGGCCGGCTGAGGGCGGCCCGTCAGCGCCGACAGGGCCATCCGGCGGGCGTCGTGCTCCAGGTCGTAGCTTGCCGCTGGAGGCATGGAGGGCCGTTGCTGGGCCACATGGGCCAGCTCATGCGCCAAGAGATAGCGCCCTTGCAGGGTATTCGGTTGGAATTTGCCGGCGCCGAAGTAGATGTCCTGCCCGAGGGTGAAGGCTTGCGCTCGCAAGGCGCGGGCCCAAGAGGCGGCCTGAGCGCCTTTGTGGATGCGTACCTGCGCGAAATCGGCTCGAAACGCTGCTTCCAGGGCCCGGCGGGGAAGCGGGGGCAGCGGTTGGCCCATATCCCCATTGCCGGCCGGTGCTACCGGTGGGCCGAAGGTCAACGTGGCTTGCGGCCCGGCGGCGTGGCTCCAGGTGGGCAGACGGGTCGGCTCGGCAGCCGCGACCCTTACCGCCGGCTGCCCGGCTTTCGGCTGTTCGTCGCCGTCACAACACGGTTTCTGGATGCGCTGCTGCATGAACGCCTCCGCTCTGGTTAGGAGCTACGGCCGATCTAACGTTTCAGCCCAAACTTTATCTGACCACCAAGTCACCAAGACACAGAGAAACACCAAGTGTCTCACTGTTCTACTGAGCCTGATAGTGTCAGCAGCCTGGCCCGCTCAAAAATGCCAGGTGAACGTGCCGCCGACGTACGGCGTCGGTTGGCGCTCCCGCTCCTCGCCGCCGAAGATCGGCGGCGCAGTCGGCGGTGGCGCTAGCGGCCAGCGCGCGCCGAGCTCCAGCGACCACACCGGCCGGGTCACGCACGGCCGGCCTGCGCCGGCCCGTTGCGCCCGTTCGTACAGGTCGTAGAACGCGCTCGGCCTGTCCGGGCGTTGCCTGGCGCTGCGGCTGCCGAGGAACCTGGCGAGACGCTGTGGACTTGGCGTTGTCTCTCACCGCCTGGGCCGCGTGCATGGGGCGCGCTCCTTCATCCGAGGCTCTGGACGTACTGCCGCACCCGGGTCAACTGGCTGCCGTTGCCGGCGCCGGCCCGCATGGGATAGGCCGCGCCGGCCTTGCGATACTCGCGCTGCACGGCCTGCTCCACGTGGCTGTCGCTCACCGGGCAGCCGTCCCGGGCCAACAACGTCGCGTAGAGCGCTGCGTTGCGGATCTGGCCGCCGGTCAGGGCGCAGCGGTTGGCCACCTCGTCCAGAAAACTCTCGCTGACCGCGTGCGCCTGCGGCAGGTGCATCTGCCAGATCAACCGCCGCTCCGCCGCATCGGGCGCCGGGAAGTCAATGATCACGTCCAGTCGGCGCAGAAACGCGTCGTCAATGCGCTGGCTGGCGTTGGTGGTGATGATCACGATGCCCTCGTAGGTCTCCAACCGCTGTAACAGGTAGTTGGTCTCCAGGTTGGCGTAGCGGTCGTTGGCGTTGCGCACCTCCGTGCGTCGGGTCATCAGCGCGTCCCCCTCGTCCAGCAGCAGGATCACGTCCAGCTCCTCCGCCCGCGACAACACCAGGTTCAAGTTGCGCTCGGTCTCGCCGATGTACTTGTTGACCACCGCGGCCAGATCCACGCGGTAGAGGTCCATCTCCAGGCTGGCCGCCAGCGCCCGCGCGGCCAGCGTCTTGCCGGTGCCGCTGGGCCCGCTGAGCATGGCGCGCACCCCGCGGTTCAGGGAGCGGCCGAAAGCCGGCCCCGCGCGCTCGCGCAGCGCCTCTCGCTCGCGGCAGCGCGCCTCAAGGGCTTGCAGCTCGCGGGCGATCGGCTCGGCCACCACTAGGTCTGCCCAGCCGCCGGCCGGCTCCAGGTGAGTCGCCAGGGTCTCCAGCACCTGGCGGTTGAGCGCAGCCGTGGCCTGCTGCACGTCGCCGAGGAGCACCTCTCTGCGGCCAGCCAGCAACGCATGGGCGTGGGCCAGGTCTGCGGCGCGGTGGATGTGGCCGCCGGTAAGCAAGAAGCGACCGGCCACCTCCTCCAGTGTGCCCTCGGCCATGGGAACGCCGGTGGCCTGCCAGAAGCGGCGCCGCGCGTCCCGGTCGGGCGGCGGCAGGGTTAGGCTCAGCGAGTGCTCCACCAGCGGCCCGCGCAGCCC
>JANWYQ010000146.1 GCA_025055015.1 Caldilineales bacterium
CCGCTATAGGCCTTGTGCTATCAGAAGCGGATCGCGCACCGGGCTGCGGGGCGGTGGCGGAACGGCAGACGCATCGGTCTTAAAAACCGAGGGGGCAACCCGTGTGGGTTCGAATCCCACCCGCCCTATGGGCCCGACGCCTTGCCGGCGTCGGGCCTTTTGTTTGGCCAGGCGTCTCGACGGGCGACGAGGGATGCAGGGAAGGGTGCGAACGATCATGGGCTGCCGGGCTGCTTGCCTGCCTTGCCTTTCGACGGTTTAGCGGCGTCGGCCGGCTTCTGCGGCCTTGCGGGCTCGGCGCCGGGAAGCTTGGGCGGGCCGGCCTTGGCGGGCTTGGGCGTGGCCCCGGCCTGCGCGCCCGACTTGCCAGCTGCGGCGGGCTTCTGGGCCGCCGGCGGTTCCGCCGGCGTAGCAGCCGCCTTGCTCTTGCCCGCGGGCTGGGCAGCGGCGGAGGCGTCAGCCGCTGTGGTTTTGCGCCGGCCAGCCTTCGCGGACGCTGCAGGAGGCTTCGAGGCGGGCTTGGGCGTGGCCCCAGCCTTAGCGCTCGACTTGCCAGCTGCGGCGGGCTTCTGGGACGCCGGCGGTTCCGCCGGCGCAGCAGCCGCCTTGCGCTTGCCCGCGGGCTGGGCAGCGGCGGCGGCGTCGGCTGCTGTGGTGTTGCGCTGGCCAGCCTTCGGGGACGCTGCGGCAGGCTTCAAGGAGGGCTCGAGCTTGCCGGCGCCCGTGGCCTCGGCCGCGCCCGTGGCGGCCATTTGAGACGCGGTCTGGTCTGGGGCCTTGGCCTTCTTGGGCTTGGCGGGCGAAGGGGCCGCTGCCGGTGCGCCGGAGGCAGTGGCCCTGGCCGAGCGGGTCGGCTTCGGCGCTACCTCGCCGGCCGCCGGCGACTGGGCGGCCCGGGCAGGCTTGGCCGAGGGCTTAGGCGCAGCGGCCGGCCCTGCGGCTCGGGCTTTGGCCGCTTTGGCAGCTGCCGCCGGCTCCGCTGGGCGAGGCCCGGCCGGCGCTGGGGCGGGCTCGACGGATGTCAAGCCCGGCAGCGAGAGCTGGCCGGCAGACAGGGCGTCCTCGGCCGCCTGGGGCAACGCCGCCTCAGCCGGCGCTTCAGGCCTCGCTGCGCCGGTCGCACCGCCGCGCGGGCGGGCCGTGGGCAGGTGCAGCAGCCGCACCAGCCCATCGCCCTGAGCGGGCTGAACCACCTGTTTACCGGAAGCAGCGCGGCGGGCCAGGGGCACCTCGCTCAGCTCCAGCTTGCGCAGGGTGCCGCGGCGGCTGGCGGTGAACACCTCGTCCCCAGGGAGGACCACGCAGGCGTCGGCCACCGAGCCGCTGGTTTGCGTGAGGCGGATGGCCGCCACCCCGGCGCCGTGCCGTCCCTGCACCGGATACTCCTCCAGGGCGGTGCGCTTGACATAGCCCGCAGCGGTGGCGATCAGCAGCTCGCCGGCCGGCCGGGCCATGCTTAGGCTGACCACCTCGTCGCCGCTGCTGAGCTTGATGCCCCACACGCCGGCCGCCGGCAGGCCCATGGGCCGCACCTCGCTCTCCTTGAAGCGGATCGCCTGGCCAAGACGGGTGACCAGCAGGATCTCGCTGCTCTCGTCGCCAATGGCTGCGCCGACCAGCTCGTCTCCCTCCTCCACCGCCATGGCCGTGGTGGGCGCAATGACGGACCAGGCGTCGGCCAGGGCCACCCGCTTGACCCGCCCCTCCCGCGTGGCCAGCACCAGGTAGCGGGGCCGGTCCTCCTCGGGCCGGGAGGTCACCAGCAGGGCCGCCAGCCGATCCCCGCGGGCAAACGTGCCCAGCTCCTCCGGGTGCACCTCGGCGCCGTCGGGCAGCCGATGGGCCGGCAGCCGCGCCATGCGGCCGTCTGCAGCGAAGAGCAACACCTCGTCGCGCGCGGTGCCAGCGGCGATGGCCAGAGGGGGCTGGCCGTCCACCTTGCTGGGCAGCTTGCCCCGCCGCCGTTCGCCCAACGGCTCCCGCATCAACACGCCGCTGCGGGCCAGGTAGATCAGCACCGGCTCGTCCTCGATTAAGTCGGTGACGGTGAGGCTGTCGCGGGAGACGCCCGCCTCTACGATGCGGGTGCGTCGCGCGTCGCCGTAGCGCTCCTTCAGCGCGGTCAGCTCCTGCTTGATCACCGCCAGCACCTTGTGGGGGTGGGCCAGCAGGTCCTCCAAGTAGGCAATGCGCTCCAGCAGGGCCTGGTACTCCTCCTTGAGCCGCTTGCGCTCCAGAGCAGCCAGCCGCTTCAGGGGCATGTCCAGGATGGCCTGCGCCTGCAGCTCGGTGAACTTGAACTTGCGGATCAGGTTGGTGCGGGCCGTGTCCGTGGTCTCGGAGCGGCGGATGGTCTGGATCACCTCGTCCAGCACGTCCAGGGCCTTGAGCAGCCCTTCCAGGATATGCGCCCGCTCGCGCGCGCGGGTCAGCTCGAACTCGCTGCGGCGGCGGACGATCTCCCGGCGGTGCTCCACGTAGTGCTGGAGGACGCGACGCAGGCTCAGCACGCGCGGCTCCCCGTCCACCAGCGCCAGCATGGAGAGGCTGAAGGTCTGCTGCATCGGGGTGAGCTTGTACAGCTCCGCCAACACCGCGCGAGGGTCCGCGGTGCGGGTGAGCTCGATGACGAGGCGCATGCCGGTGCGGTCGGACTCGTCGCGCAGGTCGCTGATGCCCTCGATGCGGCCCTCGCGCGCCAGCTCGGCGATGCGCTCGATCAGGTTGGTCTTGTTGACCTGGTAGGGCAGCTCGGTCACCACGATGCGGCTGCGGCCGCGGCTCATCTCCTCGATGTGGGCGCGCGCCTGGACGCGAAAGTGCCCACGGCCGGAGGCATAGGCCCGGGCCACCAGGTCCTCTCGCTCGTGGCCGCCCTCGGCCGAGTAGCGGTAGAGGATGCCGCCGGTGGGAAAGTCGGGCCCCTTGATGAAGCGCATCAGCTCCTGGACGGTGACGTCCTCAGCCCGGTCGTAGTGGTCAATCAGGTAGCAGAGCGCGTCGCAGACCTCGCCTAGGTTGTGGGGCGGGATGTTGGTGGCCATGCCCACGGCGATGCCGCTGGCGCCGTTGACCAGAAGGTTGGGCAGCGCGGCGGGCAGCACCGACGGCTCCTGCAGCGTGCCGTCGAAGTTGGGCACGAAGTCCACCGTCTCCTTGTCAATGTCGGCCAGCATCTCCTCGGCCAGGCGCTGCAGGCGGGCCTCGGTGTAGCGCATGGCCGCGGCGTTGTCGCCGTCAATGGAGCCGAAGTTGCCCTGGCCGTCCACCAGCGGATAGCGCAGGCTGAAGTCCTGGGCCATGCGCACCATGGCGTCGTACACCGCCGCGTCGCCGTGGGGATGGTACTTGCCCAGCACCTCGCCCACGATGCGCGCCGACTTCTTGTAGGGCTTGTCCGCCGTGAGCCCCATGTCGTACATGGCGTAGAGGATGCGGCGGTGCACCGGCTTGAGGCCGTCGCGCACGTCGGGCAGCGCCCGGGCCACGATGACGCTCATGGCGTAGTCCAGGTACGCGCTCTGCATCTCCTGCTGAATGTCCACCTGCTTGATGATGCCGATCTCCATGCTGATGTTGTGCTATCCTTCCAAGGTCACCGAGCGCAGGAAGGCTGCGCTTTCCTCCGGCAAGGCGGTGTTGATGTACATGCCGCTGCCCAGCTCGAAACCGGCCGTCTGAGTGACGCGCGGGATCAGGGAGACGTACCAGTGCAGGTGGTCTGCGTACCACGCCTTCACCGGCGCCGAGCGCAGCACGATGTTGTAGTCGGGGTCGTTCAGGCTCACGTAGAGGCGCAGCAGCACCTCGCGGCAGATCTGGGCCAGGCGGAAGATGGCAATGGGCGAGACCATCAGGTAGCTGGAGTGGTGCTCGCGGGGCAGGATCCAGATGTGAAAGGGAGAGAGGGCGGCGTAGGGCAGGAAGGCCACGTAGTCCTCGTTCTCGCACACCAGCCGCCGCCGATCCTCCAGCTCGTCGCGCAGCATGGCGCAGTAGACGCACTCGCCGGTGTCGTCGAAGTAGCGCCGCGCCTCCTCATCTCGGCTGCGCACGTCGTAGGGCACCACAGGCAGGCCGATGATCTGGCTGTGGGGGTGGACCAGGGAGGTGCCCGCCCGCAGGCCGTGGTTCTTGAAGTAGATGACGTGCTCGATGCGGTCGTCCAGGGCCATGGCGATGCCGCGCATCTGAAAGGCCTGGAGCACCAGCGCGAGGTCCTCGGCCGTCATCAGGGCCGGCGACACGTTGTGCAAAGGGGTCTCCACCACCACCTCATGGTAGCCGACGCCGGAGATGGCGCGGTGCACGCCGTCGAAGTGGCGCACCCGCTCGCCGTGGCGCTGCAGGGCCGGATACTTGTTCTTCAACACCCGCACCTTCCACGCCGCAGCGCCCTCCGGCAGGCGGGTCACCTCCATGTCGGGCCCCTCCTCGTTGCCGGGACAGAAGGGACAGGCAGGGTCGAGTTCGGGCAAGGTCAGGCGAGACGGCTGGCGCGAGGGGTCAACGAACTCCTCAGGCCGCCGAGCGCGCTCTGTGGCAATGATCACCCACTGCTTGGTGGCCATGTTCTGACGGATCTCAGGCATCGGTGGCTCTCCGAGTCTGCTCGGCGCGTTACAGCGCCGCCAGGGCCGCCCAGGCGGAGTACACGATCAACATCTGCGCCACCGTGTAGGTGATCCACACGGCGTCGCCGATGCCGGGAAAGTAGCGCCCCCGCATGATCTCCGCGCCCAAGATCAGGTCCGACGCCATGAAGAACACTCCGCCCAACGCCGCCGGCCACAGGACAGGCACGGCCAGCGCCAGGCTGGCCGCCGCAGCGGCCATGCCGCTCAACAACAAGGAGTAGCCCAGGGTGCCCACGTTGAGCACCGCCCCCTGGGCCGGCTCGCGCACGAAGGCCCACCACAGCCCCACCGCCGCCGCCAGGTAGAGCCCTACCACCGGCCAGGCCACCCCTGCCTCTGGCGCCAGCACTTGGCGCGCCTGCCCAAACGCGGCGATGTACCACAGGTGTCCAACGCCGAAGGCCAGGATGCCGAAGATGACATGGTTCGGCGCGGGCACGATCAGGCGCGCCATGAACAGATCGCCGAGCAGCCCGAACGCCATGCCCAGCAACAGGAAGAAGGCATAGGGCTCCAGGCTGCTTCCGGCGGCGCCCCGCAGCCACGCCACGGCTGCAGCGGCCACCAGGGTCACCGACAAGCCCATGCGCACCCCTAGGGGCAGGCGAGTGCGCCGCTCTGCGTCGGGCTGGCCGAGGACCAATCCCAACGTCAGCAGGGCCGCCCAGACCACCCACAGCAGGACGGCCAACAGGCTGGCCGGCTGAAAGAAGTCGCTCATCGGCACCTCACGCCGGCGAAAACTCAATCAGGTGATAGCCGCGGCCCGCCACGTCCAGGTAGAGGCCGGGCTGCACCAGCTCGCTGCCGCTGCGGAGCCACTCGATCCCGCTCAGGACGTCGGTGAGCCGCCAAAAGCGGTTGGCCAGGTCGGGAAAGTCCAGGGGCAGGAAACACTGCGCCCGCCGATCGGAAAGGTTGACCACCACCAGCCGCCAGGCGTCGCCCAGGGTCCACCGATGGGCCAGGAGGTGGTGGTGGCTGCGGTTGCCCGACCACTCGGCCTGCGTCTCCAGCAGCCGCCACTGGCCGTCGTGGAAGGCGGGATGGCGCAGGGCAGCCAACAGCCGGCGGTAGAAGTCCACCAGCGCCGGGTCGGCCGGTTCCTGGGGGCGGCGGCCGAGCTGTACCGGCAGCTTGACGCGCCGGCCCTCCATCTGCCCCTCGTGCAGCAGCCGCAAGCCGGGCAGCGTCAGGGTGAGCACAGCGGCAGTGCGGCTGCCCTCCGGGCCAAAGGCCGTCGCTGCCCGCTGTTCGTCGTGGTTCTCCACGAAGCGCGCCAGGTGGCGCTGGAACTCCATCTCCGCGCCCAGGTGCAGCCGCACGCCCACGGCGTCGCCCTGCAGCAGGCGATCGTAGAGCCGCTTGTCGTAGGTGTAGTCGAAGCCCTGCTGCTGCAGCTCCCACTCCATGTCCCAGTAGACCTCGGCCAGAGTGAGGAAGCCGGGGAAGCGGGCCCGCAGGTCGGTGATGGCCGCCGGCCAGAACTCGGCGCGCGGGGGGTCGAAGCGGCCGCCCCACGTGCGCAGAAAGACGTCCTGGGTGACCAGCATGGCCATGTCGCAGCGGGCGGCGTCGCAGCGCTCGGCGATGGAGAGCAGGAGGTCGGCCATGGCCCGCCGCGCAGCGGGCGATCGGTAGTCCACCTGCGCGGTGTCGGTCCAGCCGTCGAAGTAGGGGTCGCGGCCGTGGGCGAAGACCGTCCAGCGCTCGCCCTGGCGATGAGCGAAGTAGTTGCCCGGCTGGCGGGCCAGGCTGTCGGGGCCGCCCTGCACCAGCCAGTCGGGATGCTGGTCCACCCAGGGGTGGTCCAAGGCCACGTGGTTGGGCACGAAGTCCAGCATCAGGCGCAGGCCCAGCGCGTGCAGCCGTCGGCGTAGGCTGGCCAGGCCGGCGTCGCCGCCCAGGGCCGGGTCCACGGAGTAGTCGGCGATGCAGTAGGGAGAGCCGACCACGTCCTCGGCGGTGTAGCCGGGCAGCGCGCGGGCGTACTCGCCCTGTAGGCCGGGGTGCTCTCGGGCCACGCGGCGCCCCCCTGCGCTGCGCCGCCAGACGCCCATCAGCCACAGGCCGTCGAAGCCCAGGCCGGCCAGGCGCTCCAGCTCGGCCTGGGGCACGTTGGCCAGGGTGATGCGCTGGCCGGCAGCCTGGCTCAGCTCGTGCAGCCAGACCCAGGTGTTGATCTCGTAGACGACGGGGTAGAGAGGCCAGGCAAGCATGAGGCAGCCTCAGGCAGGTTCACGAGTGAACTCGTACAGCAGCTCCCCCTCCAGCTTCCAGGGGGGAACGTCGCTCTCCTCCAGCAGGCTGCGGCGCAGCTCGATAATCTGGTCGCGCAGGGCAGCGGCCTCCTCGAAGCGCAGCTCCTCGGCGGCCTTGTGCATCTCCTTCTCCAGCTCGCGGATCAGCCGGGCGCGCTCGCTCTTGGGCAGCGCGGTCAAAGGCGGCGCCGGCCGGACGGCCCCGCCGTCGCCGGCAACGTAGGCCACCCGCTCCTCGGCCACGCCCAGCTGGAGGCGCTGGGTCAGGTCGCGCACGCTCTTGACGATGCTCTGCGGCACGATGCCGTGCTCCTCGTTGTACCGGCGCTGCTTCTCCCGACGGCGGTTGGTCTCCTCGATGGCCCGGCGCATGCTGTCGGTGATCCGGTCTGCGTAGAGGATGGCCTTGCCCTCCACGTGCCGCGCGGCGCGGCCGATGGTCTGGATCAGCGCCTGCTCCGAGCGCAGAAAGCCCTCCTTGTCCGCGTCCAGGATGGCCACCAGGCTGACCTCCGGCAGGTCCAGCCCCTCCCGCAGCAGGTTGATGCCCACCACCACGTCGTAGACGCCGAGGCGCAGGTCGCGCAGGATCTCCACCCGCTCGATGGTGTGGATCTCGCTGTGCAAATAGTGCACCTTGATGCCCAGCTCGGCCAGGTAGTCGCTCAGGTCCTCGGCCATGCGCTTGGTCAACGTGGTCACCAGCACCCGCTGCCCCTTGCGCAGCCGGAGGCGGATCTCCTTGACCAGGTCGTCCACCTGTCCCTTGACCGGCCGCACCTCCACCTCCGGGTCCAGCAGGCCGGTGGGGCGGATCACCTGGTCCACGATCTGGGCCGACACGCTGCGCTCGTAGGGGCCGGGGGTGGCGCTGGTGTAGATCACCTGGTTGAGCATGGCCTCGAACTCCTCGAAGCGCAGGGGCCGGTTGTCCAGGGCCGACGGCAGCCGGAAGCCGTATTCCACCAACACCTCCTTGCGCTGGCGGTCGCCGTTGTACATGCCCCGCAGCTGGGGGATGGTCATGTGGCTCTCGTCAATGATGCACAGCCAGTCGGCCGGAAAGTAGTCCAGCAGGGTCCACGGCTGGGAGCCGGGCGGCCGCCGCGACAGGGGGCGGCTGTAGTTCTCGATGCCGTTGCAGTAGCCGGTCTCCCGCAACATCTCCAGGTCGTAGCGGGTGCGCTGCTCGATGCGCTGCGCCTCCAACAGCTTGCCCTGAGCCTTGAACCAGGCGATGCGCTCCTCCAGCTCCTGCTCGATCTCCACCAGGGCCTCGGCCAGCTTGTCGGCCGGGGTCACGAAGTGCTTGGCCGGAAAGATGTTCACCGCCGGCAGGTCGGCCAGCACCTCGCCGGTGAGGGTGTCAATCTCGGTGATGCGCTCCACCTCGTCGCCCCAGAGCTGGATGCGGTAGGCGGTCTCGCCGTAGGCCGGCTGCACCTCCAGGGTGTCCCCGCGCACGCGGAAGCGGCCCCGCTGCAGGATCTGGTCGTTGCGGGTGTAGTAGATGTCCACCAGCCGGCGCAGGATCTGGTTGCGCCGCACCTGGTCGCCCACCCGGAGGTGGAGCACCTCCTGGCCGTAGTCCTGGGGGCTGCCCAGGCCGTAGATGGCCGACACCGAGGCCACGATGATCACGTCGCGGCGGCTGAAGAGCGCGGCCGTGGCCGCCAGCCGCAGCCGGTCAATCTCCTCGTTGATGCTGGCGTCCTTCTCGATGTAGGTGTCGGTGTGGGGGATGTAGGCCTCGGGCTGGTAGTAGTCGTAATAGCTGACGAAGTACTCCACCGCGTTGTGGGGGAAGAACTCGCGAAACTCCGCGTAGAGCTGCGCGGCCAGCGTCTTGTTGTGGGCCAGCACCAGGGTCGGCCGCTGCACCTGCTCGATCACCTTGGCCATGACGTAGGTCTTGCCGGTGCCGGTAGCGCCCAGCAGGGTCTGGTGGCGATAGCCCCGGCGCAACCCCTCCACCAGCTGCGCAATCGCCGACGGCTGGTCCCCCATGGGCTGGAACTCGGAAACAACCTTGAACTCGGGCACGTCTCTACCTCAGGCCGTTGCGGTCTTCACGCCGTCCTTCAGAACATTGGTTCGCAATTGCGTCCATTATACTGCCCACGCAATCTTTTCTCCAAACCAAACGGGATCGCTTGACGCTGGGCTGCGCGGAGGGTATACTACCGGCCATGAGCGCTAGCCTCCGTCGCCGTTGCGCCCGGCCCGCGCCAGGTCGCGGCCGATGGCTCCTCCTGCTGTGGCTGGCTGTGGCATCGGCCTGGCCGGCTGCGCCTGCGCACGCCCAGGCCGAGCCGGAGACGCTGCAGCGCATCCTGGAGGCCATGACGGTGGCAGACCGCGTCGGGCAGCTCTTCGTGGTGACCTTCCAGGGGGACGACGTGTCGCCCAACTCCGACATCGCCTCGCTGATCCGCGACTACCGCGTCGGCGGCGTGGTGCTGATGCCAGCCAACGGCAACTTCCGCAACGTCTCTGCCGATCCGGAGGAACCCAGCGCCGCCCAGCAGGTGGTGCGCCTGGCCAACCGGCTGCAGGCCCTGGCCTTCGACGGCGCCCTGCCGCAGGAGAGCGCCCTGACGCCCACCCTGGCGGACGTTCAGCGCCTGCCGATCCCCGCGGACCGCGGGGTCACCCTGCCCCTGTTCATCGCCGTGCAGCAGGAAGGGGACGGCTTTCCCTACACGGCGCTCCTAGACGGCTTCACGCCGCTGCCCAGCCAGATGGCCTTGGGCGCCACCTGGAACGTGGAGGACGCCGCCATCGCCGGCCACATCGTCGGCCGCGAGCTGGCGGCCGTGGGCGTCAACCTGCTGCTGGGCCCGTCGCTGGACGTGCTGGACACCCTGCGGGTGAACCCAGCCGCCAGCCTGGGGGTGCGCACCTTCGGCAGCAACCCCTTCTGGGTGGGACGCCTGGGCCGCGCCTACATCGGCGGCGTGCATGCCGGGTCAGGGGGACGGGTGGCCACGGTGGCGAAACACTTCCCCGGCCAGGGCAGCAGCGACCGGCTGCCCCAGGACGAGGTGGCCACCGTGCAGAAGAGCGCCGAGGAGATGGCCGCGGTGGAGCTGGCGCCCTTCGCGGCCGCGGTGCGCGCCGGCACCCTCGGCCAGCTCCTGCCGCCGGACACCAGCCTGGGAACGACGGCGCTGGAGGCGTCCACCACCCCTGACGCCCTGATGAGCACCCACGTCCGCTACGCCGGGCTGCAGGGCAGCGGGGAGGGCGTGCCGCCCATCAGCCTGGCTCCCCAGCTCGGCCAGAACCTGTTGAACAACCCCGGCTTCAGCGACTGGCGCAAGCAGAGCAACGGCGTGACCATGAGCGACGTGCTGGGCGCGCCGGCCATTCGCCTCTTCTACGATCCCACCCTGCAGAGCTTCCCCCACAAGCGCATTGCGCAGGAAGCGCTGGTGGCCGGCAACGACCTGCTGTTCCTGCACCGCTTCGCCCTCACCGACAACTGGCCGGATCAGCTGGCCAACATCAAGGAGACCATCGTCTTCTTCCAGGAGAAGTACCGCTTCGACGCGGATTTTCGCCGCCGGGTGGACGCGGCGGTGCTGCGCATCCTGGCCCTCAAGGCGCGGCTCTACCCCAACCTGGACCTGGCGGGCGCCCTGGTGGACGGCAGCGACGTGGACGTTCGGGTGGGCCAGGCCTCGGCCGTCGTCTCCCAGATCGCCTCCGACGCCATCACCTTGATCAGCCCCAGCCCGGCGGAGCTGGGGCTGCGGATGCCCACCGGCCCGGGGCCCAACGACTACGTCCTGATCTTCACCGACGCGCGGCTTGGCCGGGAGTGCCCGGCGCCCGAGTGCCCGCCCTTCCCCCTCATCGAGCCCAACGCGCTGGAGGAGATCGTACTGCGCCTGTACGGCCCCCAGGCCAGCGGCCAGCTGGCGCCGGAGCGGGTGGCCAGCCTGACCTTCCAGCAGCTCTACGACTTCCTAGAGGGCATCCCCACCGAGCCGTCGGCCGAGGAGTTCGAGCGGCTCTTCCGATCGGCGACGTGGCTGGTGTTCGCCTCCCTGGACGTGGACCCCAACGTGCCTGCCTCTAACGCGCTGCGCGTCTTCCTGAGCCGCCGGCCGGAGCTGCGGGAGGGGAAGCGGGTGGTGGCCCTGGCCTTCGGCGCGCCCTACCACCTGGACGCCACCGACATATCGAAGCTGACGGCCTACTTCGGCGTCTACAGCAAGAGTCGCCCCTTCCTGGAGCAGGCGGTGCGCGCTGTGTTCCGGGAGTTCATCCCGGCGGGCGCGTCGCCGGTGGACATCGGCGCCGTGAACTACGTGCTGGCCGAGCGGCTGCGGCCCGACCCCAGCCGCACCATCCTGCTGCAGATACCGGACAAGGAGGCCGAGCCGGAGACCAACTCCTTCACCGTGAAGGTGGGCGAGACGCTGCGCATCGTGGCCGGGCCCATCCTGGACAGCAACGGCCGGCTGGTGCCCGACGGCACGCCGGTGAGCTTCCAGCTCAAGCAGCGCGGGGACCAGTTCCAGCTCCCCCTGCAGGTCTCGGGAACGGTGGACGGATTTGCGGAGGCGTCGGTGATCCTGGGGCGGGCGGGGGACTTCGAGGTCCAGGCGCAAAGCGGGCTGGCCACCGGCTCCCTCAGCCTAGCCCTGCGCATCGTGGACGAGGCCGAGGGCCGCGCGCAGGTGGCCGTAGCCACGGCCACGCCCACAGTGGAGCCGACCCCCACGCCGACCCCCACCGCTACGCCGCTCCCCACCGCCACGGCCACCCCGACGGCCACGCCGGAGCCAACCCCCACCCCCGTGTTGCCCCTGCCGCCACCACGGGTGGACGGCGACGCCTTGCTGGTCACCTTGCTGACCCTGGCCGTCCTAGCCTCCATCAGCTTCGTGGTGCTGGCCACTGTGGGGCAGAGCCCTGAGGTCACCGTGCGCAAGACCCTGTGGCTGGTGATCGGCGGGCTGACAGCCTATTGCCTGTACGGACTGGGCTGGCTGCCGGGCGCCACCTGGATGCAGCGAGAGTGGCGGCCGTGGGGCGCTGCGCTGGTGGCGATCGTGGGCGGCCTCCTGCCCTTGTTGGTGCAGCGGGCGCGGCGACAGCAAGAGCCGTGAGGGTAAGCCATGACGAGGCTATGGCCTGAGCTCGGCTGCCTGAACGACCGGAGGTGCGCCCAGCTCGCCCGGCCGAGGCGGCAGCCGCGGGGCGAGCAAGCTGAGCACCAACGCCAGGGCCGCCAGCCCCAGGGCCAAGCCGGCCCACAGGCTGTTGCTGCGCAGGGCCGTCAGCCACACCTCGCTCACCGAGGGCGGCGCGGCTATTGCCGGCGCCATCGGTCGCATGCCCAGCAGCTCCGCCCGCAGCTCCTCCACGCTGGCTGGCCGCTGGTCAGGGTGCATGGCCATGGCGTGGAGGATGGCCCGCTCGGTGCGCACCGACAGCTTGGGGTTGATCTCGCGCGGGGGCACCAGGCTGCCCGGCTTGAGGAAGCGCTGTTTGGCGTCGGCAGGCGGCGTGCCTGTCAACAGGTGGTAGAGGGTAGCGCCCAAGGAGTAGATGTCGGAGCGCACGTCGGTATGGCCGGTGTCGCCGCCGTACTGCTCCAGCGGCGTGTACTGCACCGTGCCGCGGCCCTGCACCACGGTGATGGTGCGACTGTCGTCGGGCGCCAGCACCTTCACCAGGCCGAAGTCCACCAGCTTGATGGTTCCCCTGGGGGTGAGCTTGATGTTGGAGGGCTTGATGTCGCGGTGCAGAACGGGTGGGCTCTGGCTGTGGAGATAGCTCAGGGCGTCGCAGAGCTGGACCGCCCAGTCCAGCACGTCGCGCTCGGAGAGGAAGCGCTCCTGTCGCCGGGCCTCGTCCACCAGCTCCTTCAGGTCGCGACCCGGCACGTAGTCCATCACCAGCAGCTCGCGGCCGTTTTCCGTGAAGTAGTCGGAAACCTTGGGCAGGTTGGGATGGTCCAGCCGCGCCAGCACCGAGGCCTCCCGGTAGAACTGCTGCTGCATCTGTTCCATTTGCTCCGGCAGGCCACCCAAGTCGGGCAGGATTTCCTTGACCGCGCAGAGCCGGCCGGCCAGCCGCAGGTCCTCCGCCTTGTAGACGGCGCCCATGCCGCCCTGGCCAATCAGCTCCAGGATCTTGTAGCGACCGCGCAATACCGTGCCAACCGCAAAAGGAGCGCCCATACGCCGCCATTATGGCCCAGCAACCGGGAACTGTCAAACGATCGAGGAAATGCCGCCTATGCCATCGGTTGAAACTGCCATGCTCATCTTGCAACGTGGGGACCAGGAGGCCGGCCGACGCTGGCCCCTCAGCCGGGACCGCATCCTCATCGGCCGCCACCCGGACTGCGACATCGTGCTGCCCGATCGGCTGGTGTCCCGTCACCACGCCCAGGTGACGCGCGATCCCGAGCGCCAGGCCTACATCCTGGAGGACCTGCGCAGCAAGAACGGCACCTTCGTCAACGGCCAGGAGATCCACGGCCCCTACGTGCTGCAGGACGGGGACGAGATCCAGATCGCTCTGGCCTACAAGCTGGCCTTTGTGGACGCCGGAGAGACGGCGCCGCTCAGCTTCGACGTTGGCCCGGCGGCGAGCGATCGCCTGCGCGTGGACGAGGACTCCCGGCAAGTATACATCGGCGGCCGGCCGTTGGAGCCTCCCCTGTCGCCAGCGCAGTTCCGCCTGCTGGCCCTGCTGAAGGAGGCCCAGGGAGGCGTGGTCACCCGCGAGGAAATCGTGCGCGCCGTGTGGCCGGAGGCACTCGAAGAAGGGGTGAGCGAGCAAGCGATTGACGCTTTGGTGCGCCGCCTGCGGGAACGCTTGGCGGAGCTTGACCCGGACCACCAGTACATCGTCACCGTGCGCGGCCACGGCTTTCGCTACGCCGATCCCGCCCTCGGCCGGTGAGCCACCGCCCTGCCCTCGCCCACAAGCAGTGGCCGTTAGCCGAGAAAAGATCGCAACCCATCATCCGCAGCGCATGACTGACCACCGTTCACCGTCTACCGTTCGCTGAGATGGAGCCCCTCTCCCTCTACCTCCACATCCCCTTCTGCCAGCGCAAGTGTCCCTACTGCGACTTCAACACCTACGCCGGGCTCAACCGGCTACACGAACCCTATGCCGAGGCGTTGGCGCAGGAGATACGCCTGGCGGGCGCGCAGTGGGACCGCCCGGCCGTGCACACCGTGTTCCTCGGCGGCGGCACCCCGACGGTGCTGGAGCCCGCCCTGTTGGAGCGGGTGCTGGTCGCCTGCCGTGAGGCCTTCTACGTGCTGCCCGACGCAGAGGTCACCAGCGAGGCCAACCCAGGCACGGTGGACGTGAGCCGATTTGCCGTCCTGAGGCGGCTGGGGGTGAACCGCCTGAGCATGGGGGTGCAGAGCTTCGACCCGGCGGAGCTGGCCTTCCTGGGCCGCATCCACTCCGCCGAGGAAGCGGTGGACGCGTTCTGGGCCGCCCGTGCGGCTGGCTTCGACAACATCAACCTGGACTTCATCTACGGCCTGCCGGGCCAGTCCCCCGCCACCTGGCGCCGCACCCTGGAGCGGGCCATTGCCCTGGGCCCGGAGCACCTTTCCCTTTACGCGCTGACCATCGAGGAGGGGACCCCCTTCGGCGAGTGGGCCGCCGCCGGCCGCCTGCCCTACCCCGACGCCGACCTGGCCGCGGACCTCTACGAGCTCGCCGATGAGCTGCTGGCGGCCGCAGGTTATGTCCAGTACGAGATCAGCAACTGGGCCAAGGACGGAGGAACCGAAGGTAGGAAGGGGAAGGAGGAAAAGCCCGACAACCCTGTTCCCTCCCCTCCGTCGTTTGCCGCGTCTCCTTCGCTTCCCTCTTGGGCTTGCCGCCACAACCTGACCTACTGGCGCAACGAAGCGTACCTGGGCTGCGGACCGGGCGCCCACTCGTCGGTGGACGGCCGGCGGTGGGCCAACATCAAGCCGGTGCCGGCCTACATCGAGCGCGTGACGGCCACGGCCGCTGCCTGGACGGCTCCAGCAGCCTACCAGCCGTTTGCCGCCCCCTGGGTGGAGTTCGTGGAGGAGCTAGACGAGCGCACCCGCATGGCCGAGACGATGATCCTGGGCTTGCGGCTGGTGCGGGAAGGGGTTTCTTTCGAGCGCTTCGCGCAGCGGCACGGGCGGCCGCTGGCCGAGGTCTTCGGCAGCGATATCGAGCGCCTCGCCCGGCAGGGCCAGGTCGAGGTGCGCCCCGACCGGGTGCGGCTCACGCAGCGCGCTCGGCTCTTGGGCAACCAAGTGTTCGTGGCCTTCCTGGGGTAGAGTTGAACCGCTCAGTGCTGCCGCCCCAGGAGCATCTCGGCGATGGCCAACAGGGCCTGCCCGGCAGCGTTGGCGTTGTCGAGCACGCCGCTGGCCTCCAGGGCGGCCAAGGCCCGGCCGTGGGCCTCGGCTGCGGCCCGGCCGGCGTACTCGCGTGCGCCGGCGCGGTCCAGCAGCGCTAACACCGCCGGAACATCTGCGCTGGGGATGGGGGCTGCGTAGCGCGTCCGCAGCGCCGCGCCCACCTCGGCGCTGTTCAGCGCGTAGACCACCGGCAGCGATTTCTTGCGCGCCAGGATGTCGCTGGCCGCCGACTTGCCGGTGACCGCCTCGTCTCCCCAGATGCCCAGGATGTCGTCCTGCATCTGAAAGGCCAGGCCCAGGTAGCGGCCGAAGTCGGCCAGATGCCGGCGACTGGCCGGGTTCGCGCCGCCGATCAGCGCGCCCAGCTCGATGCTGGCGCTGAGGAGGGCAGCCGTCTTTCCCTCGATCATGGCCAGGTACTCCTCCACCGTCACGTCCAGCCGCTGCTCGAAGGACATGTCCAGGTACTGTCCCTCGGTGAGCCGCAGGCAGGCCTGGTCGAAGACGAAGCAAGCCTCCATGGCCACCGCCGGCGAGATGGGCCGTCGGGTCAGCCCGTGCAGCGCTATCCGCGCTAGGGTGAACAGCGCGTCGCCGGCGTTGATGGCCTGGGGCACCCCCCACAGCGCCCACACCGTAGGTCGGTGGCGACGCGTGGGGCTGTCGTCCTCCACGTCGTCGTGAATCAGGGAGAAGTTGTGCAGCAGCTCCACGGCAGCGGCGGCCGGCAGCGCGTCGTCGGCCGAGCCGCCCACCGCCTCGCACGCCAACAAGCAGACCACCGGCCGAATACGCTTGCCGCTGTTGACCTGCGCCGGGCGGAACTGCGCATCGGCCCAGCCCATGTGGTAGCGCAGCATGCCGTAGTGGCCGGCGTACAGCCCATCGCCTTGGCCCACTACCCGCTGCATCTCGGCCTCGATCAGGGGAAGATAGCGCTCGAAGATCTGCTTCGTCATGGGACCGGCTCCACCCTC
>JANWYQ010000182.1 GCA_025055015.1 Caldilineales bacterium
GGGTGATCGTGCTGGAGGGGCCGGTGGAGGCGGACGGCTATCGCTGGTGGCGGGTGGGGACCAACCAGCTGGCCGGCTGGGTGGCCGAGGGCTCTGGCGACGAGGTGTGGCTCAGCCCACAGGTCAGCGACCGCCGGCCGGTGCGTCGCGGCGTTCAATTGGGCGACACGGTGATCGTCACCGTGGGCGAGGGAGGGTTTCTCAAGGTGCGCTCGCAGCCGGGGCTCAGCGGCGTCGAGCGGTGGCGTGTGGCCCCCAGCACCGAGCTCCAGGTCATAGACGGACCGGTGGACGTGGACAACTACCGCTGGTGGAAGGTCACCAACGGCAAGGACATCACCGGCTGGGCCGCCGAGGGCACCACCACGGAGCGGTGGTTGACGCCGATCGAGTGAGGGGAAAGGAAGAGCCGGACAGGAAAGAGGGGAAACGGAGGAAAGGCGGAGCCGCCGCCCCCAGGCGCTGGGCTCGTGCGCAAGGGCGTGAACGGCGCAAGGAAGGGACGCAGCATCTCCCCCTGCGGAGCCGGCGCCCCCAGGCGCCGGCCCCTGCGCCTGTGGCCGCACAAACTCCGTCCCACCGTTGACCGTTCACCGTTTATCGCTCACCGCCCTACAGCGTCGCCGTGATCTCCGCCAGCCGCTGGGGATAGGCAGGGTCCTCGAACGGGTCGTAGCCCGGCCGCAGATGCCGGTCCACGAAGAAGGCCAGCGCGGCCGGCTTGTCCGTCTCCAGCCCCTGGCTCAGCTCCCACTCCGCCTCGGCCAGCAGGCACGCAGCCTGGATCACCAGCATCAGGCGGTCAATCACCCGGCGGATGTGGCTCTGGAGGAAATCGGGCGAACCTGCCAGAAGCCGCTCCAGCCGCTGGCGCACGACCTCCATCTGCGCCAGGACTTGGTCTTGCGCCGCGGCCAGCGCCGGCTGGGTCACGCCGTCCAGCAGCGCGGCCAGGTAGGCGAACAGGTGCTCGTGAAGCCTGTAGCGCTGCATGTCCCGCGCGGCCTGCAGGCAGAGCACGTTGTGGCTCCCCTCCCAGCTCTCGAACACCACCGCATCTCGGTAGAGCCGGGGGACAATGCTGAAGTCCTCGATGGCGCCGTTGCCGCCCAGGATCTCCTGCGCCCGGCGGATGCCCAGGCTGGCCTGCACCGACGTGGCGTACTTGTTGATGTTCACCAGCAGGCGATGCACGGCCCGCTCTTGGGCCGTGGCCACGCCCAGGTCCATGCGGTTGACCAGGTAGCTCAGCCGCAGGGTGGAGGCCAGCATGGCGTAGAGGTCGCTCTTCATCTCCGCCAGCGCCTCCTGCACCAGGGGGTAGCGGCCGATGGCGGCGCCGAACGCGCGGCGCTGCTGCGCGAAGGTCCACGCCTCCACGTAGGCTCGCCGGAGCAGCCCACACGAGCCCAGGGCGTTGGTCCAGCGGGAGGTGTTCAGCACCAGCTCCACCACGGTCTTGAACCCCTCCTCCAGCGGGCCAATGGGGAAGGCCACCGCGTCCTCGAAGTCCATCTCGGCGGAGGCCATGGTGCGGGTGCCGAACTTGGTCTTCAGGCGGCGGATGCGGAAGCGGTTGAGGGAGCCGTCGGGCAGGCGGCGGGGGACTAGGAAGGTGCCCAGCCCCTTGGTGCCGTCGGCCGCGCCCACCGGCCGCGCGGTTACCAACATCTGGTCGGCGTTGGCCACGGAGCAGAACCACTTCTCGCCCCGCAGAAGCCAGACGCCGTCCTGGCCAGCGGCCGGCCGGGCCTCCACCGCGTTGGCGCCCACGTCCGAGCCGCCCTGGACCTCGGTGAGGAACTGGCTGGCCGTCTGCTTGCGCTCGTAGTCCCGCTCCAGCAGGGGAGGCAGGTAGGCGGCCTTGAGCGCGTCGCTGCCCTTGGCCTGGAGGGCCCGGATCAGCCCCAGGGTGCAGACGATGGGGCAGGCGTGGCCCATTTCGCCGGCCTGGGTAAGGAGGTAGAAGAGCGCGCTCTGCTGCACGGCGTGGCCTGGCTCGGCGGCCAGGGCCAGGAGGCCGGCCTCGTAGGCCGGGCGGCCGGCCTCGTGGTAGCTGGGGTGGAACTCGATGTTCTCGGTGCGCCGGCCGATGCCGTCCCAGGCGTCCAGCCGGGGGTGGTTGTGGGGCCGGTCGTTGATGGCCGCGGCTGGGTCAATGACCGTGGCGACGGCGTGGCCAAACGCCACGAGCTCGGCCTCGTAGCAGCGGTAGTTGGGGTCGTACAGCGGCAGCACGCGGCGCAGGTTGGCGTCGCAGGTGAAGAAGTTGTCGGGCGCGCTGGCGCGCCAGCGGGCTAAGTCCTGGCGGCCCTGGGCGATGGCGGACATGGGGAGACCTCCTGAGACGAGGGCTGAAGGAGGTAGCAGGAACTCAGCGGCTCTGGCTCTATTATCTGCGTTCTGGCCGGGTTGGCAAACGGACGAGCCTCACGGGCACACCCAGCCTTGCCAGAGCGACCAGTAGCATCCCAAGACCGTGCCCCAGTAGCTGGTGCT
>JANWYQ010000231.1 GCA_025055015.1 Caldilineales bacterium
CGGGCCTTCCTCGGCCTTCTCCAGCACAGGAAGCTGCCAAAGCGAACGCCCTTGTTGCAGCCACTCGGCCTTGAGCTCGCCTACCGAGGTCGGCATCTCCTGGGCGTGAGAGCCTGAAGCCAGCAACATCGCCATGCTCACAGCCGCGAAAGCCAGGAGCATGCCTCGAAACCTAAACCTCACCATATAACCTCCTCCGGTTGCCGACGCCGCACGCAGCCCGGCCCTATCCCGTGGGAGCCGACGATTTGCTTCCGGCCTGCTCATAGCGACGCCTCCAACGTCCCCCTCACTGGCGAACGCTGCCCAGGTTGATGCCTTCGTAGACAACATTCGCGTCACAGGCATCTAACCTGTTGCCAGGCCGGCAGGGGACGCCGGGCATCTACATTATATTTAGGCTTCCTGGCGCCACCAAGCCGCTCCGCCCGGACGGCTGCCCGTCGAGAAACGGCGAGAGCGCGCGAGACTTCCTCGCGCGCTCTCGATGGTTTTACTAACTATAGGTAGAGGCCCGTACGGCCGTCTAGGGCGCGGCGCAGGGCCTTGGGCGTCTTCACCCGCCCGGCGTCAACCGGTACGGGCTCGTCCCGGCGTAGGTACTCTCCGTCAGCAGCGCAGCGCCGGCGTCGAAGCTCTGCACGATGTAGTAGACGCTGTCGTGCCACTGCCCCAAGTCCACCGTGGCGTCCACGTAGCTGTAGCTGGGACCGCCGCTGTTGGACAGGGTGGCGATCACCGTGCCGGCCGAGGGCTCGAAGTAGGGGGTGTTGGTCTGGCGCACCACACGGTAGCTGGACGCGCCGGCCACGGCGTCCCAGCGCAGCTCGACGCGGCGGTCGTTGGTGGCCAGGGCGTTGAGCATGGCCAGAGTGGCGTTGATGCTAGCCTGTAGCACGCTGTTGGCCGGGTCGAAGGTCCAGCCGCTGCGGGTGATGTTGGTGACCCGCAGCGTGTAGAGCCCGGGCGGGCCGCTGGTGCTGAAGCTGGCGCGGCCCTGGGTGTTGGTGGTCGCGCTCTGGTTGACCGTGCTGCCGTCCGGCTTGGTCCAGGTGACGAACACGGTAGCGCTGCGCACCGTCGCGCCCGTCTCGCTCTGCACTGTGACCTGGCCGGAGACGTTCACCTGGTAGCGCCTGGCTTGCGAGCTAAGGGAGATGTTGGTGGAGCGCAGGCAGTTGCTGGTGCAGCCGCCGGGCGCAGGCGTGGGCGTGGGCGTGCGGGTAGGCGTCGGCGTGGGCGTGGGCGTGCGGGTGGACGTCGGCGTGGGCGTGGTTGCGCCGCCCACCGTGACGGTCACCGTGTCCGTGACGGTGGCCCCGCGGCCGTCGGTCACCATGAGCGTCGCCTGGTAGGTGCCCGGCACCGTGTAGGTGTAGTAGGCCGGCGAGCCGTGGTATTGGGAGCCGTCGTGGAAGGTCCACACCATCCCCAGATAGGAGCCGTCTGGGTCGTAGGAGCCATCGGCGTAGAAGGTGACGCTCAGCGGCGGCGGACCGGAGCTGGGCACAGCCTGGGCCACGGCCACCGGCGGCTGGTTGGGCGCGGTCGCTTGCACCAGGATGGCCTGTGTCGTCTGCGCGCCGGCGTTGTCGGTGACGGTCAGGTGGACCACGTAGAACCCAGCTGCGGTGTAGGTGCGGCTGAGGTTGGGCTGGGTCGAGGTGTTGCCGTCGCCGAAGTCCCAGAGGTAGGCTGTGATTATGCCGTCGGGGTCGGTCGAGCCGGCCGAGCTGAAGTTGACCGCCAAGGGCGCGTCGCCGCCGCTGGGGGCGGCGGCTGCCACGGCGACCGGCGGCCTGTTGCTGACGCTGCCGAAGAAGCCATAGCCGATGCGGTAGTTGGCGAAGGGCGCCTCGTTGCGCATCAGCGCAGCTGCGATCAGGGAGACGCTGTTTTGCGGGCTGGCCACGGCCGGCAGCGTTTCGCCCACCGGGCTGGTCGAGAAGACGAAGCCCTGTGGGTCCACCACCGTGCCATCCGGCGCCACGCGCAGGCTGAAGATGTCGCTGCGCCAGTCCAACATGTCCAGGTCGTAGAAGCGGTTCTTCTGCTCCTCGTAGACGACCACGAAGTGGCTGCCGTCCCAGGCCACCTGCGGGTTGTACTGGTTGCCCCACCAGGGGGTCAGGTTGACCACCGGCCCCACGCTGCCGTCGGGATAGATGAAGCGGTAGAACAGGTCGGTCTCCACGCCGGAAGTGATCTCGGCCGACTGCACCATCATGGCCACGCTGCTGTTGGCGGCCAGGCCGATGCGAAAGACGCCGTTGCCGCCGTTGGTGGAGAAGGTGTAGAGGTTGCCGACGCCTGTGACGGTGCCATCGGTGTTGACGAAGACCGCACCGGTGTCGGCGGTGGGGTTGTCGTGGCTCCAGTTCCGGTGGTAAACCACCAGCCAGCGGCCGCCCAGCGCGGTCACCGCGGGCGCCCGGCCGATGAAGCTGCCGGCCACGGGGATCGGCGTCGCATCGAGCACGGCGCCTGTGGTGCCGTTCACCCGCGCGCCGAAGGCGTCAATGAACTGGCACGAGTAGCCGCACTTGCGGCCCACCACCAGGAAGGTGTCCCCGACGGCCGCAATGTCGGGCGGGCCAAAGGCCAAGGGGATCACCATGAACGGGGCCGGGTCCAGCTTGTTGCCGCTGGCGTCCAGCCGCTGGGCCACAACGCCGCCGGCGCTGTGGCTGCTCCAGGCCGCCAGGTAGACTGAGCCGTTCCAGGCCACGGCCGGATAGCCGGGGCCGGAAGAGAGGTCGCCGGAGGCCAGCTCCACCGGGCCGGCTGTGGTCGGGTTGCCGGCGGCGTCCAGGGGCTGGGCCAGGACGCGTTGGCCGCTGGCCGTGGCGCTGTGGTAGACGACCATGTAGCCGTTGCCGCTCGTGGCGATGTCGGGCCGCACCTGTCGCGGCGCGCCGATTGCAATGTGGCGGTTGGGGCCGGCCGCGTTGCTCGAGGAGACGTGGGCCGTGGCTACCCCCTGGTCGGCGTTGCCGTAGGGGGACCAGACGATCTGGAAGCCGCCGCTGCCGTTGCCGGCGGTGGGGCCGGCCGAGGGGCCGGAGATCGCCACGCCGCCGGGGTCCAGCACCGTGCCGGAGGTGTTGACGCGCACGGCGCGCAGCTCGGTCAGGTTGCGCAGCCAGGTGGCTCGCCAGTTCACGCCGTCCCAGGTCACCCCGACGTCGTTGAAGGTGTCGGAGTAAGCGTTGCCGGACAGGTTGTCGCCGTTGCCGTCTAGCTTCTGGCCGCTGGTGTTCAGCCGCGTGCCGTAGACCGCCCAACCCTGGGCCACCAGCTCCTGCCAGACCAGGTAGAACTGGTTGCCGGCGCCGGCCAGGTCGTCCGCAGCCCGGGAGATGATTTGCTGCGGCGGGCCCAGCACGTTCAGGTTGCTGTCGAAGCGCACCCCTTCCGTCTCGTAGTTGCCGCCGTTGTAGGTCAGCAGGAACACGCCGCCGGCGTAGGCCAGCTTGAGATTGGAGCGGAGGTAATAGGTGCCGTCCACCACAGTGCGGGTGGGCGGATCCAGCACCGCGCCGGCCGGCGAGATGCGCACTGCGACGATGTCGGTGCCCGTGACGGTGCCCTGCGCTACTACCACCCAGTTGTTCCCGTCGGAGGCCACGGCCCAGGCCAGGCCGGGAGGCTTCAGGCCGTACAGTGGGATGGGCTTAGCATCTAACACCTGGCCGGCCGGGCTGACGCGCACCGCCTGCAGCAGCGACTCGTAGTATCCGGTGCCGTTGGGCGCGTTTCCCTCGAACACCACCAGCCAGTTGCTGCCGTTCCAGGCCACCTTGGGCGCCCA
>JANWYQ010000076.1 GCA_025055015.1 Caldilineales bacterium
GGTGCGGACGGTGTGCTCCTACTGTGGCGTGGGGTGCCAGATAGACCTCCACGTGCGCCGCGACGGCGGCCGCGGCCGCATCGTGCGGGTCACCGGCGCGGCCGATGCGCCGGTCAACGGCCTGGCCCTGTGCGTCAAGGGTCGCTACGGTTACGACTACGTCCACAGCCCGGAGCGGCTGACCCGGCCCCTGGTGCGGGCGAAATGGCTGGACCCGGACGAGCTGGCACAGCGGGTTGGCGATAATCGCTGGTCCGTGATCGGCGACGCCGACAAGCGCCGATCCAAAGCCAACGGCCACCGGTCGCCGAGCGTCGGTCACCCTGCACCGATCACCCCCGACACCTTCATCGCCGTGGATTGGGACACGGCCCTGGACGTGGTGGCGCGCAAACTGGCGGCGGAAAAGGCGGCCCACGGCGGCGACAGTTTCGCCATGCTGGCCTCGGCCAAGTGCACCAACGAGGAGAACTTCCTCTTCGCCAAGTTCGCGCGGCAGCTGATGACGACCAACAACATTGACCACTGCGCACGGCTCTGACACAGCAGCACCGTCGCCGGTCTGGCGACAAGCTTCGGCAGCGGCGCCATGACGAACACCATCCGCGACATCACGGAACAGAGCCGCGCCATCTTCGTCATCGGCAGCAACACCACCGAGCAGCATCCCGTCATCGGCATCAAGGTCCGCCGGGCCAAGCGCCGCCGCGGGGCCAAGCTGATCGTGGCCGACCCGCGGCGGATTGACCTGGCCGAGATCGCCGACCTGTACCTGCGCCAGCGACCGGGCACCGACATCGCCCTCCTCAACGGCATCATGCACGTGATCCTCCGCGAGGGGTGGCACGACGCGGACTTCATCGCCCGCCGCACCGAGGGCTTCGAGGAGCTGGCGGCCACCGTGGCCCGCTACACGCCGGAGGTCGCGGCCGAGATCACGGGCGTGCCTGCGGCCGACATCGAGGCTGCCGCCCGCCTGCTGGCCGAGAACCGGCCCGCTGCACTGCTCTACGCGATGGGCATCACCCAGCACAAGGTCGGCGTGGCCAACGTGCTGGCCTGCGCCAACCTGCAGATGCTGCTGGGCAACTTGGGCGTGCCCGGCGGCGGGGTCAATCCCCTGCGCGGGCAGAACAACGTCCAGGGCGCTTGCGACATGGGCGGGCTGCCCAACGTCTATCCAGGCTATCAGCCGGTGACCAGCCCGGAGGCGCGCGCCAAGTTCGAGGCGGCCTGGGGCGTGCCCCTGTCGGATCGGGTGGGCCTGACCGTGACCGAGATGTTCGACGCGGCGGAGCGGGGCCAGGTGCGCTGTCTGTACATCGTGGGCGAGAACCCCATGACCAGCGACCCCGACCTGCGCCACGTGCAGCATGCGCTCGAGCAGACCGAGTTCGTCGTCCTGCAGGAGCTGTTCTTCAGCGAGACGGCCGCCTACGCCGACGTGATCCTCCCTGCGGCCAGCTTCGCCGAGAAGGAGGGCACCGTCACCAACACCGAGCGCCGCGTGCAGCGGGTGCGCAAGGCGGTCGAGCCGCCCGGCGAAGCCCGCGCGGATAGCTGGATCATCACCGAGCTGGCGCAGCGGCTCATCGCCCTGGGCGCGGCCACGCCCGACCCGGCGGCGCCCTGGTCCGCCTGGCCGCACCGCCCGGCCGAGGCGATCATGGCCGAGATCAACGCGCTGACGCCCAGCTACGCCGGCATCACCTACCGGCGGCTGGAGGCGGGCGCGCCGCTCCATTGGCCGGTACCCAACGAAAGCCATCCCGGCACGCCCATTCTGCATCGGGAGCGCTTCACCCGCGGGCTGGGCCGTTTCGTGGCCGTGGATTACGTGCCGCCCGCCGAGCTGCCCGACGAGCAGTATCCCCTGATCATGACCACCGGCCGGGTGCTCTACCACTGGCACGGCGGCGAGATGAGCCGCCGGGCGCAGGGCCTGCTGGCGGTCTATCCCGAGGCCCTGGTGGAGGTCAGCCCCACGGACGCGCAGCGGCTGGGCATCGGCGACGGCGACCCGGTGCGGCTGGTCTCGCGGCGGGGAGCCATCGAGGCCAAGGCCTGGGTCACCGACCGCGTGAACCGGGGCCTGGTCTTCGCCACCTTCCACTTCCCCGAGCAGGCGGCCAACTGGCTGACCAGCGGCGAGCATCTCGACCCCACGGCCAAGATCCCGGCGCTGAAGGTGACGGCCGTGCGGCTGGAGCGGGCGAACGGGAAGGGCTAGGGAAGTGGGGGAACCGGTCTATGCTTCACCCCTCCCTTCCTTCCTGGCTCCGCTCCGTCCACCACGACGGTTCGGAGACCTACCTGTCCAACCCCTATCCGGCGCTGGGCGAGACGGTGCGCCTGCGGCTGCGCACCGGCGTGGACGCGCCGGTGCAGGCGGTCTTCGTGCGCACCGCGCCCGACGGCGAGCAGGCCATCACCCGCATGACCCCCGGCCCCGTGCAGCCGCCGGTCCGCTGGTGGGAGGCCGATCTGCCCGTCACCGAGCCCACGGTCCACTACCGCTTCGTGCTCCGGGCCGAGGACGGCGTGTGGTGGCTGACTGCGGCTGGCCCCACCTTCTACGACCCGCTGGACAGCAGCGACTTCCGCCTGCTGGCCGACTACCGCTCGCCCGCCTGGCTGGCGGACGCGGTCTTCTACCAGATCTTCCCCGACCGCTTCGCCAACGGCGACCCCTCCAACGACCCCCGAGGGCACGAGTTCACCTACCGCGGGGCCGGGCCGCAGACCTACCCCTGGGGCACCCTGCCGCCTGCCGACGCCCCCTTTCCCTTGGTGTTCTACGGCGGCGACCTGGACGGCATCGTGGCGCGGCTGGGCTACCTGCAAGACCTGGGGGTGAACGCGCTCTACCTGAACCCCATCTTCCCCGCCCACTCCAACCATCGCTACGACGTGGTGGACTACGAGCGGGTGGACCCCCTCCTGGGCGGCGACGAGGCCCTGATCCGCCTGCGCCGGGCGCTGGACGAGCGCGGCATGCGCTACATCCTGGACATCGTGCCCAACCACTGCGGCTACGGGCACCCCTGGTTCCAGCGGGCGCGCGAGGATCCACTCTCGCCGGAGGCGCAGTTCTTCACCTTCACCCGCCACCCGGACGAGTACGTCTCGTGGCTAGGCGTGTGGACGCTGCCCAAGCTGAACTACCGCAGCCAAGAGCTGCGCCGCCGCATGTACGCCGGCCCAGACGGGGTTTTTCGGCGCTGGCTACGGCCGCCTTTCAGCGCGGACGGCTGGCGCATTGACGTGGCCAACATGCTGGCCCGATCGGGGCCTGCGCAGCTTGGGCTGGAGGTGGCGCGGGAGATTCGCCGTGCCGTGAAGGAGACCCGGCCCGACGCCTACCTGATGGGCGAGCACTTCTACGACGCCACGGACCAGCTCCAGGGCGACTGCTGGGACGGGGTGATGAACTACCTGGGGTTCTTCAAGCCGCTGCGCCACTGGCTGAGCGGCTTCCGCCAGTTCGTCTGGGGGCAGGGGGAGGTGATCACCAGCCCAGGGCCGTGGCCGACCCAGGCGATGGCGGCCGCGTGGCAGGCCCACCTGGGCGCCATCCCGTGGGCGGTGGCGCTGCAGCAGTACAACGTGGTAGGCAGCCACGACACCCCCCGCATTCGGTCGGTGGTGGCGGGCAACGACGCGCTGCACCGGCTGGCCGTGGCCGTGCAGATGACCTTCCCCGGCGTGCCTGCGCTCTACTACGGCGACGAGATCGGGCTGACCGACCGCCCTCCCCTGGGCTCGCGCGACTGCATGGTGTGGGACGAGGGCCGCTGGAACCGCAGCCTGCGCGACTTCTATCGGCGGCTGGTACACTTGCGCCGCGGCTCGGCGGCCTTGCAGCGGGGCGGCTTTCAAATCCTGGCGGTGGAGCAGGACATGCTGGCCTATCAGCGGGAGCATCCCGGCGGCCGGGTGCTGGTGGTGGCGCAGCGCAGCGCGTCTCCACGGCCGGCCGGCCCGTTGCCCGTGGCCCACGGCGGCCTTGCCGACGGCGCGCGGCTCCGAGAGCTGTTCACCGGCCAGGAGGCGACGGTGGCGAACGGCGCGCTGCCCCTGCCGGAGCTGCCCCAGGGCGCGACGGTGTGGATAGAAGGGTAGCGCAAGGCGCTGCGCGGCCCAACGCGGGCGAGGCGGTCTCGAAGCGCCAGCGCCACTGGGGGGCCTCGCCATTTCTTGCAACGAGCCCCCGTCACGGATGAATTGCCAGGCGCCGGAATGGCATGCTATAATGCCGTGCCCGGAGGTACTATGGCGCGCATGTGGCCTGATGAACTGGTGACCCCTACCCGTAACCCGCTGCTCAAGGCTCCTTCTTCGCACTGGA
>JANWYQ010000158.1 GCA_025055015.1 Caldilineales bacterium
GTGGAGTTCCTCAAGGAGCCGCAGAAGTTCGCGGCCCTGGGCGCGCGCATCCCCAAGGGGGTGTTGTTGGTGGGCCCGCCGGGCACCGGCAAGACGCTGATGGCCAAGGCGGTGTCGGGGGAGGCGGGGGTGCCCTTCTTCTCCATCTCCGGCTCGGAGTTTGTGGAGATGTTCGTCGGCGTGGGCGCCAGCCGGGTGCGCGACCTGTTCGACCAGGCCAAGCGCAACTCGCCCTGCATCATCTTCATTGACGAGATCGACGCGGTCGGCCGGCACCGCGGGGCGGGGCTGGGCGGCTCCCACGACGAGCGGGAGCAGACGCTGAACCAGATCCTGGTGGAGATGGACGGCTTCGACACCGACACCAACGTGATCATCATCGCGGCCACCAACCGGCCCGACATCCTGGACCCGGCGCTGCTGCGGCCGGGGCGCTTCGACCGCCGAGTGGTGATGGACCGGCCCGACGTCAAGGGCCGCGAGCAGATCCTCAAGGTGCACGTGCGGGGCAAGCCGCTGGCCGAGGACGTGGACCTGGAGGTGCTGGCCAGGGCCACCCCCGGCTTTGTGGGCGCGGACATCGAGAACATGGTGAACGAGGCGGCCATCCTGGCGGCCCGGCGCAACCGGCGCAACATCAGCATGGCCGAGCTCACCGAGGCCATCGAGCGGGTGGCCATCGGTCCGGAGCGCAAGAGCCGAGTGATCTCGGAGGAGCAGAAGCGGGTCATCGCCTACCACGAGGCAGGCCACGCGCTGGTGCAGCACATGCTCCCTCACACCACGCCGGTGCTCAAGGTGACTATCGTCGGCCGCGGCATGGCCGGCGGCTACATGTGGCCCCTGGAGAAGGACACCGTGCTCCGCACTCGCACCGAGATGGAGGAGGAGATCTCGGTGGCCCTGGCCGGCCGAGTGGCGGAGGAGGTGGTCTTCGGCCGCATCACCACCGGCGCGGCCAACGACCTGGAGCAGGTCACCCGCATTGCCCGCCAGATGGTGACGGTGTTGGGCATGAGCGAGGAGATGGGCCCCCTGACCTACGGCGAGAAGGAGGAGATGATCTTCCTCGGCCGCGAGATCAGCGAGCACCGCAACTACAGCGAGGAGGTGGCGGAGGCCAT
The DNA here is from genome assembly GCA_025055015.1 of Caldilineales bacterium. Lineage (GTDB taxonomy): Bacteria > Chloroflexota > Anaerolineae > JAAEKA01 > JAAEKA01 > JANWYQ01. The sequence continues at coordinate 1,125 of JANWYQ010000158.1, forward strand.
TGACCGCGAGGTGCAGCGCATCGTGCGCCGGGCCTACGAGCGCACCCGCGAGATCATCACCACCCACCGCGACAAGCTGGAGCTGATCGCACGGCGGCTGATGGAGGTCGAGACCTTGGACCAGCAGGCTTTCCGCCAGCTGATGGCCGCCTAGGCGCAGCGTTGGGCATGGCCCTGGTCGGCATCCTGCTCAAAGCGACCTATCGGCTGCGCCGACACCTGTGGGGCGGCCTGTCCTTCGATCGGTGGCTTGCGCTGGCCCTGGTGTTGGTCGCCGTGGCCATGGCCCTTCGGCTGTTGCCCGGCGGCCCCACCGGGGCCTTGGTTTGTTTGGCGGCGGTGGGGTTCCTCTTGCTCTTCGACCGGTGGGCCAGCGGGCGGAGCTACGTGCTCTTTCGGCGTCGCCCGCTCCCCATAGATCCCGACGGCGACCACGCGATGCTCTCTCCGGCGGACAAGGTGGCGGTGCGGGCCACAGGCATCTTCGAGGTGGGGGAGAAGGTGCAGCCGTTCACCGACCTGGAGGGCTACTTCCGCTCCTTCCAAACACGCGAGCACGCTGTGATGGCCAAGGTCCCTCCCTCACGGCTGCTGATGGCTGAGTGGCCTCGGGAGGACTACGGGATGTGGTACATCTTCTTCAAGAACAAGGAGCTGCGCCGCATCGAGGCGGGGGATCTGTACTTCGGCGCGCATCGGCGGCCCGCCCTGCGCCTGCGGGTGGAGCAGACCCTGCCCTACAAGCCCTCGCCCTTGGAAGCCTGGGGCGTTCCTCCGAAGGAACGGCCCAAGCCCAAAGTGCGCAAGCAAACGGTGCACCTGGCCTTCGACAGCGCCGAAGAGCGCAATCGCGTCCTGGCGAACCTGCTGGCGGACGCGGGGTCGGTGAACGGTGAACGGTGAACGGTGAACGGTAGACGGTGAACGGCGAGCGGTGGGCGGTGGACGACCAAGCCATCGCGCTGCCGCACCCAGGCGCGAGACAAGCCTACCGATCCCCCATCACCAGGACCTTTGCTCCGCGCACCCGCTTCGTCTTGAGCTCCACCAACGCCCGGTTGGCCTCCTTCAAGGGGTACACCTCCACCTCAGGCCGGATGGAAATCCGCGCGGCCAGCTCCAGAAACTCCGCGACGTCCTGTCGCGCCACGTTGGCCACGCTCTTGACCTCCTTCTCCATCCACAGATCGCGCGAGTAGTCCAGGCGCAGCAGCTCCTCCTTGTCCCCCTCTTCCTTGCGGATGGCGTTGATCACCAGTCGGCCTCCGGGGGCTAGGTTGCGCAGGGCCGCCACCACTGGCTTCCAGGCAGGGGTGGTGTCAATGATGGCGGTGGGCGGGTGGGGCGGGGTGTCCTCGGTGTCGCCGGCCCAGGCCGCGCCCAGCTCCAAGGCAAAAGCCCGCTCCTCCGGGTTGCGCGCGAACACGTACACGGGGGAGCGCGGGTACAGGTGCCGGGCCATCTTCAGCACCAGGTGGCCGGAGCCGCCGAAGCCGGTGAGCCCCAGGGGTTGGCCGTCGGCCAGGTTGGCCAGCCGCAGCGAGCGATAGCCGATGGCCCCTGCGCACAGCAGCGGCGCGGCCTCCACGTCGGAGAACGCGTCCGGGATGGGGTAGACAAAGGCCTCTCGCGCGACCATCCGTTCGGCGTAGCCGCCGGGCATGTCCCGACCGGTGGCCTGGAACTGGGGGCAGAGGTTCTCGTTGCCAGCCAGACAGGCGGGACAGCGGCCGCAGGCAGCGTAGATCCACGCCACGCCCACGCGCGCCCCCAGGGGCAGCCGGCCGGCGCCCGGCCCGTGGGCCACGACCCGGCCCACTACTTGGTGTCCGGGCACCATCGGCAGTCGAGGGGGCGGGGTGCGCCCCTCGATCTCGTCCAGCTCGGTGTGGCACACTCCGCACGCCGAGACCTGGATCAACACCTCGCCCGGCCCAGGGGTCGGGTCGGCCAGGTCCAGCAAGCGCAGGGGCGCCGGGTTGTCGCGCAACAGGGCAAGGGTGGTGATGGCCATGGCGCGCATAGACGATGCCTCCAGCAGTCCAAGGCTGTTCACCAAGACTGGGCCAGCCTGCAGGGTCCGCGGTCGAGCCTGGGCTCGGTCTCCAGGCTGGCCCAGTCTCTAGGCAAGCCCAGTCTCCTACGGCACAAACGCCATCACCGACAGCGGGGTGCCCGAGCCATCCTTCAGGCGCAGGATGCCCAGCACCAAGGTGGTGCCCGTGGGCGGAAGCTGGTCCAGGTTGGTCAGACACTCCAGGGCGATGGCGTTGCGCTCGGCGATCATGGTGTTGGTGGCAAAGGTGGGGTCCTGGCCCGGGTCCACGCCGTGGGTGTCAATGCCCATGCCGGCGGCCTGACGCTGGTCGAACAGGAAGCGGGTGGCCTCGGCGCTGAAGCCGGGGAAGTGCAGGCCGCCCGCCTCGTCCAGGCCGAAGAAGGCCTTGGGGTCGTTCCACTTCTCTTGCCAGCCGGTGAACAGGATCACCACGCTGCCGGCCGGCACCCGACCGTGGTCGCGCTCCCAGGCCAACACGTCGTCTACCGTCAACGCGTAGTCAGGGTTCGCCGCGGCTTGTGGTCGAATGTCTATCACCACTGCCGGCACCACCAATCCCTCCGGCGGGTAGGCGTCGATGCCCCGGCCGCCGGCCACGAAGCTGTTGGAGGCGTTGATGTGGGTGGCGCTGTGCTCGCCGATGGAGAAGCGGCGCAGGTAGAAGCCGTCCCTCTCCAACTCGGCCACGGTCTCGAACTCCACCGGCGGGTCGCCGGGCCACAGGGGGATCTCCGGGTGGATCACATGGCTCAGGTCAACCACCCGGCTGTAGGTGATGGTCTTGGTCATAGGGGAGGGGGCAGAGGGGGAGGAGGTGGTCTGCGCCGGCGCCAGCGTGGTGCAGCCGGCCGCAGCCGCAGCGAGCAGGGACAACAACAGGACACCGGAGAGAAAGCGGCGGAACATAGAGACCTCCTGTCCAATCTCCCAGGTCCCCGCCGTTCTGCGGAAACTCGCGGTTTCCGAGCGCTGAAGGGGGAACCGAGGAAGCGGATATCAGCGCTTCACGCCCACCAGGTAGCGGTGGTGGGCCCAGACGGCCTTGACCTGCCAGGGCAGGGGCGCGCGGTCCAGCCAGGCGTAGCGCATCACCCGCTGGTAGAGGTCGGGCTGCTGGCCCAGGTAGTAGGCCATGGTGGACCACCGCCAACCGTCGCCGCTGAACTGCTTCTGCAGCGCCGTCGAGCGAATGCCCAGCCGCGCCAACACCTCGCCGGCCGGCATCACCGTGTCGGGCCAGGGGGGCACGTCCAACACCCCCTCCTCGACGATCTCCACCCCCTCCCGGCGCAGCACCCGGCGGACCACCGCCATGTTGGTCCAACCCTCCCTGGGGCCGACGTACTGGAAGAACTCGGGCTCCAACAGGTGCTTGCGCAGCAGATAGCCCACCTGCCACGGGTTGGGCATGGCCACGAACACGACCCGTCGGCTGACCCGGGCCAGCTCCTGCAGCAGCGCCTGCGCGTCGGCCAGGTGCCACAGGCCGGCCCACTCCCAGGCCAGGTCGAAGGCGCCGTCGGGGAAGGGGAGCCGGCCCCAGTCGCGCACCTGCACCAGGCGCACGGGGAGGCCCAGCTCGCTCCAGATGCGCTGCACGCCGGCCAAGCGTTCGGGGTGGTCGTCGGCCAGGGTGACGGCGCAGCCGACCTGGGCCAGGGCCACGCTGTTGATGCCGCTGACCCCTGCCATGCCGAACAGGGGCGCCTCCAGCACCGTCGTCACGCCGTAGCGCTGGCGCAGGCCCAGCAGGAAGTCGTTGAGCACGAAGCGCTCGTAGACCAGGCCAAGCCCTTCGTTGTAGTCGGTCAAGTAGCGTTGCCAGTCCATGAGGGTGTTGCGCGGTCCTTTCAGCGCCGGGCTAGCACTTCCAGGGCGATCTCGGCGTAGCCGGCCGCGGCGGTAAGCACGTCGGCCAAGCGCACGTGCTCGTCGGCTGTGTGGGCCAGCCGGTCGTCACCGGGGCCGAAGCCCACCGTGGGGATGCCGGCCACCCCGCGGGTGTAGGCGCCGTCGGTGGAGAAGGCCCAGATCTTCAGCCGTGGCCGGGCGCCCAGCGCGCGCTCCAAAGCCTTGGTCGCCATCTTCACCAGGGGCGCGTCCTCCGGCATCAGCCAGGGCGGATAGTACTCCTGTCCCCGGCCGACGTAGCCGGTGTAGGTGGTGTGCTCGAACTCTGCCACCGACACCGCAGCCTTCACCCCCTCCCGCTCGATGATCTGGCGAATCTCGGCCAGGGCGCGGTCCCGAGTCTCGCCCAGGGTCAGCCGGCGGTCCACGATCAGCTCGCAGCGGTCGGGCACGGTGTTGCGGTTGTCCACCGGACAGATCAGGCCGGTGACGGCGATGCTGCCGCGGCCGAGGTCAGGGTCCTCGGGCAGCTGCTGGGACAGGAGCTCGATGCCGAAGATGATCTTGGCGGCCGCGTGCAAGGCGTTGACGCCCAGCTCTGGGTTGGCGGAGTGGCAGGCGCGGCCCTCGGTCACCACGCGCAGCTCGACGCGGCCGCGGTGGCCCACCGCCAGCTGCAGATTGGTCGGCTCGCCCAGCACCACGAAGCCGGGCCGCAGCCCGGTCTCCTCGACCAGCGCCCGCATCGCCATCCCCTCGCACGGCTCCTCGTGCACCACGGCGGCCACGACCAGCTCCCCCTTCAGCGCCTTGAGGTGCTCGCGCAGGCTGCGTGCGCTGTAGACCATGGCGGCCAGCGCGCCTTTCATGTCCACCGCGCCTCGGCCGTAGAGCACGCCTTCGGCCTCGTCCACCGTGGCGCCGTAGGGGTCATAGCGCCAGGCCGTGGGGTTGCCCACGCCGACGGTGTCCATGTGCGCGTTGAAGAGCAGCCGGGGGCCGCCGCCGGTGCCCAGCCGGCCGATCACGTTGCCCACTCGGTCGGTGTACACCTCGTCGAAGCCGACGTCCCGCATCTCCTGGGCCACCAGGCTGGCGACCCGGCCTTCCTGGCCGGAGAGGCTAGGGGTGCGCACCAGCTCCTTGAGAAACTCAACACAGCGCGCCTGGTCTTGCGAAGAAAGCTGTGGCATAGGTGTTCGCTTTTCCAAAGGTCAATAGGCGCCCTTGCCGAAGAGCACAATAGGCACCGTGCGCAGCAGGATGCTCAAGTCCAGCAAGGGCGACCAGTTCTCGATGTAGTAGAGATCCAGCAGGATCATCTCGTCGAAGGGCAGGTCGCTGCGGCCGCTCACCTGCCAGAGACCGGTGATGCCGGGCGCAGCGTTCAGGCGAGAGCGCTGCCACTCGCGGTAGCCTGCTGCCTCCTCGGGCAGCGCCGGCCGCGGGCCCACTAGGCTCATGTCCCCGCGCAGCACGTTCCAGAACTGCGGCAGCTCGTCCAGGCTGGTGCGGCGCAGGAGGCGGCCGACGCGGGTGATGCGGGGGTCGTCGCGGATCTTGAACAGCGGGCCGTCGGCCTCGTTCAGGTGGCGCACCTGGTCCTTCAGCGCCTCGGCGTTGGCCACCATGGAGCGGAACTTGTACATGTAGAAGCTGCGGCCGTGGCGGCCGATGCGCCGCTGTTTGAAGATGATGGGGCCGGGGCTGTCCAGCCGGATGGCCACGGCGATGAGCAGCAGCAGCGGCGACAGCACCACCAGCCCCAGGGCGCTGCCCAACACGTCCACCGCGCGCTTGAAGGCGGTGGCCCACGGGCTCAGCCGGGTGTCGTAGGGGGTGAGCATGGGGATGCCGGCCACGTCCTCCACTGCCACCCGGCTGAGGCTCATTTGGTACAGGTCGGGCACCAGCCTCGGCAGCGCGCCAGCCTTCATGGTCTCTTCCACCAGCCAGGAGATCGTGGGCTGGGCGCTGGAGGGGAGGGTGATGATCACCTCCTGAATCGGCAGCTGTTTCAGCAGAGCCGGCACGCGGCTGGTGTTGCCCAAGGCCCGGAAGCGGCCGATGTCAGTGCTGCCTCGTTCCGGGTCGTCGTCCACGAAGCCGACCACCTGGTAGCCCAGGTCGGGCCGCGCCACCAGGTTGCGCATCACCCGCCGGCCGACCTCCCCGGCGCCCACGATGAGGACGTGGGAGACGCCGGCGCCGCGCTGGCGCAGGGTGCTCAGGATGGCCCGCCGGGCCAGTCGCGCCAAGGTCAGCAGCAGGATCATCAGCCCCGCAGCATACACGAAGATCAAGCGGGAGTAGACCAGCGGCCGCCAGAAGAAGACGATGAACACCATCACCACGAAGCCGGTGGTGACGCCGTTGATCACGGCGTAGATCTCGTCCACTGCGGTGGCCCCGCGGCGCAGCCGGTAGACCCCTTCCACGTAGAACGCGGCCAACACCAGGACGGTCTGGAGCGCAGCCATGGGGATGTAGGGCCGGAAGGTGGTGTAGTAGGCTGGGTCCACGTCGCGGAACCACTGCAGCTGGTAGCGCACCACGTAGGCCAGGCCAAAGGCCGCGAAGATGAGCACCGTGTCGGTGAGCACGGTGAGCGCCACCATGATCCGCCCGGCGCGCTGGCTCATGCGTCCTCCCCCTCGGCCGGCGGCAGGCCCAGCACCTGCCGATAGACCGCGGCCGTCTGGGCAATGGCGCGGCGCCAGGGGAAGCGCTGCGCCTGGACCAGGGCCCGGCTGCGCAGCGCAGCCCGCAGCTCGTCGTTGACCAAGCTTTGCAGCAGCGCATCCGCCAGCGCGTCCACGTCGGTGGGATCCACCAGCAGGGCTGCGTCGCCGGCTACCTCCGGCATGGAGGAGAGCGCCGAGGTGACCACCACGCCGCCGCAGGCCAGGGCCTCCAGCACCGGCAGCCCAAAGCCCTCCATCAGCGAGGGGTAGGCGAATACCGTCGCGGCCCGATACCACCAGGCTAGCTCCTCGTCGGGCACGTAGCCGGGGAAGAGCACGTCGCGGCTCAGCCCTAGCCGCTCCACGGCAGCGAAGACGGGGCCGTAGCCCCACCCCTTGCCGCCGGCCAACACCAGCCGCACGTCCGCCAGGTCGGGGCAGCGCTGCCGAAGCCGGGCGAAGGCCTCCACCAGCCGCACCAGGTTCTTGCGCGGCTCCAGGGTGCCCACGTGCAGGACAAAGCGGTCGGGCAGGCCCCGTCGGCGGCGAAAGGCCTCCACCTGGTCGGCCGGCGCCGGCGTGAACTCCGGATCCACGCCCAGGTGCACCACCGTCACCCGCTCCGGCGGCACCCTGAGGCGCCGGACCACGTCCTGGGCCGTGGCGTGGGAGCTGGCGATCACCCGCCGCGCCGCCCGCGCCGAGCGGCCCACCTGGCTGCGCAGGTAGAGGCGCTTGGCCGCAGGGAAGGCCTCCGGATAGGCCAGGAAGGTGAGGTCGTGGATGGTCACCACGGTCGGACACCCTGCCAAAACGGGGGTAATGCTCACCGGTCCGTGCAACAGGTCCAGGCCCAGGCGTCGGGTGTGTTGCGGCAGCGCCCACTGCTCCCACAGGATGCGCCGCGTCGGCTGCTCCACGTTCCATCCCCGGACCCGGTGGAGCGGCAGGGGGGTAGAGAGGCGCAGGTCGCCGTCGGGCACGAAGGCCGTGAAGCGCAGGTCAGGGGCCACCTCGGGCAGGTAGGCCAGGAGGCGCCGGATGTAGCCGCTGACGCCCGCGCTGCGGTAGGAGGCGGCGGCGGAGAGCAGCAAGGCGTTGATGCCCACGTGGGGGGCAGTCGGCGTGGCAGGCACGGCGGCATTATACCACGGGGCGGGCCCCCTGGGCAACGCGCTCCAGCTTCTGCGCAGCGACGGCGATCCCGCCCAGGCTGGCCAGCTCGCCGCGCCAGCGCTGGGCGGCCCGGCGCAGCTGCTCGTCGTGCAGCACGTGGTCGGCCAGCCATCGGGCGTTGGCCAGGGTGAAATCGGCCGGGCGCACGCCGTAGCCCACCCCGGCCTGGGTGATGCGACCGGCCTGCGGCTGCTGGTCGCCGGCGTGGGGCACGGCCACCTGGGGCAGGCCGTGGCACAGGGCCGCGTGGGTGGTGCCCACGCCGCCGTGGTGGATCACCGCCGCGACCTGGGGCAGGACGGCGGCAAAGTCCAGCCACGGATGGCTGAGGGCGCCGGCGGGCAGGGAGGCTGTCAGAGCCCGGTGGGCGGCCGGATCGGCTGCGCCGGTGACGACCACCGGCCGGCCGCCGGCCAGGAAGACGGCCTCGGCGGCGGTGCGGAAAAAGGCGGCGTCTTGGTTGAACTGGGTGCCCAGGGTCACCAACACCCAGGGCGGGTCGTGGCGGGGCTGAGCCTGGGGCGCGCGGCCGCCCACGAAGGCGGTTTGCTCCCCCACGGCCGGCAGGTCGGCGTACCAGGCGCGGGAGAAGAAGTCCAGGTGCAGCCATGGGGAGCACATGGCGCCTGTCGAGAGGTCCCACAGCCGGCCGGGGACCCCGTGGCGGCGGCACAGCTCGGCGATGCGCTCGGCGGCGGGCGCAACGGGCGGCGCCTCCGGCCGCGGCGGCAGGGCCGGCCGGCCGCAGAGGGCCAGGGGAAGGTTGCGCTGCTCCGCCGCTACCGCGGCCGCTGCGGCGAAGGGCTCGGCCACCAGCAGGTCGGGCTGCCATCGGGCCACCTGCTCGGCCAGCTCGGCGGCGGCTCGGCTGACGGCGTCCACGTCCAGCCAGGAGTCTAGGCCGCGGCGGCGCCGGAGGACCGGGTCGAGGGACCCAGGCGGCAGAGGCGGCTGAGGCTGCCAGCCGCTGTGCTCCAGAGCGAGGAACTCCAGGCCGGCGTTGACCACCAGCTCCCGCAGGGCCGGCTCGCTGGCCCAGGCGACGGCGTGCCCGCGCTGCTGCAGCGCCATCGCCGTGCCCAACATGCCCCCCCAGTCGGTGTGTCCGCGCAAGGGCAGGGAGACGAAGAGGAAGCGGGCCATGGCACCTCCCACCTATCCGTCGCAGGGACGGGGCGGCCAAAACCGCAGCGGCCACCCTGCGCACCGATCAAGACGCCCTAGCGGCCTCGCTGCGAGGCAGGCAGCCGGTCGGCGCCGTAGCCCTCCACCCCGCGCGCCGGGACGGGCCGGTGGGGCATGGCGAAGCCGACAGGCCGCCCTTGCCGCTCGGCTATCGCCCGGCCGTAGAGGGCCAGGATCTGGTCGGCGATGGCCGCCCAGCCGAAGCCCTGGGCCACGCGCACGCTGTTGGCGCTGAGCTGCCAGCGCAGCGCGTCGTTCTTCAGCAGGCGGAGGATGGCCGCAGCCAGGGCCTCGTGGTCGCCCACGGGGACGTGCAGGCCGGTGTAGCCATGAACCACGCTGAAACGCAGGCCACCGACGCGGCTGGCCACCACCGGCGTGCCGCAGGCCATGGCCTCCAACGCCACCATGCCGAAGCTCTCGTAGTGGCTGGGCATCACCACCAGCTCGGCGGCGGAGTAGTAGAAGGGCAGGGTGTCCTGGTCCTGCTTGCCCAGGAAGGTGACCAACCCCTCGATGCCCAGCTCGGCCCGCAGGCGATGGAGGCGAGCCATCTCCGCGGTCATCTGCTCCCGGGGCACCGAGGCATCGCCGCCGATGATGGCCACCGTGAGGCCCTCGCAGCCGCCGCACTCGTCGGCCACCAGCTTCATGGCCCGCAGCAGGGTGTCAATGCCCTTGAGGGGCTCGATGCGGCCCACGAAAAGCACCATGCGCTTCTCCGGGGGCACGCCGATGGCGGCCTTGGCCTCTAGCCGGTCTATGGGGCGGAAGCGCTCCAGGTCCACGCCGGGCGGGATCACCTCGATCTTGTGCGGGTCGGCGCCGTACAGCCACACCATCTGCGCCTTGTCCAAGGGGCTGCCGGCTACGATGCGGTCGGCAAAGCCCATGATCTCGGCCTCGCTGTGGAGGCGCAGCGGCGGGGCGAGCTCGTGGGGGGCCTGGGCCACCTGGTTTTTCATGTGGCCCAGGGTGTGGAACATGTGGACGATGGGCAGCCCGCCCCAACCGGCGCTCAGGTCGCGCGCGGCCAGGCCGGACAGCCAGTAATGGCTGTGGACCACGTCGTAGCGCCGGTCAAAGCGATCGGCGATCTCGCCCACACGCTGCACGAAGACCGGCAGATTGGCGTAGATCTCCTCCTTGCTGATGGGCTGTTCGGGGCCGGCCGACACGTGGAAGACCGCCGCGCCGTCGCCCAGCCCGTGGCTGACCCGGGGGACGCAGCTGTCCTGGGAGCGGGTGAACACGTCCACCACGTGGCCGCGCCGCGCCAGCTCTCGGCTCAGGTCGCGCACGTAGACGTTCATGCCGCCGGTCTCCTTGCCGCCCAGGGTGGCCAGGGGACAGGTGTGCACGCTGAGCATGCAGATGGTCAAGGGGCGTTGCGGGGACGGAGCTCGCAAAGTCACGGGGCGCGGAAGACCTCCGTTCGATAGACTAGGGTGTCCACGGCGCCGAAGCGATACTTGTACACCTCGTCGCCTTGCAGGAAGTCGAACACCCGTAGCCCTTGCGCGATGGCGTCTTGGATCAGGTAGCTGGTGAGCACGATGCCGGGGCTGAGGTCGGCGTAGGCCTCGGGCCGGTAGCCGGAGTTGTAGATCAGCAGGCGGTCGCCGTAGCGAAAGGCCAACATGGCGGCCGCCCGGTCGCCGTTGATCTCCAGGAAGCTCAGGTGCAGCCAGCCGGCCCGGTGCAGCGCGTGGGCCATCTCTACGAAGAAGGCCTCCATGGTGGGGGTCATGAAGCTGCGCTTGGCCGGCGTGCTCTGGCGGTGCAGCGCGATGAAGGAGGAGATCTCCGCGTCCAGGTCGGCGTCGCGACCGACCAGCACCCAGCGTGGGGAGGCCTCGCGAGCGATCTTGTTCAGCTTGCGGCGCACCTCGTGGCGCTGCTTCTTGTTGAGCCGCTGCTCTAGGTAGGCCTCCCAGCTGTCCGGCAGCTCGATGACGGGGCAGACATCCTCGACGCTCACCAGACAGGACAAGCCGGCGGCTGCGGCCAGCTCCGGCAGAAGGCGATGGGTCATGGAGCTCTGGGGCAGGTTGCAGAGGCTCACCACGTCCCAGGCCGGCGCGTCGCCGCCGGTGAGCCAGGCCAGCAGCGCGGTGTACACCCGCTCCTCGTCCTGGGCCGCCACCAGCACGTCCAGGTAGTCGGAGACCTCAACGCACCCCACCAGGTGAAAGGTGCGCCGGCCGTCGGCGCCCGTCACCAGGTAGAGGGGCGCGATCCCGACCAGCGTCTCCCCATCTCGCCAGGCCAGCAGATAGAGCTCCCCCTCGCCCAGGCAGCGCCACCAGATGGACTGCCACTCCCAGGTGAGGAAGAGATGGTCGGATCGGCTGCGGCTGAGCAATGGGTTCCACTCGCGGCGCAGCGCAGCAAAGCCGGTTGCGTCTCGGTACAGGGTCAGGTCCAAGGAGAGGGTCACCTCGAAAGAAGGGTGTTGGGCCATCGGGCCCATGTGAATCATGGCACAGGCGAGGCCGGAACACTGTGGGCTGGCCCACGGAGGCGGGAGCTGTCGCCCCAGGCGCTAGCTGCGGGAGCCGCCCTGCTGCCTGCGCTGCCAGTATTCCAGGACGAGGGCCACCACCAAGAGGGCGAGCACGCCGGCGATGCAGATCAACACGATGGGGCTGATGTCGGAAAAAATCTCCGACAGCCCGGTCCTGCTCGGCTGGCTGGTGGCGGTTGCCGTCGGCCAAGCGACGGTGGGCGAAGGCTGGGCGGCCATGGGCATCGGGGTGCCGGTCTCGACCACGCCCAAGATGGAGACGGTGGTGGCTGCGCCGGCCGGCGTCTCCGGCACGGCCATGACGCCGACCGTGGGGATAGGCGTGACCACCGGCGGGTAGATCGGCGGCAGAGGCGGGGGGAGGGTTGGCCAGACGGCGGGATAGCAGGCTTGAACCGACACGTCGTCCAGGAACATGGCCGTGCTGGGACCGTTGCCGCTGTTGCGCGCGTTGAAATAGATCAACAGAGTTTGCCCAATGTAGGGGGTCAGGTCGAACTGGAGGTTCTGCCACGCGCCGGTGTTCTGGGTTACCCGCCACAGCACCTGCACCGTGGTGTTGGTCCAGGGGTTTAGCAGGATGAGCTCCTGGCGGTCAAAGCCGCCGGCCGGGTCCGTGGACATGGGGAAGTACCAGAAGTTGATGAAGGCGGTGGTGGCGTTGGCGGGAATGGTGACCACCTGGCCGACGGAGGAGAAGGTGTTGGCGTCGGTCTGGGGCGGCACGAAGCCCAGGCGCATGCTGCGGAGGCCGCTGCGCATGGGGTTGGGCGCGCCGACGTAGGCGGCCGGCTGGGCGGTGGAGCCGATCTTCCACGCGCCGTTGGCCTCGAACCCGCCGTTGACCAGCAGCTCCTGGCAGGGCCCCGGCGGCGGGGGCGGCGGCAGCGTGGGCATCGGGAAGGTGGGGAAGGGGGTGGGCGTGGGCGGCGGAGGTGGGGGCGCTGCCACGACGGTGATCTTGCCGTTGCCGCCTACGCTGAGGTCGGCCCACTTCTCCGTGAGGCCGCCGTTGCCGCTGCACCAGGCGGTGTACTCGTAGCGGCCGGCGGACAGGGGCCCCAGGTTGATGCCGTAGCGGTCTCGGGCGCCGATGTCGCCCACGTAGAACATGGGCAGATCGGTGATGTTGCTCCACGGCCCGCCGAAGAAGGGGACCTGTCCGAAGTGCAGCCAGCACTGGATGCCGAAGCCCGGCCCTGGCGGCGGGGTGATGCCGGGCGCCAACACGTCCACGGTGATGAAGAGGCTGCCCCCGGCGGCGATGGTCTGAGGCGCGAGGCCGCTGGGGGTGAGGTTGATGACATCCTGGATGACGATGCCGGGGACGGCGGTCGGAGTGGGCGTGGGCGGCGGCGCAGGGGTTGGTGTGGGCGTCGGCGCCAGAGGCGTTGGCGTGGCCGTGGGTGGGGCGAACGGCGTTACGGTCAGCTTGCCGTTGCCCCCCGTGCTGGCCACGTCGTGCCACGTCTTGGTCAAGCCGCCGTCGGCCGAGCACCAGGCGGTATACTCGTACAGGCCGGGCGGCAACGGCCCCAGGGTGATGCCGTAGCGGTCGGTCAGGCCCACATCGCCCACGTAGGCCATGGTGAGGTCCAGGACGTTGCTCCACGGCCCACCGAAGTAGCTCACCTGGCCGAAGTGGAGGGCGCAGGAGATGCCTGCGCCCTGCCCCGCTGCATCGGTCACCCCGGGCAAATACGCCTCCACGGTGATGAAGATGGCGCCTGTGGACAAGATGGTCTGGGGGTTGTTGCCGCCAGGGTTGAGGTTGCCCACCCAGGTGACGGCAACGGCCGCCGCAGGCGTGGGCCGCCACACCATCGCAGCCAGCACAAGGACGATCGCCGCAAGGGGCAGTTGCATGAAACGGCGCCTGGACAGGGACATGGAGGTAGCTCCTGAGTGGGGATGCAGCGGCGCAGCGGCCTGGGCCTATTGTATCACGAGAAGACAACATAATCAATCGGCAAGGACGTGCAAAACCGGCGCAAGTTACGCCGGCCGAGGCCATCCCCCGTGAGGGCTGCCGCTCCGGTGGACGCTGGCGAATTTGACTTCTCCCTGCAGTTGCCTTATAATCGAGCCAACTTCGCCTGGCGCTCCCGCAGCCGTGCTGTCTGGGAGCGCCATGTGATGTTTGTGGTCTTTCGATAGGCCCGGTTGGCCGAGCCGACGGGCCCAGAGCAATCGCCGACAAGGGGGTTGCGATTAGCAGCAAGACACATCGAATCAACGAAAAGATCAAAGCGCCCGAGGTCCGGGTAATCGGCGAAGACGGCAAGCAATTGGGCATTATGTCTCGCCAGGAGGCGCTGGAGCTGGCCCGCCAGCACAACGTGGACCTGGTCGAGGTGGCGCCCCAGGCGAACCCGCCCGTCTGCCGCCTCATGGACTTCGGAAAGTTTCAGTACGAACGGGCCAAGCGCGAGCGCGAAGCGCGCAAGGCGCAGAAGCAGATTGACGTCAAAGAGATACGACTGCGGCCCAAGACCGGTGAACACGACATCGCCGTGGTTCTGCGCCGTGCCCGCAAGTTCTTGGAGGACGGCTCCAAGGTGAAGGTGCGGGTCCGCTTTCGCGGTCGTGAGATCACTCACCCAGAGGTCGCCATTGACCTGCTCAACCGGGTGGCCCAGGACCTGGGCGACCTGTCTGAGATCGAGCAGCAGCCCGCTCCGGAAGGGCGCAGCCTGCTGATGGTGCTGTCGCCCAAGGGCTCGGCGGGCAAGTCCTCCGGCGCTTAGGCCCCTGACATCCCGGCAGCTTTTCGTGGTCGTGGTCGGACCCCGTGCCGGCCCGACCTATGTTTTTGCCGTTCGACGGTCCGAAGGAGAAGCTATCGTGCCCAAGATCAAGACCCACAAGTCCACTGCCAAGCGTTTCCGGTACTCCGGCAACGGCAAGCTGATGCGCATGCGCCAGGGCAAGGGCCACCTGCGGCGCAAGAAGTCCAGCAAGGTCAAGGCCACCTACGACAGCGCCCACGTGGTGGAGCACGTCGGCGTGAAGCGGCGCATCAAGCGGCTAGCCCCGTACCTGTAAGGCAAACCAGAAGAGAGACGAGGACTTACGACCATGCGTGTGAAGAGCAGTTTCACCTCGCGCGAGCGCCATCGCAAAGTGCTCAAGCTCACCAAGGGACAGAAAGGCTCCAAGCACCTCCTGTTCCGCCGCGCCAACGAGGCCATGCTGAAGTCGCTGTGGTATTCCCACCGCGACCGCCGCAACCGCAAGCGGGATTTCCGCCGGCTGTGGATCGCCCGCATCAACGCGGCCGCTCGCCAGAACGGCCTGAGCTACAGCCGCCTCATGTACGGCCTGAAGCAGGCCGAGGTCGCTCTGGATCGCAAGGTCTTGGCGGACCTGGCGGTGCGGGACCCGGGGACCTTCGCCCAGATCAGCGACCTAGCACGCCGCGCGCTGCCCTGATGGCAAGCGCCGGGAGCGCAACAGAGCACCACGAGAATCCGCCTGGCAGCGCCGGGCCCCAGTTACCGGGCCCGGCGCTTTTTGTTGTCGCTGTCGGGGGAGTTGTTGCGCGAACACTGAAAGTGGTGTATCATCCCAGGCGAGAGCGTTCGGCACTTTTATAATTTTGATCTGAAAGCTCAGAAGAAAGGCGCGAGTATTTTGCAGTGAAGGTAGGTTGAAAGGAGGTCAGCGCTGTGGCGGTTGACAACATCTTTCGTGTCATTGGTTCCATCATCTTCGGAATTATCGGTTGGTATCTTGGAACCGCCATCGCTGGATCGTCGTCCTTCGAGCTCACAACCCTGAGGTGGACCATTCCCTTCACGCTGGCCGGTGCGGTGATCGGCGCCCTTGTTGCGCCGTGGATCACCACCAAGCCGGCGCGCCAGCTACGCCGCATCGTCACCCAGCTGCCGGCCAAACAGCTGGTGGCCGGAACCATTGGCCTGGCCGTGGGGCTGGTGATTGCGGCCCTGTTGGCGCTGCCCCTCTCCCGGCTGCCGGCCCCGTTTGGCGACGTGCTGCCGGCGGTGGGCGCCGTGTTGTTTGGCTACCTCGGTATCACCGTCATGGTCTTGCGAGCCGACGACATCGCAGCGCTGGCGGGGCGGCGCTGGGGCCACGACCACGCCTCAGAGCCGGAGTTCAAGGGCGACGGCAAGCCCGTACTGCTGGACAGCAGCGTCATCATTGACGGCCGGATCGCCGACATCAGCCAGACCGGCTTCATCATGGGCCCTATGCTGATCCCGCGCTTCGTGCTCAACGAGGTGCAGTACATCGCGGACTCCCCCGACACCTTGCGCCGCAACCGCGGGCGTCGCGGGCTGGACATGCTCAACAAGCTGCAGCGGGAGTCGGCGGTGCCGGTGGTGATCACCGACATGGACGTGAAGAACGTCCGCACGGTGGACGACAAGCTGATCCAGCTGGCCAAGAAGCTGAACTGCCCCATCATGACCAACGACTTCAACCTGAACCAAGTCGCGCAGCTCCAGGGCGTCAAGGTCCTGAACATCAACGCCCTGGCCAACGCGGTCAAGGTGTTGGTGCTGCCCGGCGAGAGCATTCAGGTGCAGATCATTGACGAGGGCAAGGAGCCCGGCCAGGGCGTCGGCTACCTGGACGACGGCACCATGGTGGTGGTGGAGCACGGCTACCGCTACATCAACCAGCAGATCGAGGTGCAGGTGACCAAGGTGCTGCAGACCAACGCAGGTCGCATGATCTTCGGTCAACCGACCGGAGGATGAGTATCGCCGCCAGCGGCGCGGGAGATCGGCCTGGCTGGCGAGAGCCGTTCGCCGGCCAGGGCCGTGGCGCGTGTCGCAAGCGAGATGGAAACCGGTTATGACTTTGCGCGTCTACAACACTCTGACCCGTCGCGAGGAGCCCTTCGAGACTCTGGAGCCGGGGGTGGTGCGCATGTACGTGTGTGGGCCGACGGTCTACGACCGGGCCCACGTCGGCCATGCCATGTCGGCCATCGTGTTCGACATCGTCCGCCGCTACCTGGAGTACAAGGGCTACCAGGTGCGCCACGTCATGAACTTCACCGACGTGGACGACAAGATCATCCGCCGCGCCCAGGAGACGGGGGAGGACCCCTTCGCCCTGGCCAACCGCTACATCGAGGAGTTCAAGCGCCAGCTGGCCCAGCTCAACGTGCTCACCCCCACGGTGATGCCGCGCGTGTCGGAGACCATGCGGGAGATCATCGCCATGGTGCAGGGGCTGGAGCGGGCCAGCTTTGCCTACCGCACCGACGGCGACGTCTACTTCCGCGTGCGCAAGGACGCGGACTACGGCAAGCTCAGCCGACGCAAGCTGGAGGACGCCGTCAGCGGCACGCGCGTGGAGGTGGAGGAGGGCAAGGAGGACCCCAACGACTTCGCCCTGTGGAAGGCGCAGAAGCCGGGCGAGCCGGCCTGGGACAGCCCCTGGGGCCCCGGCCGGCCGGGCTGGCACATCGAGTGCTCGGCCATGGCCCTCAAGCACCTGGGCGAGCAGATTGACATCCACGGCGGCGGCAACGACCTGATCTTCCCCCACCACGAGAACGAGATCGCCCAGAGCGAGAGCTACACCGGCAAGCCCTTTGCCCGCTACTGGATGCACAACGGAATGCTGCAGCTCAGCGGCGAGAAGATGTCCAAGAGCCTGGGCAACCTGGTCACCATTGACGAGTTCCTGGCCGAGCACGAGGCCGACGTCCTGCGCCTGATGATCCTGGGCTCCCACTACCGCAAGCCCCTGGCCTTCAGCGACGCAGTGATCGAGGACACCAAGCGGGCCCTGGCCCGGCTGCGGGGCGCGCTGCGCCCCGGCCGCGGGACGGTGGAGAGCGGGCCGGCGGTCGAGCGGCTGCAGGCGGCGGCCCAGGCTGCGCCTGCCGCCTTCGAGGCGGCCATGGACGACGACTTCAACACGGCCGCTGCCCTGGCCGCCCTCTACGACCTGGTCACTGAGATCAACCGGGCGCGCGACGCAGGCGTCAGCCCGGCGCGGCTGGGCGAGGCGCAGGCCGTGCTGGTGAAGCTGGCCGGCGTCCTGGGGCTTCGGCTGGAGGCCCCGGCGGCTGGCGCCGGCGCCGAGGCTGCGCCCTTTGTGGACCTCCTGGTGGAGCTGCGCAGCAAGCTGCGCGCGGCCAAGCAGTGGGCCCTGGCCGACGAGGTCCGCGATCGGCTGCTGGCCCTGGGCGTGGTGGTCGAGGACACCCGCGAGGGCAGCGTGTGGCGGTGGAAGGAGTAGGGTGTAGCGCGGAGCTTCGAGCCGGCGCTCCTTTGCGCCTGGCTCGTTAGGTTCGTTAGACCTTCAGGAGAAATCTGGACCAGCCGCACCGGAGGAAGAGCGAGACGCCGTTGATCGAGATCCTTTACGGCCGCCACGCGGTGCACGAGGCGCTGCGGGCCGGCCGCCGCCGCTTCTACACCTTGAGCTTGATGGCCGGCACCCAGGAGACGGGGCTGATCCGCGAGGTGGAGCAGCTGGCCCGGCAGAAGGGTTGCCGCGTCCAACGGGTGGACAAGGAGCAGTTCAACCGAAGGCTGCCGGGCGTGAACCACCAGGGCGTGGCCCTGGAGGTGGGGCCCTATCCCACGGTGAGCGTGGAGCAGTGCTTGCAGCGCGCCAGGGAGGCGGGAGAGCCGCCGCTGCTGCTGATGTTGGACCACCTGGAGGACCCCCAAAACGTGGGCACGCTGCTGCGCACGGCCGAGGCCATGGGCGTCCACGGCGTGATCCTGCCGGAGCGGCGGGCGGCCGGCATCACCCCGGCCGTCTCCAACGCCTCGGCCGGCGCCGTGGAGCACCTGCTGGTGGCCCAGGTGGTCAACCTGGCGCAGACCCAGGAGATGCTGAAGCGGCAGGGGCTGTGGCTAGTGGCGCTGGACAACCGGCCCGACGCCCAAGACCTGGCCGACGCCGACTTGAGCGGCCCCCTGGCCCTTGTCGTGGGCAACGAGCACAAGGGCGTCAGCCGGCTGGTGCGGGAGCGCTGCGACTGGACGGTGCGCATCGCGATGCAGGGCAAGGTCGGCTCGCTGAACGCGGCCGTGGCCGGCTCGGTGGCGCTGGTGGCCGCGCGCGAGGCGCGACGAGTGCGCCAAGCGAGATCGGAGCCGACGGATCAAAAGCAGAGCAAGAGAACAGGAGGTAGCTATGGCCGTCAAAGTTGATGGTCATGTGACGGAGTTGACGCCGTGGGTGGCGATGCCCGACCCGCGCCAGGTCCTTCGAGAGCAGGACCCGGAGGTATTCGCCGCCATCGAGGCTGAGCGGCGTCGCCAAAACGACGGCATCGAGCTGATCGCATCGGAGAACTACGTGAGCCCGGCCGTGCTGGCGGCCTTGGGCTCCGTCCTCACCAACAAGTACGCCGAGGGCTATCCCGGCCGCCGCTACTACGGCGGCTGCGCCTACGTGGACGTGGCCGAGGAGCTGGCCATCAACCGCGCCAAGGCCCTCTTCGGCGCGGACCACGCCAACGTCCAGCCTCACTCCGGCGCGCAGGCCAACGCCGCCGCCTACCTGGCCACCCTTTCCCCCGGCGACACGGTGCTGGCCCTGAAGCTGGACCACGGCGGCCACCTGACCCACGGCGCCAGCTTTAACTTCAGCGGTCGCTTCTACAACTTCGTCCACTACGGCGTGCACCCCGAGACCGAGCGCCTGGACTACGACGCGCTGCAGGAGCTGGCCGACCAACACCGCCCCAAGCTGATCGTGACCGGCGCCAGCGCCTATCCCCGCTGGTTCGACTTCCCGCGCCTGCGCCAGATCGCCGACTCGGTGGGCGCGCGGCTGCTGATGGACATGGCCCACGTGGCCGGCCTGGTGGCGGCGAAGCTCCATCCGGACCCCATGCCCTACTGCGACGTGGTGACCACCACCACCCACAAGACGCTGCGCGGCCCGCGCGGGGGCCTCATCCTCTGCCACGAGGAGCTGGCCAAGCGCATTGACAGCGCCGTCTTCCCCGGCATCCAGGGGGGGCCGCTGATGCACGTGATCGCGGCCAAGGCGGTGGCCTTCGGCGAGGCCCTGCGGCCTGAGTTCAAGGCCTACGCCCAGCGCATCCTGGACAACGCCCAGGCCCTGGCCAAGGGGCTGGTGGAAGAGGGGGTGCGTCTAGTGAGCGGCGGCACCGACAACCACCTGGTGCTGGTGGACCTGCGGCCTGTGGGCGTGACCGGCAAGGACGCGGAGGTGGCTCTGGACCGCGCCGGCATCCACACCAACAAGAACATGATCCCCTACGACCCCGCCAAGCCGACGGTGAGCAGCGGCATCCGGCTGGGCACGCCGGCGGTCACCACCCGGGGCATGGGTCCAGCGGAGATGCGCCAGATCGCGGCCTGGATCGGCGAGATCCTGCGGGACGTGGAGAACGAGCAGCTGCAGGCGCGCGTGCGCGGTGCCGTGCAGCGCCTGTGCGCGCAGTTCCCTGTGCCGGCGTGAGGCGGGTGCGACGACCCGCCTTGGCCGAGCGGGGGCCGGAGACGTGCGCAACGCGCTCCCGGTCCCCGTGTTGTTTTGTTCACCAGCCCAACTGCACCCGCCGGTGCAAACAGCACCGCCCGCGGAGTTCGCACCCCCAGGTGCGAACTCTGTACCTCTCGGTGCGAACGGCATTGCCTGTTGAGTTCGCACCCCCAGGTGCGAACTCCACGCCCCCAGCCGCAAGCTGGCCGTACAACGCAAGGAGGTTCGATCTCACCTTCGTGATAACCCTGAGCATCGCAGCCGCGGGGCTGCTGGGTTATTTGCTGGGATCCATCCCTGTGGGCTACCTGGTCGGAAAGGCCTGGGGCGTAGACGTGCGCGCCGTGGGCAGCGGGCGCATGGGCGGCACCAACGTGCTACGGGCCACCGACAGCAAGCTGGCCGCCGCCATCACCATCGTCGGCGACGCCCTGAAGGGGGTGGCGGCGGTGTGGCTGGTGCGTTGGCTCCTTCCCGGCAACGAGCTGGCCGCCGTGTTGGCCGGCGCCGGCGCAGTCTACGGCCACATCTGGCCCGTCTTCTTGCGCTTTCAGGGCGGCGCGGGCGGCGTGACCGCGGCCCTAGCGCAGATCGCGCTCAACCCTTGGGTGGGCGTGCCCAGCCTCCTGCTGGGCATCTACGTCATGGGCTTTAGCCGCTACGCCTCCCTCGGCACCCTCACCGTGGGCGTCAGCGGCCTGGTTCTCAGCGTGCTGCTGTGGTGGGTGCGCCCCGACCTAGTGTCGGCGGTGTACATCCTCTTTGCGGCCCTGGCCACCGTGGCGATCGTGATCACTCTCCAGCCCAACTTGCGCCGCCTGCGCCGCGGGGAGGAGCGACGCATCACCCTCTGGTGACACAGTGTACGGGGCGTCACTGTGTTGCGCAACGTCTCGAGGCACAATGGAGGTGGTCGGCTGCCCCGTCTGACAAGCCAACGCACCCCTGTTCCTGGGCCCGGCCGCAGACCGCAGTGCGAGAGGAGAGCGAACCCATGCACCACCAACCGGGGCGTGTCACACGGTTTCTAGGCGCTGTGGCCCTGCTGGCGGCCTGGCTGCTGATCCCGTCCCTTCCTGCCCACGCTGACGACGTCTCCGTCCCCGGCCCCTACCAGGCCGGCCGCACCTCGGTGCGCGTCACCCGGCCCGACGGCACCCAGTTCGACTCGTGGCTCTACTACCCTGCCACCGCCCGGGGGGACAACACGCCCTACAACGGCTCCGGCGCGCCCTATCCCGGCGTCTCCTTCGGCCACGGCTACCTGACCGACCCCAACTACTACCGCAGCACCCTGGAGCACCTGGCCACGTGGGGCTACTTCGTGATGGCTACCCGCTCGGCCCTGGACCTGTTTCCGAGCCACTCCCGCTACGCCCAGGACCTGAGCAGCACCCTCACCTACCTGGAGCAGCAGAACGCCAACCCCAGCTCGTGGCTGTACAACCAAGTGGCCGTGGCCCAGGGCTTTGGCCTCTCCGGCCACTCCATGGGCGGCGGGGCCAGCATCCTGGCCGCGGCCAACGACCCGCGGGTCGCAGCTCTTGCCAACCTGGCCGCGGCCGAGACCAATCCCTCCGCAACGGCGGCCATGGCCAACGTGCGCGCGCCCGCGCGGCTGATCGCCGGCAGCCGCGACACCATCGTGCCCTACACCACCACCCAGGCCATGTACCTGAACGGCCGTCCCCCGCGGCAGTTCGCGCTGCTGGACGGCGGCTGGCACTGCGGCTTCCTGGACTCCTACCTGATCGGCTGCGACGCCGGCCCCATGCCCCGCAGCCAGCAGCTCCAGCTCACTCGCCAGCTCCTGACCGAGTTCTTCAACCTCTACCTCAAGGACCAGCAGCCCCTATGGCGGCAAGTGTGGGGGCCCGAGCGCAACAGCCTGCCCCAGACCACGCTGACCAGCGACCCCGGCGTGGGCCTGGCGCCGGCCAATGTGTCGGGCGTGGCCTTCTTGGGCGGCGTCATCACCTACACCCTGACCCTGACCAACGCCGGCCCGCTGACCACGGCCTTGACCCCCCTAGCCGAGGACAACGCCTGGCCGGTGAGCTTCTCGCCGCCCCAGACCGCGGCCTTGGCGCCCGGACAGGCCGCTGCTGTAGTGGTCCAGGTGAGCCCGCCGCCGGCTGCCGGCGCGACGACAGAGACCGCACTGGTGAGCGCGCGGCGGGAGGCCGA
Organism: Caldilineales bacterium; assembly: GCA_025055015.1. GTDB lineage: Bacteria > Chloroflexota > Anaerolineae > JAAEKA01 > JAAEKA01 > JANWYQ01. The sequence goes on from JANWYQ010000158.1 coordinate 23,251, forward strand.
CGGCGGCACGCGCAACTATGGTTTTGTCACGACCCAGGCCGTCCCTCTGGCCCTCAATGCCCAGGCGACGCCGGCAGGGCTGGCGCTGAGCTGGACTGTGGCCACCGCCGCCTGCGCCTACGAGGTGCACCGCGACACAGCAGCCTACAGCCCGCCCACCCCGGCCACGCGCCTGACCACCGTGGCCGGCTCTTCCTATCTTGACAGCACATCCGGTCTGGGCAACCCGAGCCTCAACCATTTCTACCTGGTGCGGGCGGTGTGCGGCGCTGCGGCCGTGACCTCCAACCGGGTGGGCGAGTTCGACTTCGGCCTAACGCCCGGAGGAAGTTGACCGTGGCCGGCTGCCGCGCGCCCGCTGCAGACGCTGCAGCGCCTCCCTTCCCCGACCCATGGGAGACGGCCTGGGCGGTGGTTCAGGCCGACGGGCGGTGGCTGCGCTTCCGGCGGCCCGTGGCCGTGCTGGCCGCCCAGGACCTGTCCGAGGTGCTGCCGGCGCTCCGGCAGGCCGAGGAGATGGCGGAGGCGCAGGGGCTGTACGCCGTCGGCTTCATCAGCTATGAGGCCGCGCCTGCCTTCGATCCGGCCCTGCGGGTGCAGACAGGCTCGCCGACGCCTCTGGCCTGGTTCGGCCTCTTCCGGCCGCCGTCGGTCCTGTTCCTTGGCAACGGCGACTTCGGCCGTTTCGCCGCCCCCCGATCCGGCGACGACCTCAGCCCTGGCATCCCAGCGGGCGATCCCGCCGCCGCCTTTGCGCTCGGCCCCTGGCAGCCGGCGATGGCCGCCGAGGCCCACGCCGCGGCCATCGCCCAGATCAAGGAGCACATCGCCGCCGGCGACACCTACCAGGTGAACTTCACCTTCCCGCTGACGGCCAGCTTCCGCGGGGAGCCCTGGGCGCTGTTCCTGCGGCTGGCGGAGGCCCAGCGCGCGGCCTACGCGGCCTACGTGGACACCGGCCGCTTCGCCGTCTGCTCTGCGTCGCCGGAGCTCTTCTTCCGCCTCCAGGATGGGCTGGTCACCGCGCGGCCGATGAAGGGCACGGCCCGCCGCGGCCGCACCCTGGCCGAGGACGAGGCCCACGCGGCGGCGCTGGCCGCGTCGGAGAAGAACCGCGCCGAGAACGTGATGATCGTGGACATGGTGCGCAACGACCTGGGCCGCATCGCCGCCTGGGGCAGCGTGCAGGTCCCCCGGCTCTTCGAGGTGGAGCGCTACCCCACCCTGTGGCAGATGACCTCCACGGTGACCGCGCGGGTGGCGACCTCTCGCCTGGAGGTGCTGCGCAGCCTCTTCCCCTGCGCCTCCATCACCGGCGCGCCCAAGGTGCGCACCATGGAGATCATTCGGCGCCTGGAGCCGGCCCCGCGCGGCGTCTACACCGGCGCCGTGGGCTTCATGGCGCCGGGCGGCTTTGCCCAGTTCAACGTGGCCATCCGCACGGTCGTGGTGGACCGGCTGGCCGGCCGGGCCACCTACGGCGTGGGCAGCGGCATCGTCTGGGACTCGGAGGCGTCGGCGGAGTACGCCGAGTGTCTGCTCAAGGCGCAGGTGCTCACAGCCCCGCGGCCTACCTTCGACCTGTTGGAGACTCTGCGCTGGACGCCGCCGGAGGGCTACTTCCTGCTGGAGCGCCATCTGCAGCGGCTGGCCGACTCGGCCGTCTACTTCGGCGTGCCTCTGGACTTGGCCGAGGTCCGCCATGCGTTGGCGTCTGCCGTTCGGGGCGCTGACGAGCCGCTAAGGGTACGGCTGCTGGTGGACCTGCGCGGTTGCCCGCGCGTCGAGACGGCCCCCCTGCCGTCCACCGGCCTCGAGCCGGTGCGCCTCGGCCTGGCCCGCCAGCCGGTGGACCCCGAGGACGTGTTCCTGTACCACAAGACCACGCGGCGCGGCGTGTACGAGGCCGCTCGGCGCAGTCGCCCCGACTGCGACGACGTGCTGCTGTGGAACCCGCGCAGGGAGGTCACCGAGAGCACGGTGGCCAACGTGGCCGTGCGGCTGAACGGGCAGCTGGTTACGCCGCCGGTGTCCAGCGGCCTGCTGGCCGGAACGCTGCGAGCCGAGTTGTTGGCCTGCGGCCGGCTGATCGAGCGGGTGATCAACCTGGACGACCTGGGCCGGTGCCAGGGCGTCTACCTGTTCAACTCGGTGCGCGGGTGGCGGCGCGCGGTGATCCGTGAAGGGTGAGCCGGTGGACGACGAGCGCCCCTTCCTGTCTGAGCCGAGCACGCTGGCGCTGGTCCACCTCAACGCCTATTGGTTCGGCTTGTCCTACCTGTGGAACGGCCTGGGCATCATCCTGTTGCCTGCGCTGCTGATGGGCCTGGTGCCGGACGCGTTGAAGGGCACCTACCTGGGCGCGCTCAGCTTCGTCGGGCTGGTGGTGACCATGCTGACCCAGCCGGTGGCGGGCGCGGTGAGCGATCGCAGCGGCTGGCTGGGGCGCTGGGGCAAGCGCCGGCCCTGGATGGCGCTGGGCACGGCCGGCGATCTGCTCTTCCTGGCCGGCCTGGCGCTGGCCGCGGACTTCTGGGTGGCGGCCGTGGCCTACGTGGGCCTGCAGGTGGCGTCGGGCGTCGCTGAGGCGGCCTTTCAGAGCCTGCTGCCTGACCGCGTGCCCAACCAGCATCGCGGTCGAGGGTCCGGGATCAAGAACGCCCTGCAGATCGTGGGCTTCATCGCCGGCGTCGGCGTGGGCGGTTGGCTGGCCGGCCGAGGCCGGCTGGACTGGGCCTTCGCAGCCACGGGCGCCGCCCTGGTGGTCACGTTGGCCTGGACGGCCTTCGGCGTGCGCGAGGAGCCGTTCCTGCGGCCGCGGCGGCGGTCGTTGGCGGTGGGCGAGGCTCTGCGGCGCGCGTTCGTCCACAGCTTTGCCTTCGACCGCAGCCAGGCGCCCGGCTACGCGCGGCTGCTGGTGGGGCGGGGGCTGGTGCTGGCCGGCTTCTACGCGCTGCAGGGCTTCGCCCAATACTTCGTTGCGGACGTGCTGGCCGTGCCCAACCCGGTGGGCACCACCGCCGTCTTGATGGCAGTGATGGCCGCGGCCGTCTTCCTGCTGGCGGTGCCCGCGGGCGCGCTGGCGGATCGGCTGGGGCGCCGGCCTTTGACCCTCTTCGCCGTGGGCCTCGGCGCCGTGGCTACCGTCCTGTTGATGTTCGTCACGTCGGTGAGCCAGCTGGTGGTGGCCGGCGGGCTGGTGGGCGTGGCCGTGGGCGTGTTCGTGAGCGCCAACTGGGCGTGGGCAGCCGACCTGGTGCCCCCGGCGGATGCGGGCCGCTACCTGGGCCTGGGCAACATCGCGGTGGCCGCGGCCAGCGCGTTCTCACGGCTCCTGGCCGGCCTCATCGTGGACGGCGGCAACGCCGTGCGCATGGGCCTGGGTTACCAGGTGCTCTTCGTGGTGTTGGCCCTGGGGATGGCCGCCGGCGCGCTGGCGCTGGCCGGCGTCCCGGAGACGCGGCCGGCCGCCCGCCTGCTGTCCGCTCGGCCTCCCACCTCCACCGGCGCCGGCGACTAGCTCGCCTCCCTGCGCCTTCCTCGGCTGCCCTCCCGGCCCCTGTGTCTCTTGGGAGCTGCGCCGGCGAGGCAAGGGCATGTCATTCCAAGCCCCGCTGGGCCGAAGCGGCCTGTTCGAGCCGCGCCGAAGCCCTACTCGGCGCTGAAGGCGCCCTGCCGACGGCGTAGTTCCTGCCCTCCTTTCCTCGGTCTCCCTGGTTTCCTCGTCTTCCCTCGATCCCCGGCTCTGCCTCGGAGGTGCCCCCATGCGACTGCTTACCCTGTTGCGCCACGCCAAGTCTGACTGGAGCGACGAGACCCTGGCCGACTTCGAGCGACCGTTGAAGGATCGCGGCCGCCGCGACGCGCCCCTAATGGGCCACTATTTTGCCCAGCTCGACCTCCTGCCGGAGCTGATTGTCAGCTCGTCGGCCCGCCGCGCCCGGCAGACTGCGGACCTGTTCGCCGAGGCCGCAGGCCTGCGGGGGATCGTTCGCTGGGAGGACGCGCTGTACATGGCCACCGGCCAGGAGATCCTGGCCGTGGTGGCCGGCCTGCCGGACGATGTGGGCCATGCTATGGTGGTGGGACACAACCCAGGCCTGGAGGAGGCGACCACGCTGTTGATCGGCGCATCGTCGGCAGGGGAGACGCTGGGTGTGCGCCTGCCCACCTGCGCCGCGGCGCACCTGGTGCTGCTGGTGGACAGCTGGAGCGAGGTGCGGCCGGGCTGCGGCCAGCTCCAGTGGCTGGTGACCCCTAAGCTGCTGCCTAAGGCGGGAAAGTAGGGACCGGAGACGAAGACTGGCCCAATCTCTGCGACTGGGCCAGTCTGAGGTCAAATCGTCCGCACGTCCTTGAGCTTGACGACCAAGGGGGCCAGGGTGGCGCGCAGCTCCTGCTCGGACACGCCCTCCACCTTGAACACCAGCTCCGACGTGGAGGGGTCCTCGCCGGCGAAGGTGCCCAGGGCGATGATGTTGCCCCCCTTCTCGAACACTGCCCGGCTGAGCTGGGCGATCTCGCCGGCTACGTTGGGCACCAGCACGGCGATGCGCACGCCCTTTTGCCGCGCGCCCATCATCTCCAGCATCAGCTTGAAGATGTCGGTCTCGGTGATGATGCCGACGATCTTGCCGTCCCGCATCACGGGCAGGCCACCCACCTTGTTGTCGGCCATGATGCGGGCCGCTTCCTCGATGGGGGTGTCCTCGGTGACGGTCAGCACCTTCTTGGTCATCACGTCCTTGACCTTAATCTTGCTGACCAGGTAGTGGACCTCCCACACGCTCAGGAGGGTGGCGCTGGAGGGGGAGGCGTTGAGCATGTCCTTCTCCGACACGATGCCGACCAGCTTGCCGTCCTGCACCACGGGCGCGCGGCGGATGCGCTCTTTGCGCAGCATGTCCACTGCGTCCAGCACCGGCGTGTCGGGGGAGACGGTGATCACAGGGTGGGACATCCGTTCGCCAACTAACATGAGGACCTCCTTCGGTTGAGAACCGTCGCTGGTTCTGGGATTAGATTGCTAGCGTCCCGGATGATAGCCGGTTCTGCCCGGACTGGCAAAACTGGGGTTGCCGGGAGAGCTTGGTGTCGAGGCTTTTGCCGGTGGGTTTGGGAGGGTGAATGTGCACGGATGGCCGGCTGAAGCCTCGAGAGTCCGTGTCGGGAGGACGAGGAACGAGCGGAGGGTTGAGGCTTTTGCCGGTGGGTTTGTGGGAGGGTGGGTGGGCACGGATGGCCGGCTGAAGCCTCGAGTCCGTGTCGGGAGGAACGGGAATGAGCGGAGGGTCGAAGCTTTTGCCGGTGGGTTGGGGAGGGTGAATGCGCACGGATGGCCGGCTGAAGAGTCCTTGACGGGGGGAACGAGAATGAGCAGAAGGGCGAGGCCTTGGCCGGTGGGTTCGGTGATGTGCGGCGTCGAGGCCTGAGCCGGCGGGTAAGGTGATCGAAGCTGAGTACCGTTGGGCTAGAGCCTCGACCCCCGAGCGGATAGCCGAGGCCCCTGCCTCGCGCTACCCCAGCAGCGCGCGCAGGCGGGGGAGGGCCGCCTCGGCCGCCGCGCGGCCGCGCTGCACCAGCTCGATGTGGTCGGGGATCAGAAAGTCCATCTCGGCCACGTCCGGCTCGATCAGCACGTCGGCCTCGTCGCAGGGGTCCAGGCTGCGGCTGATCAGGTTGGAGAGAGCCACGCTGCCGGCCCAGTAGGCGTTGCGAGGGCGACGGTGCAGCAAGGGCATGATGTTGACCCCGATCACCACGTCCGCGCCCATCTCGTGCAGCACGCGCAGGCGCAGGTTGTTGCTGGCGAAGCCGTCGCACAGCAGCCGGCCGCCGTAGCGCACCGGCGCTACGAAGCCCGGCACCGACGCGCTCGCCCGCACCGCAGCCGCCACCCGGCCCGAGGTGATGTTCACCGCCTCGCCCGTCAGCAGGTCGGTGGCGCCCACCACCAGCGGGATGGGTAGCTCGTCGAAGGTGACGTCGCCGATGGCGCGGATCAGCTCCATCTCCAGGTTGTAGAAGTCGAACAGCCCCAGGCGGTCCAGGCCGCTGCGGAAGGGGTTCAGCAGGATAGGGCGAACGATCTTGCGCCAGCGGTAGTGGCGGGAGAGCGCCAACATCCGCTCCACCGACATGCCGGAGGCGTACAGGGCGGCCACCACGGCGCCCGCGCTGACCCCGCTGACCAAGTCGGCCCGGATGCCCGCCTCCTCCAGCACCTGCAACACCCCCAGGTGCGCGCGGCCGCGCATCACGCCGCCGGCCAACGCCAGGCCGATGCGCGGCCGCCGGCGGGCGGCGTCCGGCGCTGGGCCGTCGCAGGCCCTCGGCTCCGCTGCTGCGCTCATGCCGGAACTGCCTCGCCCCACAGCTCGGCCGTCCACGCCTCCAGGCCCAGCTCCCGCAGCTTGGCCGGCAGCGGCTTGCCCGTGGCCGGGTCCCACTGTCGCACGCCGTAGTAGAGGTCCAGCAGCAGGTCAATGTCGGGCACGAAGCCCTCGGTGCCGCCGGCCTCGATGCGCTGGCGCAGCAGCTTGGGCAGCCGGTCGTCGGCGCGGGTGGCGCCCAGGCGGAAGTTGAGCACCCGCTTGAACACGCTGATCCGCTCGCCGAGGCGCATCACCTCGGCGTAGTCCACCGGCCAGCCGGTGAGGGATTGCAGCAGCCCCACCACGTTGTCCGCGGTGACGTCCTCGAAGTGGCACAGGATGGCCGAGTTGGTGAAGCTGCGGTAGTCCATGGTGCGGGCCGCCAGCCGCGCCACCTCCACGTCCTGCGCATGGCGGTCCACCAGGTCCAGGCCGAACTCAGGCACCACGCGGCCGCGGATCACCTCGTAGTAGTCGCCGGCCATGTGGCACGCGCCGCGGCTGGTGGTGGCGTAGACCAGCGCCTGGCCGGAGAAGGCGCGCGGGTCGTGGTAGGGCACCTCCAGCCCCTTGACGGTGACCGCCAGCTCCGGCACGCCGAAGTGCCGCGCCACTGCGTCCGTCCCCTCGGCCAGCAGGTCGCCGATCCCACGGCGGTGGGCGATCTTCTCCACCAGCTCGATGGCCGCTGCCAGGTTGCCCCAGCGCAGGTCCAGGCCGTCGGTCTGCGCCTGGGTGACGATGCCCTGGTTGTAGAGGTAGAAGAGGAAGGCGATGGTGTGAGAGGTGGAGATGGTGTCCAGGCCGTGGAGGTTGCACAGGTGGCCGGCGTAGGCTGCGCCCTGCAGGTCGTTGGCGCCGATCAGCGCGCTGAAGCCCACCGCGGTCTCGTACTCCGGGCCGTCCACGCGCGGGGTCTCGCTGCCGGTCACCGCGCTGCGCTCGACCGTGTAGCGGTCCAGGTGCACCTCACGGCCGCAGGAGATGGGGCATCGGTAGCAGGGCACCTGGCGGTCGAGCATGGTGTCCATCAACACCGTGGCGTTGATGCCCTCCTCGATCTGCGGGTCGGTGCTGGCGGTGAAGTAGCGGATGGGCGTGTCGCCGTACATGTAGCCCACGTCCGCGCCCATGATGGTGCCCGACATGCGCAGGCCGACCACGAAGAAGTCCTCCACCACGAAGCGCATGGCCGCGCGCAGGAACTGCTTGAACGCCGCCGGGTCGGCCATGGGCGCCTCGGCCTTGCCGCCGCAGACGATGGCCTTGAGCCGCTTGCTGCCCATTACCGCGCCCAGGCCGGTGCGGGCCGCCGCGCGGCCGTGGTCGTTCATCACCGCGGCGTACTTGACCGAGTTCTCGCCGGCCGCGCCGATGGTGGCCACGTGCAGGCGCACCTTCTCCTCGGCGTGGGCGGCCTTGACCTGGTCCTGGGTGTCGTAGTGGTTGAGGCCCCACAGGTGGCCCGCGTCGTGCAGCGCCACCTTGCCGTTGATCACGCTGAGATAGACCGGCGACGGCGCGCGGCCGGTGATGAGGATGCCGTCGTAGCCGGCCTGGCGCAGCGCGGGCCCCCAGTGGCCGCCGCCGTTGGCCTCGCCCACCAGGCGGGTGAGGGGCGAGCGCGCCACGACGCTGTAGCGGCCGGCCGCCGGGATCGGCGTGCCCACGAAGGGGCCGGTCATGAAGATCAGCGGGTTGTCCGGGCCTAGGGGGTCGGTGTCGGCGGCAACGTAGTCCGCCAAGTAGCGCGCGCCCAGCCCGCTGCCGCCCAAGAAGTGGCGGGCGTAGTCGGGGTTGAGCGGCTCGTCCCACCAGCGGCCGGCCGTCAGGTCGACGCGCAGCAGTCTGCCGTGGTAGCCAGGGAGTGGTGTAGTCATACCATCAGAAGTCCACCGACCGCCCTTCGTACGCGCACATGAACAGCTTGGCCAGGTCCTCGCTGTTGGCGAAGCGCGCGTTGAAGAACAGCTGATTGTCCGCCTCGGCGTTGGCGATCAGCTTGGGCAGCGCGGCCTCGAAGTCCTCACGGTCCACGCCCAGCTGCTGGACGCTGGTGGCGAAGTCAATGCGGCGCTGCAGGTCGCGGATGGCGGCCACCAGGCTGGCCGCGCCCTGGGCCTCGTCCTCGGCCGGCAGGTCCAGGAACTTGGCGATGTCCGCGTAGCGGGTGCCGCCGCCGTTGGCGGTGAACTCGATCACGTAGGGCAGAAAGAGGCCCACCGAGCGGCCGTGGGGCACGTGGAACACCGCGCCCAGGGAGTGGCCCATGGCGTGGGCCAGGGCCGCCATGGAGTTGCCGAAGCCCAGGCCCGCGATGCTGGCCGCGTTGTGCATGTGCTCGCGCGCCTCCATGTCCTGGCCGTTGGCGTAGGCGCGGGGGAGGTACTGGAACACCAGCGCCGTGGCCTTCAGGCACAGCCCATCGCTGAAGTCGTTGTGCATGGTGCTGGTGTAGCCTTCCACCGCGTGGGTGAGCACGTCCATGCCCGTGTCCGCGGTGATGCGCGGGGGCATGCTGGTCACCAGGCTGGGGTCCACGATGGCCAGGTCGGGCGTCAGCTCGTGGGTGCCCATGGAGAGCTTCATGCCGATGTCGGTGTCGGTGAGCACCGTGGCCCAGGTGGTCTCCGAGCCGGTGCCGGAGGTGGTGGGGATGGCCACCAGCCGCGCCTTCTGGCGCAGGCCGTAGGTCTCCATGGGGTTGATGGCCGCCGGATCTGCGGTGGGGCACTCGTAGAGCAGCCAGGCGGCCTTGGCTGCGTCCATGGCCGAGCCGCCGCCTAGGCCGATCACCCAGTCGGGCTGGTACTGGGCCATCTGCTCGGCCGCCCGCCGCACCGTCTGCAGCGACGGTTCCGGCTCTACATCGGCGAAAACAGCGCTTTCGAGGCCGGCAGCCCGGAGGTGCTTCTGGACCCGCTCCACGAAGCCCAGGCGCACCATGTTGGCGTCGGTGACGAAGAACGCCCGGCGCCCTCGAAGCTCCTCCAGGTAGTTTAGCGCGTCCTCGCCGAACACAATCCTGGGGCTGCTGAAGATCCACATAGTTGCATCACTCCGGGAACTCCGTCGGCACCTTGGTCGCAGAGTTCACCAGCTCCTGCGCGGCCTTGACGGCCCGTAGCACCTTGGCCATGTTGCCCTTGAGCTTGAGCTGGCGGGTGATCAGCGCCTGGATGGGGTCCACCTGCTTGGCCAGCACCTTCTTCCAGGCCGGGATCTTGCCCGACACCTCGAACTCCGGCGTCTTGACGCTTGCGTCGTTCACCACGAAGGCATCGCGGCACTCGCCGTGCCACAGGTCCAGGTAGATGGTCTTGGTGCTGCCGTCGCCCAGCTCGGCGATGAAATAGAAGTCGCCCTCCCAGGTGGCGGCGGCCTCGCGATAGGCGTCGTTGGTGTTGATGGCATCCTTCAGGGCGACGGCCCACTCCTCGGACATGAACGGAATAGCCATAGGTGCAAGATCCTCCTTGATTTGTGGATTGGCAGACGGGGATGACGCAGCGCGTCTAAACGGGTGCTTGCACTATACCACGAAAAGGAGGCCGCCGCAAATGGCCGGCGGCTTCGACAGGCTCCGCTGCCGGCGTGGGGTGAGCTGGTCCAACTCCGTGTTCCAGCGTTTGCCCGGCCGCGCCGCCTGTGTTACCATTAGCGCCGTGGATGTCCGTGCCTACAACCGCGCTGCCTGGGACCGAGCCGTCCAGGACGGCAGCGAGTGGACCATTCCCGTCGGGCCCGAGGTGACGGCCGCAGCCCGCCGCGGGGAGTGGCAGATCCTGTTGACCCCCACGCGGCCGGCGCCGCGGCGCTGGTTTCCCGCCGACCTGCGCGGGGTGGACGTGCTCTGCCTGGCCTCGGGCGGTGGGCAACAGGGGCCGATCTTGGCCGCAGCCGGCGCCAACGTCACCGTGTTCGACAACTCCCCGCGCCAGCTCGCCCAGGACCGCTGCGTGGCGGAGCGGGATGCCCTTTCCCTCGTCACCGTGGAAGGGGACATGGCCGACCTGTCGGTGCTGGCCGACGCCAGCTTCGACCTGATCGTGCACCCGGTGTCCAACCTCTTCGTGCCCGACGTGCGGCCGGTGTGGCGGGAGTGCTATCGGGTGCTGCGGCGGGGCGGCAGCCTGATCAGCGGCTTCGTCAACCCCGTGGCCTACATCTTCGACCTGTTCAAGGCGGACGAGGAAGGGGTGTTGGAGGTCAGGCACGCCATCCCCTACTCCGACCTGGAAAGCCTGAGCGAGGCCGAGCGCCGACGCCTGCTGGACCAGGGCCACCCGCTGGAGTTCGGCCACAGCCTGGAGGACCAGATCGGCGGGCAGCTGGACGCCGGCTTCGTGCTCGTCGGCTTCTACGAGGATCGCTGGCCCGACCACCCGCTGGACCGCTACATCGCCACCTTCATCGTCACCCGTGCGCTGAAGCCGCGTTAGCCCGTCTGCGGCGGAGAGGTCTGCCCGGCGGCCGGCCGCTCGCCCGTTGTCTGACACGCTAGGGACGCCACCAGCCTCGGCCGTTCGACCTGCTCAGCGCGATCCACACCGGCAGGTAGACAGTTCACCGATGACTGGTCACCGATCACCGATCACCGTTCACCGACCCGCGGAGGTAACAACCATGCAGTTGACCATTGAGCCGTTGCCCGACGCCGATCAGCCGGTGCGCCTGCCGGAGCCGCTGATCTTCGGCCGCACCTTCACCCGCCGCATGTTCACGCAGAAGTACTCGCCCGAGCGCGGCTGGCACGACGCCACCATCGGGCCCTATCGCCCCTTCGTGCTGGACCCGGCGACCTTGGTCTTCCACTACGGCCAGGAGATCTTCGAGGGCACCAAGGCCTATCGGCGGCCGGACGGCAACGTCAACCTGTTCCGCACCATCGAGAACGCCCGTCGCTTCAACCGCTCCGCCGAGCGGCTGTGCATGCCGCCCGTGGACCCCGAGGAGCACCTGGAGGCCATCACTGAGCTAGTGCGCCTGGAGCACGAGTGGATCCCTAGCCAGGACGGCGCCGCGCTCTACATCCGCCCCACCATGATCGCCGCAGACGTGGCCCTGGGGCTCACCGCCAGCCAGACCTATCTGCATTTCATCATCCTCTCGCCGGTGGGGCCCTACTTCGCCGCCGGCCTGAAGCCGGTGGCGGTGTTCATCAGCGAGGACTACGTGCGCGCGGTGCGGGGCGGCACCGGAGACGTCAAGGTGGGCGGCAACTACGCGGCCAGCCTCTACGTCACCGAGCAGGTCAAGGCCCTGGGCTACCAGCAGGTGCTTTGGCTGGACGCCATCGAGCGGCGGTACGTGGAGGAGGTGGGCGCCATGAACATCGCGTTCGTGGTGGAGGGCTCGCACATCATCACCCCGGCCCTCACCGGCTCCATCCTCCCCGGCATCACCCGCGACTCCGTGCTCAAGCTGGCGCCCGACCTGGGCTACACCGTCAGCGAGGAGCGCATTGACGTCTACCAGCTTTTGGACGACATCGAGGCCGGCAAGGTGACCGAGGCCTTCGGCATGGGCACGGCCGCAGTCATCGCGCCGGTGGGCAAGCTCGGCACCAAGACCCGCGAGGTGATCGTCAACAACTTCGAGGCCGGCCCGGTGGCCCGTCGGCTGTACCAGGCCCTCACCGACATCCAGTACGGCCGGGCTGAGGACCCCTACGGCTGGACCTACGTGATCAAGGTGCGGTAGGCGGGCCTGGCGTCCCTGTCGTGTCACGCCGAGGCGTCCATGCACGAGCTGGCCATCACCCAGAGCGTCCTAGACATCGCCGTCGGCCAGGCTCAGCGCCACGGCGCCCGGCGCATCACCGCCGTCAACCTGGTGGTGGGCGAGCTGACCGGCTACGTGCCTGACTCTATCCAGTTCTACTTCGACCTGCTGAGCCGGGGAACCCCGGCCGAGGCCGCTGCGTTGAACGTTCGGCGGGTGCCGACCCAGGTGCGCTGCCGGCAGTGCCGGGCCGAGTTCCGGCCTGAAGAGGGCGTCCTGTGGGTCTGCCCGGCGTGTGGCGGCCTGGGCGGCGACCTGCTCAGCGGCAACGAGCTGCTGGTGGAGAGCATCGAGGTGGAGTGACTCCATGACCGTCCAGATCCCCGTGGTCGAGCAGGTGCTCTCGGCCAACGACCAGATCGCCCTGCAGAACCGCAGCGTCTTCGACCGCTACGGCATCGCCGTGGTCAACTTCATGGCCTCCCCCGGCGCAGGCAAGACCAGCCTGGTGCTGCGCAGCATCGAGGGGCTGCGCGGACGGCGCCGCATCGGCGTGATCGAGGGGGACCTGGCCTCCCGCATTGACGCCGATCGCGTGGCGGCCGCCGGCGCGCCCGCGGTGCAGATCAACACCGGCGGCGGCTGTCACCTGGACGCCCCGCAGGTGGCCGACGCCCTGGCCGGCCTGCCCTTGGCCGAGCTGGACCTGCTCCTCATCGAGAACGTGGGCAACCTGGTGTGCCCCACCAACTTCCTCCTAGGCGAGCACCGCCGGGTGCTGGTGGCCAGCGTGCCCGAGGGGGACGACAAGCCTTTGAAGTACCCCGGCAGCTTCGTGACCATGGACGCCGTGGTGCTGAACAAGATAGACTTGCTGCCCTTTGTGGACTTCGACGTGGCTGCCTTCGAGCGCGGGGTGCGGGCGGTCAACCAACGCGCGCCGATCTTCCTGCTCTCCTGCCGCACCGGCGAGGGGCTGGAGCCGTGGCTGGAGTGGCTCGCCGCCGCGTAGCCTTGTCGCGCTTTTCTCCAATTCCTCACCGATGGTATAATGGCGGGGTGCCGCCCGGCAGCTTGCTGCTGACGTGGCGCGTGCCCGTGGACCCAACCCTAAGCAAAGGCAGGAACGCAAACGCGTGTTTCGACCCTTCGACTGGCTGCTTGGCCTGTTTTCTCTGGACATCGGCATTGACCTGGGCACCGCGAACACGCTGGTCAACGTGCGCAACAAGGGCATCGTGATCAACGAGCCCTCCGTGGTAGCCATTGACAAGAAGACGAAGAAAGTGCTGGCCGTCGGCGCCGAGGCCAAGGAGATGGTGGGCCGCACCCCGGCCAACATCGTGGCCATCCGCCCCCTGCGCGACGGCGTGATCTCCGACTTCGACATCACGGAGCAGATGCTCCACTACTTCATCCGCAAGGTGCACGAGCGGATGTTGTTCAGCATCCCGCGGCCGCGGGTGGTGGTCGGCATCCCCAGCGGCGTCACCGAGGTGGAGAAGCGCGCCGTGCACGACGCCGCGGTGAGCGCGGGTGCACGCGAGGCCTTCCTGGTGGAGGAGCCCATGGCCGCGGCCATCGGCGCCGGCCTCCCCGTCACCGAGGCCCGGGGCAGCATGATCGTGGACATCGGCGGCGGCACCACCGAGGTGGCCGTCATCGCCCTGGGCGGCATCGTGGTGGCCCGCTCCATTCGCGTCGCCGGCGACGAGATGGACGAGGACATCATGGCCTATGCCCGCCAGAAGTACAACCTGCTGATCGGCGAGCGCATGGCCGAGGAGGCCAAGATCCTGGCCGGCTCTGCCTATCCCCTGGACCAAGAGATCACCGTCACCCTGCGCGGGCGCAACCTGATCACCGGCCTGCCGGAGGCCATTGACGTCTCCAGCGTGGAGCTGCGGGAGGCCCTCACTCCGTCGGTCAGCGTGATTGTGGAGACGGTGCGCAGCGCAGTGGACGAGACCCCGCCGGAGCTAATCGCCGACCTGATGGCCGACGGCGTGGTGTTGGCGGGCGGCGGCGCGCTGCTGCGGGGCTTGGACACGCGCCTCTCGGAGGAGATCCGCATGAAGGTGCGCATTGCCGACGACCCGCTGACCTGTGTGGCGCGCGGCGCGGAGAAGATCCTGGAGGAGATGGACACCCTGCGCAAGGTGCTGGTCTCCATGCAGCGCGGCAGCACCATCCACCAGTGATCGGTGGCCGCCTTCGTCGAGCACCTTTCCCCGTGCCCGGGGCCTGCGCGCCGGGCACGCTTGTTTTGTCATGTTCACCCACGTTTCTCGCCGTGCTCGTGCCCGCTGGCTAGCGTTGGCGCTGCTGGTGGCTGTTGCGGCCCTTGTGCTGTCCAACAGCGCCGTGGCTCGGCCAGTGCGCAGCGCCACTGCGCGCCTCACCTTGCCCCTGCAGGCGAGCCTGAGCCGTCTGGGCAACAACCTGCGCACCATCTTCTCGACGGTGGACGACTTGGCCACCCTGCGTCAGCGCAACGCCGAGCTAGAGGCCCTGGTGGCCAGCCTCACCATCGAGAACTTGCGCCTGAGCGAGGTGGAGGCCGAGAACGAGCGACTGCGGGCGCTGCTGAACTTCGCAAACACCACACCCAGCAACTCCTACCGCGGCGGCCAGGTGGTCGGTCGCGTCGTCAGCCGCGAGCCGGGCAACCTGGTGGAGGCGGTGCTGATTGACCTGGGCGAGCGCCACGGCATCCGCGTCGGCATGCCGGTGGTCACCGAGCGAGGCCTGGTGGGTCGGGTGTCGGAGGTGTACAACACCACCTCGCGCGTGCTGTTGATCACCGACAGCGACAGCATGGTCAACGCCATGCTGCAGAGCTCTCGTATGCGCGGTGTTCTACGCGGCCGGGCCAACCAGCCGCCGGTGCTGGACTACCTGCCCCCGGATCAGCCGGTGGCGGTGGGCGACATCGTGTTGACGTCGGGCGAGGCCGGCAACTTTCCGGCCGGCATCCCCATCGGCCAGGTGGTCAGCGTCGAGCAGAACGACGTGGAGATGTTCCAGCGCGCGGTGGTGCGCACCACGGTGGACTTCAACAGCCTGGAGAACGTGCTGGTGGTGACCAACTTCGTGCCCATTCCCGACCTGCCGCGCTGAGGGCGGTCCGCCATGAACCCGTATCTGGTCTTCTTCGGCATCGGCCTGTTGGCGTTGCTCCAGGTCTCCCTGATGCCGGTCTTGGCGGTGCGCGGGGTTGCGCCGGGGCTGGTGACGGTGGTGGTGGTGAGCTGGGCGCTGCTGCAGCGGACCCGTTCGGCGCTGGCCTGGGCCCTGGTGGGCGGCTTGTGGCTGGACGCGCTGGGCAGCGGACCCTTTGGCCTGTACACGGCGGGCCTGTTGGCAGCCGCAGCGGCGGTGGGCCAGGTGGCCAGCGTGCTCCACATCACCAGTCCGCTCTTGCCCCTGCTGATGGTGGCCGCGGGCACGCTGATCGCTAACCTGGTGCACATGGCCCTGCTAGCTGTCAGCGGCCACTCTCTGCCGCCGACCGATGTGTTGGCGCCTCTCGTGGGGCTGGAGATCGTGATCAACGCCGTGCTTTCCCTGCCGCTCTATCCTCTCGTGGCCGTGCTCAGCCGTCGGGTGGGTGGAGAGCGGCTGCCCCTGGAGTGACGACGTGCTGACCCGACCGCTGCCGCCGTCGGCCCGGCTGCTGTTCCTGCGCATCCTGACCGTGGCGCTGTTCGCCGTCATGGTGGTCCAGCTGTGGCGCATTCAGATGGTCCAGGGGGACGCGCTGCGCGCTCGCGCCGATCAAAACCGCTTTCGCCTGGTGGAGGTGCAGGGCCCCCGCGGGGTGATGTACGACCGCAACGGCCGCATCCTGGTGCGCAACCGGCCTAGCTTCAGCGTGGTAGCCACCCCGGCCGACCTGCCCGAGGACGAGGAGGAGACCCGCCGCGTGTTGGAGCGGGTGACGGAGATCATGGTCAACGCCGCGGTGGAGCGGCCGGGGCCGTCCATGGCCGGCCAGGCCGCAGCGGCCCTCGTCGAGGTGCCTCCAGAGCCGAACGTGACCGGCCCCCCGCGTTTTCGCAACATCCTCACGGTGGACCAGGCCTTGGAGCAGGTGGAGACGGCGTGGAAGGGCAGCGCCTACCTGCCCATTACCCTGGCCAGCCAGGTGGACCGCGAGGTGGCCTTCGCCGTCGCGGAGGAGAGCTACAGCCTGCCTGGCATCTTCCTTAAAGTAGACCCCGTGCGAGAGTACATCAGCGGCACCTTGACGTCGCACCTTTTGGGCTACATGGGGCCGATCCCGCAGGAGCACGTGGACGTCTACGTGGCGGAGGGCTATCGGCCGTACGATCAGGTGGGGCTGGCCGGGCTGGAGTTCACCTTCGAGAAGGCGCTGCGAGGCCGCAACGGCCGGCGCCACATCGAGGTGGACGTCAACGGCCGCGAGGTGCGCACGGTGGGCGACGTGGTGCCCAGCGCGCCCGGCCACAACCTGGTGCTCACCGTGGACCTGGACCTGCAGGCGCTGGTGGACCAGGCCCTGCGCGCCGGCTTGAGGCGCGTGCGCGCCCAGATCGGCGCGGCCGTGGCTATGGACCCGCGCACCGGCGAGGTGCTGGCCCTGGTGAGCTTGCCGACCTACGACAACAACCTCTTCGCCCGAGGCATCAGCGCTGCCGAGTACCGCGCGCTGATCGAGGACAAGCGGCGGCCGCTGATGAACCACGCCATCAGCGGCCTCTATCCGCCCGCCTCCACCTTCAAGATCGTCACCGCGGCCGGCGCGCTGCAGGAAGGGGTGATTGACGAGCGCACCCGCTTGGGCGACAGCTTCGATGGCCAGGTGGACGGCATCATCTGGGTGGACAACCGCTTTTTCCCCGATGACCCGCGCTATGCCCGCCCCTTCTACTGCTGGATCCACACCCAGAAGACGGGCCACTACATGATCAACGTGCGCGAGGCGTTGGCGGTGTCCTGCGACATTTTCTTCTACCAGGTGGCCGGCGGCTATCGCAAGACCTTCTACGGGCTGGGCATTGACAAGCTGGTGGAGTACGCCCACCTCTTCGGCTTCGGCGAGGTCACCGGCATTGACCTGCCGGGCGAAAACCCCGGCCTGGTGCCCACGCCCCGTTGGAAGCGACTGACCTACGCCGAGACCTGGTCGGCGGGCGACACCTACAACATGGGCATCGGCCAAGGCGCGCTGCTGGCCACGCCGCTGCAGGTGCTCAACGCCACTGCGGCCATCGCCAACGGCGGCTACCTGTACAGGCCGCAACTGGTGCGCCGCATTGTGGACGCCGAGGGCAACGTGGTGCAGGAGTTCGGGCCGGAGCTCATCCGGGAGCTGCCCGTTGACCCCAAGAACATTGACCTGGTGCGCGAGGGCATGTGGGCTGCGGTGAACTACCCCAACGGCACGGCCAAGGACCTGTCGGTGCCGGGGGTGACCGTGGCGGGCAAGACCGGCACCGGCGAGTTCTACGACCCTGACATCGGCCTGCTGCCCAACGGCCGGCTGCCTAGCCATGCTTGGTTCACGGCCTTTGCGCCCTACGAGAACCCCGAGATCGCGCTGGTGGTGTTCGTGTACAACGGCGGCGAGGGCTCGCGCACGGCCCTGCCCATCGCCCAGGACATCCTGCGCGGCTACTTCGAGCTGAAGCAGCGCCGCGCGGCTCAGCCTGCGCCGCCGGAGGTCCCCGCCAACGGGGCGGAGGCTGAGCAGGGAGGTGGTTGATGCGCCTGAACCTGCG
>JANWYQ010000165.1 GCA_025055015.1 Caldilineales bacterium
TGGTGACCATGCCGGTTCCGTTGGCAAAGCGTTCAAGAGCAAAGCGAGGCCGCTGATGATCCGTGTTTTTCTCGCCGACGATCACACTTTAGTGCGC
This sequence comes from Caldilineales bacterium, assembly GCA_025055015.1. Classification (GTDB taxonomy): domain Bacteria; phylum Chloroflexota; class Anaerolineae; order JAAEKA01; family JAAEKA01; genus JANWYQ01. The sequence goes on from JANWYQ010000165.1 coordinate 98, forward strand.
CAGGGGATGCGCCGCCTTCTGCAGGACGAGCCGGACATCGAGGTAGTAGGCGAGGCCGCCGACTCAGCGGAGCTGCTCAGTCAGCTGTCGCAGGTCCAGGCTGACGTCGTCGTGCTGGATCTCTCCATGCCCGGCCCCAGCGGGCTGGAGGTGTTGTCGGAGCTGCGCAAGCGCCGTGAGCGGCCGCGCGTGCTGGTGGTCAGCATGCATCCGGCGGAGCGCTTTGCCATCCGCGCGCTGCAGCTCGGCGCCGCAGGCTACCTGACGAAGGAGCGTGCCGCCGACGAGATGGTACAGGCTATTCGTCGGATTCACCAAGGCGGCCGCTACATCAGCACCGAGGTGGCCGAGCTCCTAGCCGAGAGCCTGGGGGAGATCAAGGCGCCTCACGAGCGGCTGTCGCATCGAGAGATGGCCGTCTTCACCCGCCTGGCGGCCGGCCATTCGGTGACCGACATCGCCCAAGAGCTGGGGCTGAGCGTGGCCACGGTTTACACCTACCGCGCTCGCATCATGGACAAAATGGAGCTCAAGTCCAACGCCGATCTGACTCGGTATGCGTTGGAACACGCCTTGCTCGACTGAGATCCCGCAAAGGGTCAGAGCCTGCGGTAGACACCATTAGCGCCGCCGAGACCCGGGAGCCTGCGACCGATGTAGCCTGTTAGGAGCTTCCTGGCGGAAGGCTTCGCAAGGCGTCCGAGGTCTTGTAGCCAGGCTGCTCTTTTCGCTCACCTGCCCAAGTACCTTGGGACGGCAGAGGGCAGCACGTCTGCTCTCGGCGTCCCACGGGACGTCTTGGGCAGGTGTCTTTTTTTGTCACCGATGTGCTCGGTTTGTTAGCGAATTGTAACGACAGACTATCACAAATTCTACTACAATTTAAGGGGAAATTCGATGACAGTACGTAACTCAAGGTAGCTTGAAGGCGAAGCCCGTGCGGCGTTGTGGCTAGGGCATGCCGCTTCGGTTTCAGTCGGTTTCGGGCTCATCACGGCCCGCCAGGCGCCCTCCAACGCCGGATGAGCAGTGCGACGGAGGGTCAGAACGAAGTGGTATCATAGATATTCTGACCTTTGATTTGCTGTTTTATGAAGAAGTGTATAAAATCTATGACAATCCGTAACCAAGTATCACTACAGCACGTCCCTAGTTGTTAGGAAATAAGAGCTACGCAGTTGATGCAGGATGTCACCCTTGGGCCCACAGAGCCGAAAAGCCCCCTGAAACAGGGGTGGAGACCCGACGCTTTGCCTAGGGTGATACGTTAGTTGCGCAGCTCTCCACGCGCAGCAAGTAGCAAGTAGGCAGCTAGTAAAGCGCCAGGTAAGCATCGGTCCTTCCTCCCGGCAGCTCATCTTCCCTCACCCCTTCCAACGTCAAATGCATCGGAGGGCAAAGCGCTGAGCGGGGCTTGGGTGTCAACCCGGTCGGTGGTTCGACTGATCCTCTGCTTCCAAAATAGAAGCGACAAGGAGGCTTCCCCGATGTGGCCAACGTGCGGCGCCCGATCCCGGAGAGGTCAAGTCTGGTCGGTCGTTTTCATCGTCTGGACGCTTGCGTTCAGCCTGTGGCCGGCGCCGTCGGCGCTGGCCGCGCCCTCATCGCTGCCAACCGCCATCCTATCAGGGGCTGTTCACGTCGCCGCTCCTACCGACGGTGGTACCGTGACCGTCTCGAAGATGATCGAGAACGGTTTGACCACCGTGCCGGCCGGCAACTCGTTCCGCTATTTGATCAACTACGCCTATGCCAGCACCACCGAGGACGGTCGGAACATCACCTTGGTGGACTATCTCGATCCGGATCTGTCGTGGGCTGCGGAGGACGTACAGCTTCAAACAACTGTCCACATTGCCAGCACCTCCTACGATCCCGGCACCGGCAAAGTGACTTTCGTCTTCGTAGATCCGCTGCCGGCCGGCTCCAGCGGCCAACTGGGCATCTTGGTACGTTTTCCCAACGGCTCCACGCCCAACGGAACGGTAGCCGACAACACGGCGACCATAGACGGCGACAACACCGAGCCCGCCACCAGCAACCCGGTCTCCATCACTGCCACCGCGTCCTGTCGCTGGATCGCCAACATCACCGGGCCCAGCAGCGGCACCTTGGGCGCCAATCTCACCTATCGGGCGCGGGTGGACCGCCCCAGCCCGGTGGAAGGGAACCTGAACGTGCTCAACGGCACGTTGGCGGTCACCCTGCCGGTGGGCGTCCTGCCGGCCGACATTCAGGATGCCGGCGGCGGCACTGTCTCCGGATCCGGCACGGCCGGCGACCCCGTGGTAGTGACCTGGACCATCGGTGCCGTCCCGGCCAACGGCGCCGCAGGCATGGCCGTGGAGCGAACGCTGGTGGTCCGCTTTGATGCCTCCCGCTTCTCCCAGGGCCAGACAGTGACCCTCACAGAGGCGATGGCGCTGACGGTGGTCGGCGGCGAGAGCTGCGCGGGCAGCGACAGTCAGAACACCACCCTGCAAAGCTTCGTGCCCAGCCCCAACGGCTCTGCCGCAAAGGCCTCTAGCAACGCGACGCCCAGGGTCGGGCAAAGCTTTTACTTCGAGCTGGACGCGGACAACACGGGCAACGTGCCGCTGGATAACTTCACCATCGCAGACGAGCTGCCGCAGAACTTCGCGCTGAGCTCCATCCGCCTGCCCGGCATAGTCAACGGACCGGGCGGCAACTTCATCCGCGTCATCTATCGGCGCTCCGATACCGGCGCGACCGAATACACCTGGCCCGGGTCGCCCTTCCCCGGCGGCTCTGGCGCGGCCGGCGCGACCTTGTCGGTCAGCGCCCTGGGATTGCCTGCCGGAGTCTACGTCAGCTACGTGCGGTTTGAAATGGGCACCGTGCCGGTTGGGTTTGCCATTGACCACCGCTTGCGGCTCAACGGCTCCCTACTGCAAACCGGCTGGGGCAGTCCCCCGCGCACCATCGCCGACGGCGACCAGGTCTGCAACACCATGGCCTTCACTGCCGACTACAACTCGGCCAGGGCGGTGAACCTGTCGCGGCAGACCTGTGTAACGGTGTACGTGCCCCAGGTGCGGCCCACTGCGGGCAAGTATCGGCTCTCCACCATCCCTAACAACGTCTCCAGCGCCCAGGAGGTCACCTGGTACGTCGAGGTGATCAACGCCACGGACTCCGACCTTCCGATGGTCGACCCCATGGGCATGGACCTGCTGCCGGCCGGCATGGACTACGTCCCGGGCTCCTTCGCCGAGGTGACGGCTGCCAACTACGACCCGGCCAGGCCCAACTACAACACGGCCGGCGCGCCAGCGCCCACGTTGCTCGGCGTGTTCCCCAACTACGACGGCACCGGCCGCACCCTGATCCGCTGGCAGTATAACCACACGTTTCCGCCCGGCACCCGCGCCACGATCCTGTTCAAGACGACTTTCAAGCCGGGTGCGTCGGCCGGGACGCACACCAACGCGTCCTACGTCTCGGTGGTCGAGAGCGCACAGGGCGGCCCCGTTACCTACAGCAACGCCGTGACCGACAGCAACGACCTGGACGGCGACGGCAGTCGAACCGACAGGCTGAGCCGTGCGACCGCGTCCGTGAGCCTCGGCTCGGTGCGGCCCGAAGCGTGGAAGTACAAGCACTCGGCCACGCCGGCCAGCGTGCCGCCGGGCGCCACCATCCGCTGGTATGCCGAGGTAGCCAACAATTCCGCGGCCAGCTTCCCCATGGTGAACGGCATGGGCATGGACCTGTTGCCGGCGTGGCTGGAGTACGTGGAGGGCTCCTTTGCGGCCGTGGACAACACCAACTCCGACCCGGCTGTGCCCAACTACAACACGGCGGCTGCGCCTCCGCCCACCTTGCTGGGCATCTTCCCCAACTACAACGGCACCGGCCGTACCTTGATCCGCTGGCAGTACAACCACGTCTTCCCGCCCAACACCTGGGCAACGGTCACCTTCTTGACCCGGGTGAAGCCCGGCGCGCCGGCCGGCGAGATCTACAACTACTCCAACGTGTCCGTGGTCGAGGCCATTCAGCCGTCGGTGGTGGTCTATGAGCGACCCATCAAGGACCAGCTGGACCTGGACGGCGACGGCAGCACCACAGACACTATCAGCCAGTTCGGAGCGCCCTTCTATGTGGCCTCGGCCGCTTCTCTGGACTCGGTGAAATGGGTTAAGGGAGCGCTGGACACCGACTGGAGCAAGTACCCTGCCTCCGGCCAGACCAGCCCCGGCGGCCAGGCCGACTACCGCCTGGTGGTGATCAACTCGGGCAACGTCCCCCTGCGCAACCTCTCCATCACCGATATCCTGCCCATCGTCGGCGATCGCGGGGTGGTGACGCCCGATCCGCGCCACACGCAGTGGACCCCATTCCTGGCCGGCCCGGTGACCGCGCCCGCGGGCGTGACCGTGTACTACAGCACGGCATCCAACCCGTGCCGCAACGACATGGGCGATCCCGATCCCTATCCGGCCGGCTGCACGCCGCCTGCCTGGTCCGCCGTGCCTCCGGCCGACATCACCGCCGTGCGCTCACTGCGCTTCGACTTCGGCGACATTGTGCTGCAGGGCGGCGATCGGCTGGAGCTCTCCTGGGCCATGCGCGCGCCCATCGACGCGCCGACGGGCGGCGAGGTCGCCTGGAACTCCTTCGGCGTGGTGGCCACGCGCAACGACAACGGCCTGAGCTTGCTGCCCACCGAGCCTATCAAGGTGGGGATCAAGGTGTTGCCCATCCTCCCGGCGGGCTACGGCGACCGGGCTTGGCTAGACGAGGATCGCGACGGCGTGCAGGACCCCAGCGAGTCCGGCCTCAACGGTGTGCGGGTCGAGCTCTATCGCGACAACGGCGACGGCGTAGCCGATACCGCCGCCGACATGCTAGTCAGCTTTACCCTCACTAGCGGCGACGGCCGGTACCTGTTCTCCAACCTGCCGGCAGGCGACTACTACGCCGTCTTCTTCAAGCCGCCGGTCTACGCCGTCTCGCCGGCCGACCAGGGCAGCGACAACAGCGTGGACTCCGACGGCGCGCCGACCGCGGTGCGCGGGCTACCGGCCACCATCACCCCGATCACCACCCTGGACGCCGGCGAGTTCGACTTCACCTGGGACCAGGGGTTCTACCTGCCGGAGGCGCCGGTGGCTGCCGTGGGCAACTACGTCTGGCACGACGAGGACCACAACGGCCTGCAGGACGAGCCGGCGGCCAACGGCCTCAACGGCGTGACAGTGCGCCTGTACACGGCCGACGGCGCGCTGGTGGGCACGCGCACGACGGCTAACGACGTGAGCGGCAACCCAGGCTACTATCTCTTCGACGGCCTGGCGCCGGGCAGCTACTTCCTGGAGTTCGTGCCGCCGGCCGACGCTGTTTTCACGCTGCAGGACCAAGGCAGCGACGACGCCGCCGACTCCGACGCCAACCCGGCCAACGGCCGCACGACCGTTTTCACCCTGGCGCCTTACCAGTACGACCCCACGCGTGACGCAGGCGTGCAGCTTCCCGCCGGCCGTATGAGCCTGGGCAACCAGGTGTGGATTGACGTGAATGACAATGGACTGTACGAGCCCGGCGCTGGCGAGACAGGAGTGGACGGCGTTCGGCTTAACCTGTACCGGGACACCGACAACAACGGGGTCTACACGCCGGGCACCGACCAGTTTTTCGCCACCACCACCACGGTCACCAGGGTGGGTGTAGCCGGCCGATACCTGTTCGACAGCCTGCCTGTGGGCAACTTCGTGGTGCAGATAGATCCGACCAACTTCGCCGCCGGTGGGCCGCTGGCCAACTGCTCCAGCGTGGCCGGCCCCGGCCCGGCGCCGGACCCCGACAACGACGTGGACCACGACAACAACGGCGCCGCGGTGAACGGCTACGGCGTGGTCAGCGCCGCAGTCAGCCTCACGCTGAACGGCGAGCCCATCACCGACGGGGACGACGACCCCAACAGCAACCTGACGGTGGACTTCGGCTTCATCTGTTGGGACTTGGGGGACTTGCCAACGCCCTATCCGACGCTGCTGAGCAGCAACGGCGCCCGCCACGCCGTGTTGCCGGGGGCGCCGCGGCTCGGCGCCGTCGCGCCGGACGTGGAGCCTGACGGCCAGCCGACTGCGGCAGCGAACGGGGACGACGTGAACGGCGTGGACGACGAGGACGGCGTGACCTTCCTGACGCCATTGATGCCTGGGCGGGCAGCCAACATCCGGGTGGTGGTGACGGATCCGGATGGGACGGCGTGTCTGAGCGCGTTGATTGATTTCGACGGCAACGGCGTGTTGGACCCGGTGAGCTACACAGCGATCAACGGCGCACCGGCCGGCGGCACAGTGGGCGACCTGTCGCTCAGCAGCGGAACCTACATCTTGACCATCAGCGTGCCGCCTGCCACAGTGGGCGTCACCCCCGCGCGCTTCCGAGTCACAGACGCTTGCAACGAGGGCGGCAACAGCCCGACCGGCGCAGCCCTCAACGGCGAGGTGGAGGACTACGTGCTGGCGCAGCTGGGCGACCGGGTGTGGTCGGACCTGGACGGGGACGGCCAGCAGGACGGCGACGAGCCAGGCGTTCCCGGTGTGCTGGTGCGGCTGCTGGACGGGAGCGGGAACCCGGTGGTAGACGCCAACGGCACTCCCGTCGTGACAACGACAGACGCCAACGGCAACTACAGCTTCCCCGGCTTGCCGCCGGGCAGCTATGCGGTGGAGTTTGCGCCGCCGCCCGGCTACATCTTCACGGCGCCCAACGTGGGACCGGATGCGACCGACAGCGACGCCGACCAGGCCACGGGGCGGAGCTCGCCAGTCTCGCTGGGCCCGGGGCAGGTGGACACCACGGTGGATGCGGGCCTGATGGCGACCGCGGGCAAGGTGGCCATCGGCAACGTGGTGTTCTGCGACGTGAACGGCAACGGCATCTTTGATCCCGGTGATAGTGGCCAATCCGGCGTGACGGTGCGGCTGTACAGGCTGGGGCCGGACAACACGCCGTACACGGAGGACGACGTGCTGGTAGGGACGACCACCACCAACGCACTGGGGTACTACCTGTTCATGCCGTTGTCGCCCGGCCAGTACTACGTTGCCGTGCTAACCTCGACGGTGCCGGCCACGTGTGGCACCAAGAGCAGCTTTGGCGGCGGCGGGAACCCGGACCTGGACGACCACGACGAGCCAGGCGGCGACGACGGGGTGGCCGGCCGGAAGCCGGGTGAGGTGGTGACGGACGTGTTGGATGCGCAGCCCGGCTTGCAGACGACACGCGACTCCGGCAACCCGGCCGGCATTGACGACCGCAGCGCGTACATGACGGTGGACTTCGGGTTCACCAACGATCCGACGGTGCTGAGGCTGAGTGGGCTGAGCGCGCGACCGGTGACGGTGGTGGAGCAGCTGGTGGAGTGGCTGCGAGGCCTAATGCGGCGCTAAGGCGCCGGTGCGGGGTGGTGCGGCTGGCCGACGGCCGCACCACCCCCGACGAGGCGGAAATCGAACGAGGAAGGAGTGCCATGAGCTCAAGGAGCGTGTCGAGCCGGAAGCCGTACGTCAAGCCCGTGATCGTCTACGAGGCGCGGCTGGAGGCGCAGGCGGGCAGCCCTATCGGCAGCCCGGTGGAGCTGTTGGAGGACTTGACCTTGCCGAAGTAGCCGGCCGAGAAAGCCGCCCCTCTACCAAGCAGCGTCCTTCAGGCCCGCAAGTTCGTTTGTTTGCTGCGCCGAAGGCGTTCGTGGACGGCTTTTCCTCCTCTTGCTGACGGCCGCGCTGCGAGAGGGAAACCGGACAGCGAGTGGGAGCAACGAACAAACGAAAAGTC
>JANWYQ010000179.1 GCA_025055015.1 Caldilineales bacterium
GCGAGGGCTACCTGGCGGCCATTGAGCTCGGCCTGGAGCTGCGCTTCGGCGCCGAGGGCCTGCGCCTGCTGCCGGAGATCGCCAAGATCGAGGATGTCGCTACCCTGCGGGCCATCGCCGAGGCGATCAAAACCCAGGCCAGCCTGGAGCAGATCCGTTGGATCTACCAGTAGTAGGCGCGCATGACCCTGCTCAATCCAGTCCAGGAGCGCCCCCAACGGCGCCGGGCCGTCGTGGTCACTCCTACCTACGACGAGGTCGAGAACATCGCCGACCTGATTGCGGCGGTGTTGGACGAGCAGCCGCGCGCGCCTAGCTACGAGATCCACGTGCTGGTGGCCGACAGCCACTCCAAGGACGGCACGCTGGAGACGGTGGCGCAGATCGCCCAGCGCAACCCGCGCGTGCACCTGCTGGACGTGCAGCAGCGCGGCATCGGCGTCGGCCTCTTCAAGGGCTTCTGCTACGCCATTGACCACCTGGACGCCGACGTGCTGATCGAGATGGACGCCGACTTTCAGCACAACCCGGCCGACATCCCCCACTTTCTGGCCAAGATTGACGAGGGCTACGACGTCGTGGTGGGCTCCCGCTTCGTGGACGGCAGCGTCAACCGCATGCCTTTCTATCGCAAGGTGCTCAGCGTAGGCGCCAACCAGTTCGTGCGCGCCATGCTGGGCCTGCAGGGGGTCACCGAAATCACCACCTCCTACCGAGCCTTCACCAAGGAAACCTTTCTGAAGGTGGACCCGGCCACCGTGCCCTGGCAGGAGAAGTCCTTCATCTTCGTCCCGGTGTTCCTGGTGCGCATGTTGGAGACCGGCGCCCGCGCCACCGAAATCCCCATGACCATGCACCCCCGCATGCTGGGCTACTCCAAGATGATCTACTGGCGCTACATCCGCGACATCGTGCGCTTCTCGGTGCGGTCGCGACTGCAGGAGATGGTGCACCGACGCAGCCCGTCGGCGGTTTCGATGGGGAGCGGGGCCGGCAACGAGTACGTTCAGCCCCGGAGCTAACCGCCCTCCGCCTCAACGAAGTTCCACCGTTCCCACGACCACGAAGGGGGTTTCCGGCGACGACGGGTCCGCTGACAGCCTGGGCTGCGCAGTGACCGGCTCGATCCATGCGCCGCCGAAGGGCCGCACGGCCACAGCCACCGCGTAGCGTCCAGGCGCGACCGGCGATGGCATCACCAGGTAGTCGTCTGCGTAGACCTCGCCGGCGCGCCAGTGGTCGGTGCTGTGCCGGCCGCCCGCCGGGGAGTGGTTCCACTCCGCCGCCAACCAACCGTCCTGGTGCACCAGGCGCAGGGCTGGCCGCAGGTCGTCGGCCGGCGAGGAGGCCGCACGCCACAGCAGCCGCGCCGGCACCGGCTGACCTACGGCCATCGACTCGGCCGGCAGCTCCACGGCCAGCAGCTCCAGGTCGCCGAAGCGGGCCAGGGCTGCCTGTGCCGACGCCTGAATAGCTACCGGCTGCGGCGGCGCAAAGCCGGGCCGCACCACGGCCAGCAACGTCGCCAGGCCGAAGAGCGCCATGCCGGCGATCCATCCGGCTGCCAGCCGTCCGTCGTTGACGTCGGAAAGCCTACTGCTCCGCCTGCGCCGACGCACCCATTCCGAGGTCCCGACAGCGCCGATGGCGAACCACACCGCCAGGGCCGCGACAGCCGGGAACATCAGCCGCACCTGGTCGGTGCCCAGGGCGACGGCGCTGTAGCGCACCACCGAAAGGAAGGCCAGCAGCGGCGCTGCGGCCAGCAGGGTGAGCTGCAGATAGAAGGTCGCCCGCCGTCCGGCCGGCGCAGCGCGGCCGCCGGACACGTACCAGACGCCGCCCGGGATCAGCGCGGCCGTGAAGAGGGCCGCAACCGTGAACAGCCACGGCGGCGACACCACCTGGCCGGCGGCGGCGAAGCGGCCCCAGAAGCTGGTGTGGAAGCCCCGCAACAGCCAGCCGACGTCGGCCAGGGTCAACGGCGCTTGGCGCAGGTCCACGGTGGCCCGCACCAGCGCCCATCCCAGCGGGTCGCCGTACAGCCGCCAGTTGCGCAGCAGCCACGCTGCGGCCACGGCCAGCGCCAGGCCCCAGATCAGGCCTAGCTGGCCGAGGACCACCAGCGGCGAGCGCCGGGGCTGCTCCTCCAGCCACCACGCCCCGCCCACGGCCAGCGCGGCCAGCGGCCACAGGGCCACGACCCCCACCTTGGACAGCAACCCCAGCCCCAGACACAGCCCCAACACCGCCGACCGCCGCCAGGAGAGCCCGCGAGCCAGCGTCGCTGCGCAGAGCACCAGGGCCAGCGACCCGAACGCAGCTGCAGCGTTGTCGTTGTTGACCGAGCCGCTGATGAAGAGGAAGCCGGGCAAGCCGGCCAAGAAGCCGGCTGCGATCAGCCCGATAGCCGGCCGGTGCGGCGCCACCTCGCTGCCCAGCCGCCAGGCGCTCCACACGGTGACCGCGCCCAGCAGGATGGAGAGGAAGCGGGCCAGCCGCATGGCCAGCGCGCCACCGCGCCACGGGAAATCCTCGAGGGTGGTGTGAACGAAGAAGTTGGGGGGCTTGCCCGGCCCCAAGGGGAGCGCATCGGGGTTGGAGCGCAGGAAGGAGAAGTCAAGCCCGGTCCAGGCGGTAAGGGCCGCTGCGGCGGCGTGGTACAGGGGCGGATGCTTGCCCTGGGTGACCGTCGGGCCCTCGGGCAGCCGGCGGTTCTGGCCCAGGTAGACGATGTACGCGTAGTGGTCGGCCTCGTCGGGCGCCTCGCCCAGCGGGATGGAAAGGGAGTAGCCGACGGCCAGCAGCAGGTAGATCAGCAGGATGGCTAGGAAAGGCGTGCGGGTGGTCACGGTTGCCTCGGAGCCAGGGAGCGGGCTACGGCGCGGCGCGGCGTAGCTGCAGCACGCCGATGTCTACCCGTTGGTCGGAGGTGGGTGGGTCGGTGGTCAGGTTGCGCAGCGGCTCGAACTGATAGAGGCCGGCCCGCAGGCCGTAGTCGCCGGGCGGCAGGCTGGCGGGCAGGGGCACGTAGTGCCGGTCCACTACGATCTCGCCCGGCCGCCAGCGGGTGGTGGGCGTGAAGCCGCCCACCGGGTCGCCGTCGTGTTGGGCGATGACCGCGCCGTCGGGCCCCAGGAGGTGGACGAAGGCTTTGTAGTTCTGGGAGGTCTCGCGCAACGCCAGCCAGTAGAGGGTCACCTCTGCCAGCCCCAGGTCCGCACGCGGGTGCGCATCGGCAGCCACCAACACCGCCACGTCCTCCAGCGCCGCCTGCACCGGCCTTGGGGTCCAGGACCGTTGCCCCACGCCCAGGCTGTTGAGGGCCAGCGCCAGCGCCAGCCCGCCCAGGACGACGCCGGTCGCCCGCAGGCCGCGATGGCGAGGCGCAACGAAGGCCAACGCCATCCACACCGCCGCGCTGGCCAAGGAGATCAACAGGCCGGCGGCGCGGGCCGGCGTAGCGCCGAACCAGAGCCTGACCTCGCGTGCTTCGGCCGGTACGTCCACCGTCACCAGCCCCAGCTCGCCGGTGGGGTAGGTGGCCGCGCGATGGCCGTCCACCGTGGCGTTCCAGCCGGGCAGGTGGAACTGGTGCAGGCGCAGCGGCAGAGGTGCGGCCGTCTCCACCTGGGCCGCCAGCGCGGCGTAGCCCACCTCGGTCAACGTCACCGTCGGCCGGGGGTCGAGGGGAGGCCCGTCCACTGCGCCCTCCCGCGGGCGCCCCAAGGCCCAGCGCTGCTCGGACACGCTGCGCGGCAGGAACTCCCCCGTCCAGGTGGCCCCCACCTGGCCGGCGGCGGCGTCCTCAGTCCACATGCGCAGCGGCAGCACTGCGTCGGCGCGGGACATGGGCAGCGGCTCCACCGCCAGGCCGGGCAAGGCGCTCAGCGCAGCCAGCAGCGCCGTCAGCCCAATGAGCAGCGCCGGCCGCACCTGAGGCAACAGCGCCGGCAGCGCCGCGGCCAGCCCCATCAACCCCACCGCCTCCAGCAGCAGGAAGCGCCACGGGTACTGCAGATGTCCCAGGACCGGCGTCAAGGGGCGCCAGATGGGCAGGCTGGCAGCGGTGGTCATGAACATCGCTCCGCCGGCCAGGGCCAGGTGGAAGAGGAGGATGGGAGTGGGAAAGACCGCAGAGTTGCCATCTTTTGCAAAAGCCGGCAGCTCTCCACCCCGGCGCGCGGCCCTCGCCGCCAGCAATATCGCCGTCAGGCCCACCAGCGCCACGGCCAGCCAGCTCAGGGGATACACTCGCCCCAGATCGTCGGGCGGGTTGACGAAATAGAAGGGCGAGCGGCGCAGCCAGTCGTCGGCCGTCAGCAGGTGGTTGGCGTATCCCTCCGACGGCCCTAGGCTGAGGCCTACGCTGCCGCTCTCGACCAGGGCCGGCAGCCAGAACACGGCGCTGAGGCCCGCCGCCAGTGCGATGGCGCCCAGGGTGGCCGGCAAGCGACGCCAGTGGCCGGTCCAGCCGGCCAGCGCCAGCAGGTGTAGGACGCCCACCGGCGCGAAGAGCAGCGCGGTCAGGTTGTGGGTCAGGGCCAGGCCGGCCCAGGCGAGGCTGCTCCAGAGGAGAGGGGCGAGCGGGACACGGTCAACGGCGACCGATGGCCGGTTACCGGTAGCTGATAACCGGTCACCGATCACTGATGACTGGGCACCCGCAGGCGGCGAGCGCAAGGCTGCGGTCTGCGCCCAGAGGATAAGCGGAGGAAAGACGAAGGCAGCGTGTTCGGGCAGGGCCCCGCGCAGGTAGGCGTCGGCCAGGTGGTAGGGCGCGTAGGTGTAGACCACGGCCGCCAGCACCCCACCCACTGCGCCGAACAGGGAGCGGCCGTAGGCGTAGGCGGCGGCCGCAGCCAGCAGGGTGCTCAGCGCGATGACCACTTGGACCGCCGTGGCCGGGTGCACGGCGAGCACGGCCAACAAGGCGCCGGGAACGTAGGTCAGCGGCGCGTAGAAGTTCAGCACCGCCTGGCCATAGCCGAAGCCGAATTCGGGGAAGAGCCGTGGCCACAACACGCCGTGGCGCCACGCGTCCGCCAACGCGGCCGTGCGGTAGACGTGGAACAGGCCGTCGTCGGAGCTGAAGAAACCCGGCCGGAGCAGGGGCCACAGCGCCGGCGCGGCCAGCAGCAACGCCAGGAGGAGGCCGCTGCGGCCGGTCAAAGGCCCACGAGCGCTGTAGGACGGGCGGTCAAAGGCGGGATCGCTCACGGAGGATCCTCACGACGCAACAAATTCACATCTCGGCAGCCGAACGATGAACGGCCGAGCGCGGACACAAGGGCGCCCATGGAAGGTCCTCAAGGGACCGGCCCATCAACGGTCCACTCCGCAAAGTCGCCGCCGGCGGCCAGGGGCAGGCGGGCGCCGCTGCTCGGCAGGTAGAGGCCGACCCGCAGCCGAGCGCCGGCCGGCAGCTCGGCCACGGCCAGGGGATGGCGGTCCGGGATCGGCGTGTTCACAGGCCAGAGCGAGGTTGGAAAGCGCCCCCCGTCCGGCGGCGAGTCGTGCTGGGCTACCATAGCGCCGGCAGCGTCCAGCAGATGCACGAAGACGGTCCACTCCTGGGCCACGGGGCGATCGGCAGTCCAGAAGAGGGTTACCACGACGCCTGGGCCGGCCCGGTCCATCCGCCAGCCGGCCAGGACGACGCCGTTCGCAAAGGTGAAGTCGAGCGGCCGGTCGGGCCGGGACATAGGCTCGACGACCAGCGCGCCGAGAGGAACGACAACCTGGCCGACCTCGCCGCCGCGCAGGGCCAGCCGCTGAGTGCCGACAGGGACATCCGCGGGCAGGAGAAGGCGATGGGTGGTGCGCCAGCGGCCGCGGGGCAGCGTCGGCAGCGCCAGGGGGCCCAGGTCGCGATCGCCCACCCACAGGGACACAGGCCCGACCGCGTCCGGGTCGGTCACCTCCCACGCCAGCGCCAGTGCAAGGGGCAGGCCGGCCACGGCGGAGGCGGGCAGGGGATCGCTGCCCAGCGCAGTGAGCCCCGGCGTCAACGCAACGGGCTCCGGCAGGGGCGCGGGCGGCGCATAGGCGGCCGCCAGGGGCAGGGGCTCGCCCACCGCTACCGGCCCCAGCTCGATCCACTCCGCCGGGAGCCCCGCCTCGTCGGCTGCGGACAGCCGCTGCAGGGTGTCGGCGGCGTAGACGGACGCCTGGAGGCGGTAGATGCCCGGCGGCGTGCCCGGCGCAGCTTGCACGGGGTGGAGGGTGGTGGCCACGTCGCCCGCCTGCCAGTCGGCGCTGTAGGCCGGCCGGGTGTCCACCAGGTCGCTGTCGGCCTGGCCCACCGGGCGACCGGTGGAGTCCAGCAGGCGCAGGGACGCGCGCAGGAGCCGACCGGGCGGCTGCTCCACCTGCCAGCGCAGCGCCGCCGCGCCCAGCCCACCGGAGGTCACGTGTGCGCCGGTCCGAGCGGCGCTGGACGCTAAGCCCCACCCGACCAGCGCCAGGCTGCGGCCCTCTCGGTCGCGGAAGCGCGCCTGCACAGGCTGGTCGGCCTGTGGCAGGTGCAGGCTTGCGCCCGGCGCTGCGGCTAGGTGAAAGACTTCGACGAGGAAACCCTGTCCGGGCTCTACGGCGGTGGGCTGGGCCGCCTGAGCCAACAACAGCGTGGCCGTCCCCTGCGGGTCGGCCGACACGTCGTCGCCGACGGTAAAGCGCGCCACGCGCGCCCCCCGCGCGCCGGGGCGGAGCGCCACGGCGCCGAGCTGCTCGGCAGCGTCGCTGCGCTGCGGGAAGTAGTAGAGCACATCCGGCCGGCGCCCCACCAGGAAGTCCAGTGTGTACTTGCCGCCCAGCTCCCGCCAACGGTCGTTGAGAGGCACCACGTAGGTGACGTCCGACGGCGCAGCCTTGATCAGCTCGGCCACGGCCCGGTCCTGGCCCAGAAAGGCAAAGTAAACGGCTGGATCGGGCGCCCAGCGGCGGAAGTAGGCGTGCGCGGTCAAGGCCGCCTCGACGGCTACCAGGGCCACCAGGCCCAGAACAGCCAAGGGATAGACGGCCGGCCGCTGCTGAAGACGACGGCCCAGCCAGGCCGCCAGCTCCACCAGGGCCAGGGCGATCAGGGCGTAGACGATGGGCAACGCGCCGATGGAGCGCAAGGCGTGCCGCGGCGGGTCCGCCGCCAAGATCGCCGGCAGCAGCAGGAGGCTAAACCAGGCCGCCATGAACAGCCGCTGCGGTCGTCGCCAGCCGGTCGCCAACGCCAAGGCCATGCCCAGCCAGAACAGCGCCGCCAGCCCTGGGGTCAGCAACGACCGACCGGACAGGTTATGCCGCGGCTCTTGGTCGCCGACGAAGCCGAACATGCCCAAGTTGCCCAGCAGGCTCTCCACCAGCCGAGCCGTCGCTGATAGCCCGCCGTCGCCGGCCGCAGTGAACGCCACCATGCCGGCCCGGCGGGTGAAGTCCTCCGGGTGCAGCGCAAAGTAGGCCAGCAGCGGCAACATCACGGTCGCTGCGGCCCCGGCCATGATCGCCAGCTCTCGACGCCGCCGGCGCAGCACGCTCCGGCCCTCGGCCGACGCCGCCAGGAGGGCCAGCCCCGCCAAGGCTAGCGGATAGACGAAGCGGCCGGCGATGTAGGTGTAGAAGCAGAGGCCCAGCACGACGCCTGCGGCCAGGGCTCGTTCCCGACCCCCGCGGCGCAGGCTGCGCCAGGCCAGGGTGAAGGCCAGAGCAGCCATCAGCGGGAGGGTGTTGGCGCGGAAGCTGATGCGGTTCAAGGTCGTCGCCCAGAAGCTGGCCGCCACCAGGCCGGCCGCGACCAGGCCCACCCACGTTGCCTTGGCCCGGCCCTCCTCCCAAATCAGCTCGCGCGCCAGAAGGAAAGTGGCCGGCACCGTCAACACGCCGACCAGGGCCGCCGGCAGCCGCACCGCCAGCGGCTCCCGCCCTACCGCCGCCACCAGGGGCACGATCAGGTAGTTGAGCAGCGGCTCCTTGCCCAGCGACCGCTCGAAGAAGATGGAGACCTGCCCGGCCCACACGTCCAGCGCGTCCAAGCCATTGCCCGCCTCGTCCAGGAAGAGGCCGGGCGGGACGTCGCCCAGCCGAACCAGGCGCAGCGCGGCCGCCAGCAGCGTGAAGGCGATGAGCAGGGCGTGGGTCAAGCGCTGGGGCATGGCGGGGTTTCGCGTCGGCGCGGGGGAGGGCTGGCTAGGCGGCGCGGTCACGGCAGCAGCCCGACCTCGAGGATGTCGTCCGTGTGCGACAAGGCGCTGGCGACCGGCAGCCGCGCGCCGGTGATCGAGTCGTACATCACCACCTGTAGGCCCAACGGCTCCCCGCTGTGGCCGGAGGGCAACGTCAGGGGATGGGGATCGGCGATCACCTCGTCCCGCACCCACAGGGTAGTCGGCAGCGCGCCTGCGCCGGGGATGCCGTCGTGCTGGGCCACCGTTCGCCCCTCTCGGTCCACCAGGCGCACGGAGACGGTGTACGAAACCTCCGGCTCGCCGACCGCGCGCCAGAACAGGGTGAGGGTCAGGCCGTCGGCCGTCTGGCTCCGCTCCACCGTGTAGCCGGCCAGCGCCGCCACGTCTCCAAAGCTCGCCTGGACAGGGATGGCCTCCGGCGGCAGGTCGTAGCGGTGCGGTCGGTCCTGCACGCGCGCCAAGCCCAGGGGTAGCGGCAGAGCGGGACGCCACCGCTCCCCGAGCCGAACCCGCGCTACGACCAAGTAGCGGTGATCGCCGAGGCCACGGGGCGCAGAGAGCACATGGCGGGTGCGGACCACCGCGCCGGGCTGCAGCACAGCACCGTCCACCGCAAATTCCTTGGCCGCGCCCGCTGCGCGGCCATCGGGCAGGCGGCGAAAGCCCAGGGCCACGGCTAGCGGCCCTTCTACCGTTTCGGCGGCCTCCCACAGCAGGTCTACCTCCAGCGGATCACCCGGCCGTACCGGCAGCGACGACACCCGCCACGCCCGCAGGCGCAGCGGCCCGAGGCGCAGCGGCAGGGGCGGCATCGTCTCGTCCTCCAGCTCGCTGCGGACCAGGCGGCGGGTGGGTGGGACGGTCGCCCGGCCTAGGACCAGCGGCTCCACGCCGGGCCAGGCCTCGGTGCGCCCGTCGGCCAGCAGGCGGTACGGAAGGAGCTCCACGGCGTAGAGGCCGGGCGGTGTGCCTTGGGGCAGGGCGAAGGGCAGGACCGCCAGACCGCCTTCCCCGGCCGGGACGACGCTGCTCGGCCGCCACTCCGACAGCAGCGGCCCGTTCACCTCCAGCCGTTGGGCCGGGTCCGCCGGTTGGAGAACAAGGCGCAGAAAGACGTCCGGCGGCAGCTCCTGCCGGCTGCGCCAACAGAGGCGCAGGGCGGAAGGCCGGCTGGCGGCGTCGGCCAGGTGCAGCTCCCATCCCTCGATGGCCAGGGGCCACGGGTGCGGCGTCGCCGCCGAGCCGGCCAGAGAGGGGCAGGAGGACGCGCCCTGGTCCGCCGGAAGGATGCGCACCAGCTTGCCCCACGGCGCCAGCGCATAGCGCTCCGCCAGGTCGGGCGCGTAGCCGTGCAAGGGCGCGGCCAGGAAGAGCGCGCCGCCGGCCGCCAACCAGGGGTCAATGACCTGGTCGGGGTCGGGGGGGAACAGGCCCAGCAGGTCGGACCGGCGGCCCTCGATCTGTTGGATGTACCAGAGGGGGGTCATGTCGCTCCAGTGGCCCAGCAGCGCAGCGGCCTCCGGCAGGTCGTGGTAGCGAAGGGTAACCTCCCAGGCGCGCCGGGTGTCGGTCCAGCGGCTGTGATCCAGGGCCGGGAAACGGTGAGCCAACAGGACTAGCAGGGTCGCCGCAACGCCGACGGCTAGGCCGTGCTCCATCCGGCGGCCGCGCGGCGGCGTCTCGGCGTCGGTTGAGCGACGCCTGCGCCGAAGGACGGCGCTCAGGGCGCCGGCGGCTGCGTCGAGAGCCAACCCGGCGCCGACCATGACCACCCAGGTGGCCGGCAGCAGATAGGCCTCCGGCTTGCCCTGCCGGATGTAGGCCGTCATGAGGACCATCAGGGCGACAAACCCGGCCAGGGCTGCGGCCAGGGCTGCGTCTCGCCGCGCCAGCCCTACCAGGCCGAGAGCCGCCGCTGCCAGCAGCAACGGCGGCGCGTCCGGGCGCCAGACCGGCAACAGGGCAGCGGCCAAGGGCAGGGCCTCACGCCAGCCGCCGCCGAGCAAGCCGGTGGCATAGCCGCCCAGGCCCAACACGTAGTTGCGCAGCAGCTCCCAGGTCAGCGCCGGCTGGTACCACACGTGCACCAAGCCCCGGTAGATAGCGGTGGAGCGGCTGAGGCCGGCCGCCAGCGGCTCGTTGCTGAAGGCCAGCCATCGCCACGGCACGTAGAGGAACAGGAGCAAGGGCGCAGCGCCCGCCGCGGCTAGCCCGATCCAGAAGCGCCAGGAGCGACGCGCAGAGGGCAGCCGCCAGGCCAGATAGCCCAGCCAAAAGGGCGTCAGCAGCGCATCGCTGGGGTGCGTCGCCAGCCCCAGGCCCAGGGCCAGGGCCGACAGGTAGGCCAACCGGCGGCTTTGGCGCTGGCCCGCTTCCCAGGCGCTCCAGACCGCAGCGACCAGCAGCGCTAGGTTCAGGGTGTATCGTTCGGCGGCCAGGCTGTAGAACCAGAAGGTCGGGCTGAGGGCCAACAGGCCGCCCGCCAGCAGGGCCACGGCGCGGCGGCCGCTCAGGCGCAACACAAAGCCGGCCGTCAGGGCTGCAGCCAGCGCGCCGCCTATGGCCGACAAGGCGTTCATCCGCCACGCCACGGAGCCGAGCGGCAGGTGGGACGCCAGCCAGCCCAACAGCATGTACAGCGGAAAGCCGTTTGGATGCGGCAGCGCCAGCCTCGCCGGCCCGTACTGAAACTCGGCGAAGTCGGACACGAAGACGCCCGGCACCAGGGTGCGCAGGTAAAGCGCCAGCGCCAGGCTGAAAACCAGGGCCACGAGAAGCCAGCGATTCGCCATAGCACAAGCGCTGCCCCCATCGGGGCAACACACGACCGCCATGTTACCACAGGGCCCAGGCAACGCCAAGCGCTCCGGTGGCAGGCGACGAGCCGGAACTGCCCCCTGCGGGGCGCCGTCTGAGGGATGGCCCGGTTCGACCTTTGCTGTAAGACAAGGTATAATCGTGCTTAAACTGACCGAGAGCAACTACCAAACGGATGAGCACAAGATCACCTCTTGGCTGGTTCATCGGGCTGTGTCTCCTCATGGCAGGTGTTCCCGTCCTCGCCCAGTCTGCTGCTTTCGGCGCCCCCAGCGCTCCCTCCAGCACGCCGACGGCCACGCCAACGGCAACGCCCGTCTTCAACCCGGCCCAGGCCATCCCCTTGGCGTGCGATCAAAACGTGGCCGGGGATACCCGGCAGGGCGAAAGCCGGGTGTCCAGCTACGGGTGTGCGCCCTTTTGGCCCCAGCCAGGTCCTGAACAGCTCTACCTGCTCACCCTGGACACAGTCACCGACCTAGACCTGATGCTGGCCGACCTGAGCGCCGATCTGGACCTGTTCCTGCTGAGCAGCCCCAACCCCAGCGCGTGCATTGCCCACGGCGACACTTTCATCAGCCTGCGCGGGCTGGCGCCCGGCGCCTACTACGTGGTGGTGGACGGCTTCGCCGGCGCAGCGGGCCCCTATCGCCTGCAGGCCTGGTGTCCGCTGGCGCCCTCCACTCCTCTCACGCCAACTCCCACGCCCACACCGACGCCAGCGCCACCTAGCCACCAGCTTTTCGTCCCGCTCTTCTTCCGTCGTTAAGCTCGGCCGGCCAGGGTCGCGGCCCTTTGACTTTCAGGAGAGCTTCCTGCGTATGCGCGTGTTGGTCGTAGACGACGATCCCCCCAGCTTGAAGATGGTGGCCTTCCTCCTCTCCCAGGAAGGCTACGAGGTGATCACTGCCGACAACGGCCTGGATGCCCTGCGCCTGATCGAGGAGAAGGTGCCCGACCTAGCCATCCTGGACGTGATGATGCCAGGCCTGGACGGCTTTCAGCTCACCCAGCGCATCCGTCGCACCATGCACCTGCCCATCATCATCCTGTCGGCCAAGGGCGAGACCAGCGACCGCGTCACCGGTTTGGACCTGGGCGCAGACGACTACCTGGCCAAGCCCTTCGAGCCCTCGGAGCTGCTGGCGCGGGTGCGCTCTGTGCTACGCCGAGCGGAAGCGTTCACCTTTGGGGAGCCGCAGACCGCTCTTACCGTGGACGGCATCCACCTCGACCCCATCACCCTCACGGTGCAGCTGCCCAACCGCCCGCCCGTCGAGCTTACTCCCATCGAGTTTCGGCTGTTGCATACCTTGATGCGCAACAAAGGCCGCGTGCTCACCCACGACCAGATCATCAGCAACGTGTGGGGCTACGACTACGAGGGCTACAGCAACCAGGTGGCCGTTTACATGCGTCGGCTGCGGCTGAAGATCGAGCCGGACCCCGACAACCCTCGCTACCTCTTAACCGTGCGCGGGGTTGGCTATAAGTTTGCTGCCGATTGACCTATGGCGTGGAAACGTGTCTCGTCCTCGTCGGGCTCCTGCGCTGGGCCATCCCTCGGTCCGGCGGTCGCGCGGCTCGCGCTGACCGCCGTGGTCGGGCTCGGCCTGTGGGCTTTGACCTGGGCTGCCCTTGGCCGGGCGGCTGCACTTGCGCCGACGACGCGGCCAGCGGCGCGCTGGAGCGAGCCGGCGGCAACCACGTGGAGCGACTTCGTGCCCACAGGCTGGATCGCTCAGCGCCCCTTTTCGGTACAGGTGCGGGTGAGCGACGGCCGCGGGCTGAACCCCGCAACCGCCTCCTATCGCACCAGCACCACCGGCGGCGTGTCCTGGTCCCTGTGGGGTACCAGCAACCTGGCCGTGACCGTCGAGAGCTCTACTACCGTGCGGCTCCGGGTAGAGGGACTGACCCTCCCCGACAGCGCCGAACAGAACCGCATCCAGTTTCGCATCGAGGCAGCCGACGCCACGCCGCTGGTCAGCGAGGCTTACCTGCTGGCCGTGGACACCACGGCGCCCGGCTCGCCCTTCGGCCTGCAGAGCGACCCGAGCGGATGGACCAACCGCAACAGCTTCCGGGAGACCTGGCTCAACCCGACGGACACCTCCGGCATCGCGGGCGCGTACTACCGGCTGAACCGAGAGCCCACCAGCCCCACCGACGGCACCTACGTCCCCTCCGTGAACCAGATCAACGGGCTGACGGTGCCCGGCGAGGGCGCGCACACCCTCTTCCTCTGGCTGGTGGACGTCGCCGGCAACGTGGACCATCGCACCCGCAACGTGCACCTCAGCGCCTTTCGCTACGACGCCACCCCGCCCACAGTCAACGTAGCCCTGACCGGCCCGTTGGGCAACAACGGCTGGTACACCGGGACGGTGACCGCCTCCTTTGCGCCGGCCGACAGCTTAAGCGGCGTACGGGCATGGGGGTGGGAGCTAGACGGCAGCCAGCGCGGCAGCACCTCCCCCCTGCTCATCGCCGGAGACCTGGTCCACTCCTTGGTGGTCACTGCTACCGACGTGGCCGGCAACAGCGCTGCGCCGCAGACCATCGCCGTTCCCCTGGACGCCACACGGCCGTCCCTGAGCTACGCGGTAAACGGCCAACAATCTGCCTCCGGCTGGTACACCAAGCCGCTGACGGTCACCTTCAGCCTGGCCGACACCCTGTCCGGCCCTGACCGCGTGCTGTGGCGGCTGAACAACCAGCCGTGGACCGTCGGCAGCCGGGTGGTCGTTGCGGCCGATGGCAGCCATACCTTGGCTGCTTATGGGCTGGACCGAGCCGGCAACCGCTCGTCCACGCTCAACCTTTCCCTGCCGGTGGACCAGGCGGCGCCCACCACCACGGCCTCCGTCACGCCGTCGCCCGCCCCGTCCGGCTACTACCTCCAGCCGGTCACCGTGCAGCTCACTCCCCGGGATCTCACCTCCGGCGTTGGCACCACCTGGCTGCGGGTCAACCGGGGCCCCTGGCAGGCTCGTTCCCGCACCAGCCTGACCCAGGACGGCCGGCATCGGCTGGACTTCTACAGCGTAGATGTGGCCGGCAACCGGGAGATCACCCGCACCCTGACCCTTACCCTGGACGTGACGCCGCCGCCGGCGCCCATCAACCCGACAGTGGACCCCAACGGCTGGTCGGCCAACAACAGCTTTGCGCTGCGCTGGCAGAACCCCGCCGACTTCTCCGGGATTGCCGGCGCCTACGTCTACCTGGGCCCCGCAGCGCCTCAGCCGGGCGAGGGCGTGTGGTACCCGGCTGCCAACCCCTTCGCCCCCGCGGGCCAGGTTCTGGGCCTCTCGGCCCCGCGAGAGGGAGAGTGGCCGGTGTGGCTTTGGTTGGTAGACGGCGCCGGCCACAGGGGCGCGCCTCAGCAGGTGGGTTCGCTGCGCTACGACGCCACAGCGCCGCAGATCACCGTGGAGGTAGCGGGTGTGCAGGGCAGCAACCAGTGGTTCGTCAGCCCGGTCACCGCCACCCTGCGCATCGCCGACACCGGCAGCGGCCCCCACTTTCTGCGCTATCGCCTGAACGGCAGCCCGTGGCAACAGCGCCACGAGACGTCGGTCTCCCTGCGCGTGGCTGCGCCGGGCAAGCACGTGTTGGAGTACTACGGCGAGGACCGGGCCGGCTCCATCGGCGGACCCTTTATGAGCACGCTGCGCATCGACTCCACGCCCCCCGATGCGCCGCTGGCCGTGGCGGTAGAGCCGGCCGGCTGGAGCAACCAGAGCCGCTTCACCGTCACCTGGCGCAACCCGCTGGACACGTCCGGCGTGGCCACAGCTTACCTGAGCCTTAGGCCACCCACCCACAACCGGGATGGCCAGGCGACGCCGGCCGGCTCCCTAAGCCATCAGGTGCAGGCGCCTCAGGAGGGAGTGCACGACCTGTACCTGTGGTTGGAGGACGCCGCCGGCAACGTGGACCGCTCCACGGCTGCCGTCTTGCGAGGAGCTGTGCGCTACGACGCAACGCCCCCGGTAACGACGCTGCGCTTCTCCGGCCAGCCGAGCGCTGCGGGCTGGTTCGCGGGCAGCGTGGGCGTGACCTTCGTGGCCAGCGACAACCTGTCCGGCGTCGCCTCGACGGTCTGGCAGCTGGACGACCGCCCTCCCTCGACGGAGAGCTGGGTGCTCGTGGAGGGCGACGGCACGCACACGTTGACCGTCTACAGCGTGGACCGCGCCGGCAACGTCGAGGAGCCCAGGCGTCATCTGGTGCGGATCGACAGCCGGCCGCCCACCGCCTACCTGAGCCCGCTTCCCTCTTACACCGCCTCCTCGATCTTCAACGTCGAGTGGTCCGCCACGGACGCGCCGGCCGTCCACGACGCCAGCCTAGGTTACACACCCGGCAGCTCCGGCGTAGTAGCCTACAACGTGCAGGTGCGCCGCGGCAACAACAGCTTCTGGGAGCCGTGGCTGAACGAGACGACTCGGACCAGCGCCAGCTTCGACGGCCAGCGCGGCCAGCAGTACACCTTCCGCGTCCAAGCCGTAGACGCTGCGGGCAACGTGTCCAGCTGGTCGCCCGGCTACAACGGCGGCAGCCCCATCTTCGTGGACCCCATCGAGAACGGCAGCTTCAGCACGGTGAACTTCAGCGGCTGGCAGACGACCCCTGACCTGGGCATGAGCATCGTGCTGGACAACGAGCTCTATCCAGGCCAGGCCACGCCCGTGGGCCGGCTGGGTTGGCAGGGCTGGGAAGCGTGCTCCGATCCCGGTGACCTACCGACGCCCCAATGTCGCGACACCTGGTCGAGCATCGCGCAGACCTTCCGTGTGCCCACGCTACAGGAGTTGCCCGATCCGCAGCTCACCGTCTGGTACCGCATCCGCTCCTACGACGTCATCACCACCAGCCTGCCCTCTCTGATCCGCCTGTGCGATCCCCAGGCTAGCTTCCTGTGGGTGGACACCTTCGACGTGACGGTGCAGCCGCAGGGCGCCGCTGCGCCGCAGGTGTTGTTGCGAGAGGGCAACCGCGTGCGGCCCGATTTCAGCGTTCCCAATCCGGCCATCCCCCTGCGCGACCTGGGATGGCAGCGGGCCGTCTTCGACATGAGACCCTTCGCAGGTCAGACCGTTCGCCTGGAGCTGTCCAACCACAACCGCCTGGACGGGCGGTTCAACACCTGGACCGACGTCTACGGTGTGCGCCTCAGCGGACCGCGGCGATCCCTGTTCCTGCCCTTGGTGGCGTTGGCCGAGGCCCGTCAGCCGGCTGCGCCCGAGGTCTGCTATCCTCTGGGACCGCCGGGCCAAGCCCTGCTGACGCCGCTGCCGGGCATGTCCCTTGAGGCTGCCCTTGAGGACACCGCGCGATGAGCGATCCTGCCCACGAGGCCCTGTACCAGCAGGGCATGGCGCACTACCAGAAGCGCGAGTGGCAGCCGGCCCTGGACTGCTTCCGCCAGCTTAAGGCGGTTCAGCCGTCTTGGCCAGGGTTGGACGCGCTCATTGATGAGGTAAGCTGGTTCCTGCAGCTTGAGCGGCTGGGCGCCGACGAGGGCGGCGAGGCGGCCGGCCCAGAGGACCGGACGCATGGGCGGTCCGCGCAGCGTCGCCGGCTGGCCTGGCAGGGCGCTTTGTTGCTTGTTTTGTTGGTGCTGGCGGCCTTTCTCCTCTGGCGACAGGCGCTGCCGGAGGGGGTCGAGGGGCTTTCCGAGGAGCAGCTGGCGCTCTACCACCGCGGGCAGGCCGGCTTGGCAACGGGGGACTACCGGGCAGCGCAACAGGCCTTCGCCGAGCTGGCGGCCCTCGCGCCGGACAACCCCGCGGTGCAGCAGGGGCTGCGCCGGGCCTATCAGCTGGAGGCCCTGGCGCGGGCAAGGGAGCAGGCCAAGGCGGCCATAGAGGCGGGGGACTGGGCTCTGGCCGAGGCAAGGCTGACCGAGATCCTGGCTGCCGATCCCGCCGACCTGGAGGCCGGCCAACAGCTGGCCTTCGTCCGCCGGCAACAGGAGGCGGCCGCCCTCTTTGCCGAAGGGGTAGCGGCCTACGACGCCCGAGACCTGCCCCTGGCCATCAGCCGCCTGGAGCGCGTGGCGGCCCTGGCGCCGGACTACCGGACCGACACCGTGCGTGAGTTGTTGTTCGTGCTGTACCTCCAGGAGGGCAAAGCCCTGATCGCCCGGCCGGGGGCTGGCGTCGACGCTATCCGCCAGGCCCAGATCCGCTTTGGCCAGGCGCTGGCTCTGCGCCCGCGCAACGTGGAAGCGGCCAGGGAGAGCCAGCTTGCCAACCAATACCTCAACGCCCATCTGGCTCTCGAGCGGCAGGACTGGAACCAGGCCCAAAGCCTCCTGGCCGGCATCGTGCGGCAGCAGCCCGACTACGCCGACGGCCAGGCCGCCGAGCTGCTGTACCAGCTTCTGGTGCGGATGGGCGACGAGGCGCGTCGAAGCGGACTGGCGGCGCAGGCGCAGCGCGCGTATGAGCAGGCCCTAGCCCTTCCGTCCCAGGTGGTGCTCGACCGCAGCGCGGCGCAGGCCGGTCTGCAGGCGCTTCAGGCCCAGGAGACCCCCACGCCGACCCCCGCCCACGCCTTCGCCGCCCAGCCCACGCCCTCGGTGCGCGTGGAGACGGCCACTCTCAACGTTCGCCTGGGCCCGGGGACCGACTATCCGCTGGTCGGCCAGGCCAGCCAAGGCAGCCAGCTGAGCCTCATCGGCCGCAACGAGGCGGGAGATTGGCTGGTGGTGTGCTGCGTGAACGGCCGGCCGGGCTGGGTGGCTGCCCGCTTGGTCAGCGTCCAGCCTGACGGCGCCGACCTGGCGGCCCTGCCTATTGCCTTGGCGCCGCCGCTGTCTCGTCCCGCAACGCCCACGGCCACCCCCACCCCCTCGCCGACCGCTGCGCCGCCTTCCCCGCCTCCCGCACCCGGCGCAAACGGCGGCTCCGCGTCCCCGCCGTCGCCCCCGCCGCCCCCGCCGCCCCCGCCGCCCACGGCCACGCCGACGCCCGTTCCGCGCTGACCAGGACCCATGGACACGCCTCAGCCCACTGTGTGGGAGCGGTGGCGACAGCTGCTGTTGGCCTCGCTGGTTTTCCTACTGCCCCTGGCAGGGCTGCCCTGGGCCATGCCCAACGCGGCCGTAGGCGGGCGGCATCCCCTGGCCCTGCGCGACCAGGCCGTGCGCCGGCTGCAGGCCGAGGCCGGCCCTGCCGGCGCCGTGCTCTACGTCGAGACCGCCACCGGACTGCTGCGCAGCGTGGACAACGGCAACACCTTTGCCCCTGCCGACCAAAGTCTGCCCCATCGGGCTCCCGGCCGGCTGTCCCTGGTCGCCTGGGCCGCAGCGCCCGACGACCCGGCGCAGGTGTATGTCGTGGTAGGCCGGGCGCCGTTGCTCGACCTCTACGCCAGCGCCAACGCAGGCGAGACCTGGGAGCTGCGCGGGCCGGTGCCGGCCGCCGACAAGGTGCGCAGCCTGGCCGTGGCTCCGGGCGCCGCCGAGACCCTGTTCCTGGCCGGACGCGATCAGCTCTGGCAGAGCGAAAACGGCGGTCGCACCTGGAGCGCCGGCTGGTTGCTGCCGGCCGACCTACGCGGGGAGGAGCCGATCCGGCTGGCTCTGAGCGACCCCGGTGGACAGCGCTTCTTCGCCAGCGCCGGCGCAGGAGTGTGGATGGGGGACGTGCGCCAGCGCGCCTGGAGCCCGGTGACAGACGTGCCCCCGCTGGCCGAGGTCGGAAGCCTGGTCGCAGCGCGCACCGGCGGCTTGGTGTACGCCGGTGGCCGCAAGGTGGTCTACGTGGGCTGGCCCGCCGACGCCGCCCTGCAGTGGCGCAGCTTCGCCGTCCATCCCGCTGCGTCGGGCCGGCTGCGAGCCTTAGTGGTGGACCCAGTGGTGGGCGAAACCGTGTACGCGGTGGACGAGGCAGGGAGGGTATTTCGCTCGTCAGACGCCGGGCAGCGCTGGACGCTGATCGAGGGCACGCGAGGGGTTGTCCTGGACCTGGCCGTGGACCCCGTGGCTCGAAATCGGCTGTGGCTGGCCGGCGGCGACGGCCTGTGGTGGCAAGAGGTGGCGGCCCCCCAGCCGACGCCTACCCCGACTGCCACCGCTACTCCCACGCCAACCCCCACAGCCACCGCCACCCCTACGCCGCCTCCCACCCCCACCCCCACACGCACGCCTACGGCCACGCCCACCCCCTCGCCCACGCCCACGGCGACGCCCACTGCGACAGCCACCCCCACGGCCAGCCGCACGCCGACGCCTTCCGCCACACCGACCGCCACCTCCACGCCGACGGCGACGCCCACCGGCGCCGCCGCCGAGGCGCCGCCTGCCCCGCCTGAGGGGACGCCGGTTCCGCCGCCCCCGCCGGAGGCGACGCCCCCGCCTCCCGCCGAGACTCCCACCGCTGAGCCGGCAACGCCTACGCCGCGGCCACCGCGATGACCCCCAACTACGCCCGCCTTTTGGACCACGAGCGCCGCTACGGCGTAGTAGCTAAGGTCACCCTGCTGTTGCTGGGTGGCGCCCTGTTGGCGTTGCGGCCTGCCCCTGGCCTCGGCCTGGTGGTCGGCCTCTATGGCCTGGTGGTAGCGCTCAGCGCCGCTGCGCTGCTGGCCAGGCGTCCAGGGGCGGCAGAGGAGACCGGCGGCTCGCGCTGGCTCTTTTGGCTGTCGCAGGGGGTCGATGCGCTCTACGTGACGGCCCTGATCACCACCACGGGAGGGCTGTCGAGCCCGCTGTACCTTCTCTACCTGCTGCTGGCCCTGAAGTCGCTGCTCTACGTGCCGGACGTAGAGGGGATCGTGTGGCTTCCCTTCGCTTTCGGTCCTCTCTATGTGCTGGCCCTGTGGCTGGCCCACGGCAGCCTCGGCTTCCTGGCGGACCTGTTCTTCCTAACCCGCTATCTGCTGCTGCTGGGCCTGATCGTTGGCATTACCTTGTTCACCTGGCTGCTGCAGAACCGGCTGCGCGAGCTCGACCGCCTGCGGCTGGCGCTGGCCCAGCAAGCGCGCGACCTGGCCATGCAAACCCAAACGCTGCAGCGCACCGCCACCGACCTCGGGGACCGTGTGCTGGAGTTGCGCACCCTGCAGGAGGCAGCGCGCTCCCTCTCGGCGACGCTGTACTTGCGGGAGACGTTGCGCACCGTGGCCGAACGCTTCAGCAGCCTGGTGGACTCGCCGCGCTGCGCCGTGGCGCTGATGGACGCAGACCGGTCGGCCTCGCTGCAGGTGGTCACCGCCGAGGGGTGGGAGATCAACGCCGGCCAGCCTGTGCGCCTGGAGGAGGAGGACGCGCTCCAGACGGCGCTCCGCTCCGGCCGCAGCCAGGTGCTTCCCTACGGCAGCGTGCCCTCCGCGCTGGTTCCTCTGGTGCGCGCCTGGGACGCCAGCGGTCTAGAGGTGATCCCGTTGGTCGCGCGCGGCCGGCCTATCGGCGGCCTGTTGACAGCCTGGACGGGCGGAGAGGCGGTGGCGCAGCAGCGTCGCAGCCTCTTGGAGAGCTTTGCCTACTTTGCGGCCACGGCGCTGGAGAACGCCCGGCTGTACGGCGAGGTTGCGGGCAAGAGCCGCGAGCTAGAGGCGATGCTGGCCGGCATCGGCGACGGCGTGCTGGTCGTGGACGCCTCGGGCACGCTGCTGCTCATGAACCCCGTGGCGCAGCGCATCTTCGGGTTGAGCGCCGCTCCTCTGGGGGCCGACGTCCGGAGCGCGCTACCGGCCGAGGGGTTGGCAGCCCTGCTGGAGGAGACGGCCGCCGGCGGTCGCGCGCAGATCCGGGAGCTGCCCCTGCCCTCGGCCGGCCGCAGCAGCGACGGCGAGCCCTACACGTTTCAGGCTCTGGCTGCGCCTCTCTACCGCAACACCGAGGAGGGGGAGCAGGTAAGTGGCGTGGTGGTGGTGCTGCGGGACATCACGGCCCAGAAGGAGCTGGAGCGCATGAAGTCCAACTTCCTGTCGGTGGTGTCCCACGAGCTGAAAACGCCGCTTCACTCCATCAAGGGGTTTGTGGAGATCATCCTGATGGGCAAGACAGGGCCGGTGACCGAGCTGCAGCGGGACTTCTTGAGCACGGTCCAGGAGCAGACGGTACACCTGCAGCGGCTGATCGAGGACCTGCTGGAGTTCAGCCGGCTGGAGTCGGGGCAGGTGCGGCTGCGGCCGGTGCCGGTGTCGCCGGCCGAGCTGGCGCGCACCGTGGTCGCCAAGCTGAAGCCGCTGGCCGTGGACCGCCAGCTCACCCTAGAGCTGGCGGTGCCGCCCGACCTGCCCGAGGTGGAAGTGGACCCCATGCGGGTGGAGCAGGTGCTCACCAACCTGGTGGAGAACGCCATCAAGTTCACCCCGCCGGGCGGCCGGGTGCGCATCCTGGCCTGGGACCGCGACGACGCCGTGGAGATGGCTGTGGCCGACACCGGCATCGGCGTGCCCCCCGCCGAGCGGGAGCGGGTGTTCGAGCGGTTCTACCAGGTGGACAGCAGCGTGCGGCGGCGCTACAAGGGCACCGGCCTCGGCCTGACCATCTGCAAGCACATCGTGACGCGGCACGGCGGTCGCATCTGGATCGAGGACGGCAAGGGCAACGGCGCAGCGCCCGACCCATCTCTGCCCGGCTCAGAGTTCCACTTCACCCTCCCCAAGGTGTTCACCGCCGCGCAGCCGGACGAAGCTGCCCTGGACTTCGACGAGCTGCGCACCTCTGGCAGGGCATGAGCCTCGTCGGCGGCTGACCCTAGACCCCAGGATTTTGCACTTAGGACGGCTTGTGCTAGAATCGCCGCCGAAGGTGATGGTGAGATTCTGCTTGTCTCCCCCCGCCGGGCAAGTTGACTCCTCCCTTCACTTCCGTGGCTCAGGGTGTGTCCCTCCCCCGCCCGCACACGCTGAGCATTCAGGTATGTTGAACACCACACCTTCACAGCGGGCCCAGGAAACGCTCCTGGGCTTGCTGTCTTAGAGGGGGTTGCCCTGAAGACCGACTTCCACCGTCTGCGCCACACCGGGCACCCGCCCCAACCGCTCCAGCCGGGGCGCGTCCACGTAGTCACCGCCCACGAACAGCACATAGCCCAGCAGGCCAACGTAGGTTGCTGCCACGGCTGCCTCCACGGCCGGCAGCCGCGCGGCTGGAATGCGCTTGAGCACACCCAGCCCGGCCAGGATCTGACCCACCAGCCGGGTGCGCGCAGCGAACCCCTGAGGCAGCGCTGCCACCGCACTGCGCACCTGGCCAAGGACCACCGGCGACGCAGACGACGCCTCCACCGCGCTGCGCACCCGATCCTGGACCTTCGCCGTCTCGAAGAGGGCCGCCAGCAGGCCGGCCAAGGCCTCGCCCTGGCGAAGCTGCTCCAGCCAGTCGGCCAGGAACCGGCGCATCTCGCCGGTCACCTCCTGGCCTAGCGCGGCCAACAGGTTGTCGTAGGCCTGCACCACGAAGGCCACCGCCTTCGAGAGCAGCCGGAACCCCTC
The DNA here is from genome assembly GCA_025055015.1 of Caldilineales bacterium. GTDB lineage: Bacteria > Chloroflexota > Anaerolineae > JAAEKA01 > JAAEKA01 > JANWYQ01. The sequence continues at coordinate 22,455 of JANWYQ010000179.1, forward strand.
CTCGCTGACCCGCTGGACCAGCTGGGCCAGCTCCTGGCTGACCATACTGGCGGCCTGGCGCAGCAGGGCCAGGTCCAGACCAAGGATGCCGGCCAAGGCATCGCGACCGTTGGCCGCGGCGCCGGCGACCACCGCCTCGATCGCCTGGTCCACAGCAGCCAGGAGCTCCTCCCGCGTTGCCGTAGACGCCGCAGGGCGTCCGACGGTGCGGCGCGGGGACAGGGCGGCGCCGGCCTCGGCCAGCGGCGTGGCGAGGACGTCCAGGGCAGGCGCTGGGTCGGGCAGCGCCCGGGTAGAACGCCGCGAGGGCGGCTTCCCCTCCACCTCGCCCGCCTGTGCTGCGGCCGCCATCAGATAGTCCGCTACGGCGAGGTTCGCCACGGCCTGGGCCAACAGGTGTTGCTCGGCGCCCAGCCGGACATCGGGATCGAGGTCGTCCAGGTGGGCCGCTGTCTCTTGGCTGAGCGCGGCGGCGACGCTGGCCAAGTTATCGGCGCGCTGAGCCAGCGCCTCAGGCGTAGCCGCGCTGCGCTTGCCTCGAGCCTTGGTCGGGGTAGTCAATAGGCTTTGCACACCCTGGGCGTACTGGTCGGCCAGGGCCTGATGCGACGGGGTTGACACGCTTGCTCTCCTCCTGTGCGCCGCTTTGAACGTTTGAAGGTATGAACGACCCCGCCCAGCGAACTGCGGCACAGCCCGCCGAGCGCCGCGGCAAGGATAGCACAGGGCTGAGCCGCTGTCAATCGCTGCGGATTTGACAATCGCTCTAGCGGCCGGTATAATGACAATCGCTGTCGGGGCATGCGGGGCTGTAGCTCAGTTGGGAGAGCGCTACAATCGCACTGTAGAAGTCAGGGGTTCGAGTCCCCTCAGCTCCACCTGGCGAACCTGACAGCAGCCAACGGCCTGGGGCAGTAGCTCAGCTGGGAGAGCACCACAATGGCATTGTGGGGGTCAGGGGTTCAAGTCCCCTCTGCTCCACCAGAAACCCGGAAAAGGCGAAGCGTAGCTTCGCTTTTTTTGTCCTGTTGAGGGGCGCCTGGCCCGCCGGACGAGGCGCCGTTTTTGACAAGGGCTCCCCTTCTGCCTATACTCAGGGAGCCAATCGAAGCACGGAAACGAGCGACGAATGGGAGCAGTAGGCCAGCGCCGCAGAGAGCGGGCGGACGGTGCGAGCCCGCGGGCACCCCGGCGCGTGCCATCGAAGGCTGAACTCGCCCAGGAGCTGCGCCCGCGAACGCAGGCCCCAGAGGCCGGCCAGTAGTCGGCGCCGGTTGACCCCGTTATCGGTCACACGAGGGGAGGACGGGCTGGCCAGGCCGTCCTCAACCAGGGTGGTACCGCGGAGCACGCCTTCGTCCCTGTGGGAGCGAAGGCGTTTTTTGTTTATGAGCCCGCCAGGCGCCCGGAAACTCCGAGTTCACGGGAACCGGGCGGAGCCTTGAGGAAATCGCCGATGACCGAGAAATACAACCCCCAAGAGATCGAGCGCAAGTGGCAACAGCGGTGGGAGGCCGACGGCCTGTACCGCACCGTGGAGGACCCCAACCGCCCGAAGTTCTACTTCTTGACCATGCTGCCCTATCCGTCGGGCGACCTGCACATCGGCCACTGGTACGCCATGACGCCCAGCGACGCAGCCGCGCGCTATCGGCGGATGCGGGGCTACAACGTCTTCTTCCCCATCGGCTTCGACGCCTTCGGCTTGCCCGCCGAGAACGCGGCCATCAAGCACGGCATCCACCCCTACCGGTGGACCATGGCCAACATCGAGCGCATGCGTCGGCAGCTGCGCTCCATGGGCGCCATGTGGGCTTGGGACCGGGAGGCGGTCACCTGCGACCCAGAGTACTACAAGTGGACCCAGTGGTTCTTCTTGAAGCTGTACGACCACGGCCTGGCCTACCGCAAGTTCCAGGCGGTAGACTTCTGTCCCTCGTGCAACACCACCCTGGCGCGCGAGCAGGTGTGGGGAGAGGACAAACGCTGCGAGCGCTGCGACACGCCGGTGATCAAGAAGGAGCTGGAGCAGTGGTTCTTCAAGATCACCAACTACGCCGAGGAGCTGTTGCGCTTCGACGGCATTGACTGGCCGGAGCGGGTGCGGCTCATGCAGACCAACTGGGTCGGCCGGTCGGAGGGCGCCGAGGTGGTCTTCACCGTGGCGCCGGAGTGCCTGCCCGACGCAGCGCCGGGCGAGGAGCGGCTGGTGGTGTTCACCACCCGGCCCGACACCCTGTGGGGCGCCACCTTCATGGTGCTGGCGCCGGAGCATCCTCTGGTGGCGCGCATCACCACGGAGGAGCAGCGCAGCCAGGTGGAGGCCTACGTGGAGCAGGCCCGCCGCCTGGACGAGATCACCCGCACGGCGGCGGACAAGGAGAAGACCGGCGTCTTCACCGGCGCCTACGCGGTCAACCCGGTCAACGGCCGGCGCATCCCCATCTGGATCGGCGACTACGTGATGATGACCTACGGCACCGGCGCCATCATGGGAGTGCCCAGCCACGACGAGCGCGACTTTGCGTTTGCGCTGAAGTACGGCCTGCCCATCGTGCCCGTGATCGAGCGGCCCGACGGCCGGGCCAAGAGCCTGGTGTGGGAGGGCTCGGTGCGCGCCGGCTTCGCCCAGGCGTTGGCCGAGGCCGATATTCCCTTCGAGTACGTCGCCATCCCCGACCGCGGCCGCTTCTTCGGCGTGACCCTGACCGACGGCGCTGCCATAGACGCCTACGCGCGGCTGCTGCAGAGCTACCTGCACCCCGGCCACTGGGCCGACATCGTGGGCATGCGCTGGCATGTGGTGTTCGACGACGGCATCATGACCCTGGACTCGGCCGAGGCGGACCAGGCCATCATGGCCCGCTGCCATGCCGGCTACGACTACATGCGTCGGTTCCAGACCACCATGCAGATGTGGCACGCGGCCGAGTGGTACCGCGACGTGCTGTTCCACGACCAGTTCGGCACCATGATCAACTCCGGGCCCTTTACCGGCACGCCGGGCGACCGGGCCAAGGCCGCGGTGATCGCCTGGCTGGAGGAACAAGGGATCGGCAAGGCGGCGGTCGCCTACCGCCTGCGGGACTGGTTGATCAGCCGACAGCGCTACTGGGGCGCGCCCATCCCCATCGTTTACTGTCCAAGTTGCGGCACGGTGCCGGTGCCTTATGGCGACCTACCTGTGCTGCTGCCGGAGGACGCCGAGTTCCTGCCCACCGGCGAGAGCCCCCTGAAGTTCCACGAGGGGTTCCGCTACGTCAAGTGTCCGCGGTGCGGCGGCGACGCTGAACGGGAAACCGACACCATGGACACCTTCATGTGCTCCTCCTGGTACCAGTATGCCTACATCTCCCCCTATCATAAGGCGGGCCAGCGGCTGAGCCCCGACGACCTGCCTTGGGACAAGGAGAAGGGAGACTACTGGCTGCCGGTGGACCAGTACACGGGCGGCATTGAGCACGCCAACATGCACCTGATCTACACCCGCTTCTTCACCAAGGCGATGCGGGACATGGGGCTGGTGCCCTTCGACGAGCCCATGCTGCGCCTGTTCAACCAAGGCATCATCCTGGGCGAGGACAACGAGAAGATGTCCAAGAGCCGCGGCAACGTGGTGGCGCCCGATGACCTGGTGGAGCGCTACGGCGCGGACACGGTGCGCGCCTACCTGATGTTCATCGGCCCGTGGGAGATGGGCGGCCCGTGGAACAGCCGCGGCATTGAGGGGGTCTATCGCTTCATGCAGGACGTGTGGAGCCTGGTGGTGGACGAGGCCGACGGCCGTCCAGCGCAGCCTCCTGCCGAAAAGGAGGTGCGCGACCTGCGCCGGCTCGCCCACCAGACCATCCGCGACGTCACCAACGACATCGAGACCTTCAGCTTCAACACGGCGGTGGCCAAGCTGATGGCCCTGCGCAACGCCTTGAAGGCTGGCCGCAGCGCCCTGGCCGGCACTCCCGCCTGGGACGAGGCAGTGGACAACCTGCTGTTGCTGCTGGCGCCCATTGCGCCGCACATCGCTGAGGAGCTATGGCAGCGCCGCCACCCCGGCCCTAGCGTGCACCTGCAGGCCTGGCCCACCTGGGACCCCGAGGTGGCCAAGGAGGAGACGGTGACCCTGGTGGTGCAAGTGAACGGCAAGGTGCGCGGCAAGGTCGAGGCGCCTGCGGGCGTGGACGAGGCCACCGCGCGCCAGCTGGCCTTGGCCGAGCCCAACGTCCAGCGCCACATCGAGGGCAAGACCATCCGCAAGGTGATCTTTGCCGAGGGCAAGCTGGTCAACATCGTTGTTGGCTAGAGAACAGAGGGAAGGCAAGGAGGCGAGGGAAAGGAGGGGAACGGGAGCCTCCCTTTTCTCCCCTTCCCTTGTCTCCTTCTGACCCGCGGCATTAGCCATGGAACGCCAGATGCGGGTAGGCCGGGCGGAGTTCGAGGTAGACCCCGCCCGCCAACACTTCGACGACAGCCGCTACGACCAGGGTCGCGGCCTGATCGGCGGCGACCCACGGCTGCGGCCGGCCCACGTCCGCTGGCAGCCGATCCCGGAAGACCAGCCCTACTTCCGCCTAATTGACATCAGCGCGGAGAAGCGGGCGCGATTGGCGGCATTCCTAGGGACGGAAGGAAAGGGAAGGGAAGAGGGGAGCTCGGGGGAAGTCAGGAGATCAGAGGAACTCAGGAGCTCGGAGGAGCTCAGGGGAACTAGGGGCGCGACGGCAGGGCCTTTGGAGGTCGAGATCGGGTTTGGGTCGGGGGAGTTCCTGCTGGGGCGGGCGACGGCGCACCCGGAGCGGCGCTTCCTCGGCTTCGAGGTGAAGCGGGAGCTGTGCCGGGACGTGGTGCGGGCCATCGAGGCGGCCGGGCTGCGCAACGTGTGGATCAGCGACGACGACGCGCGCTGGGCGCTGCCGCAGCTGGACCTGTGCGGCCGGGTGGCGGTGGTGCACGTGCTCTACCCCGACCCCTGGTGGAAGCGGCGCCACCACGCCAAGCGGCTGTTCCGCCTGCCCTTCGTGGAGCTCGTGCATAGCCTGCTGGAGCCGGGCGGCCTGCTGCACGTGCGCACCGACGTGGAGGGCTATGCCCAGCTCATCGAGCAGGTGGTAGCCGAGCACGGCGGCTTCAGCGCCAACGTCCCGACGCTAGCCGAGCCGTTTGCCGCCGATCCCCCCACGCGCCGCGAGGCCTTCTGCCGCAGCATTGGTCGCCCCTACTCGGTGATGTGCTTTCGGGCGGTGTGAAGAGTTGACCGCTTGTGCGATGATGCACATTTTCTCGTTCGTCCCACCGCATCCTTCTCCCGCTTTGCGTGTTAATACGCATATGGACGGACCATGTCCTCCGGCCGTCCGTCCCTCTTCGGACTTCTATCGTGCCCCCGGAGCACACCTATGACCCAGAACGGCTACCGCAACGGCAAACCACCGCGCGTCGTGATCACCGGCATCGGCGCGGTCACCCCCCTGGCCCACAACTGGCCTGACACCTGGCGCAACCTGATTGCGGGCGTGTCGGCCGCCCGCACCATCACCCACTTCGACGCCACCGACTACCCCACCCGGTTCGCGGCCTCGGTGCGCGATTTCGACCCCACCAAGGTCATGGACGCCAAGGACGCCAAGCGCCTGGGCGCGGTCACTCATTTCGCCTGGGCCGCCACCGTCGAGGCGATCCAGGATGCTCGCCTGGACCTGAGCCACGAGGACCGGGAGCGGGTCGGCGTTGACATCGGCAGCGCGTTCGGCGCGCTGGACATCGTGGAGCAGCAGGCGGTGGTGTTGGCCGAGGGAGGGCCTCGCCGCATCCGCCCGGCCATCGGTCCGGCGGTGCTCATCAGCACCACCCCGTGCTACGTCTCCATCCAGCTGGGCATCACCGGCCCGGTAAACTCCCAGGTCACCGCCTGCGCTACCGGCATCGTCTCCCTAGGCGAGGCCATGCGGCGCCTGCAGCGGGGGGAGGTGGACGTGATGATCGCCGGCGGCACCGACTCCTTCCAGACCCCTCTGCTGATGGCCACCTTCAGCCGGCTCGGAGCGCTCTCCACCCGCAACGACGACCCCGTCCACGCCTGCCGCCCCTTCTGCCGCACCCGCGACGGGCTGCTCATGGGCGAGGGCGCCACAATCATGGTGCTGGAGACCCTGGAGCACGCCCAAGCCCGCGGCGCGCGCATCCTGGCCGAGATCGTCGGCTACGCGCTCACCGCCGACGCCTACAACCTGGCTGCGCCTGACCCGGCCGGCCGCGGCGCCGCGCGCGCCATGCGCATGGCCATGCAGGAGGCCGGCATTGTGGGCGCCGACGTGGACTACATCTGCGCCCACGGCACCGCCACCCAGCTCAACGATCCCTCCGAGACGGCAGCCATCAAGCAGGCCCTGGGCGAGGCGGCGTACGACACTCGCATCAGCTCCATCAAGTCCATGCTGGGCCACATGATGGGCGCTGCCGGCGCAGTCTCCGCCGCCACGCTGGTCGGCGCCATTCAGCACGGCATTGTGCCGCCCACCATCAACTACTTCGAGCCCGACCCCGAGTGCGACCTGAACTACGTGCCCAACCGCGCCGAGCCGCGGCAGGTGGACGTGGCCATGTGCAACGCGTTCGGCTTCGGCGGCCAGAACGCCAGCATGGTGATCCGCCGGTTCGAGCCCTAGCACCGTCGAGGGATCGCCGGACGCCAACGCGCAGCGGGGCAGGCTAAGGCCTGCCCCGCCTTGCTTTGTTCTGGGGAGGGCCTAGACCGTCCCGCCCTTGCCGTTGCCGGGCATGGGCCGAAGGTCCTTCGCCGCCCTCCGGCCGCTGCCGGTCACAGCGCCTCGGCCACCAGCTCGACCACGTCCTTGACCACGATCCCCTGGTCGGCCCGCTTGGACGCGTCGGTGAGCATGGTCAGGCAGAAGGGGCAGCTCACGGCGATGGTCTTGGCGCCGGTAGCCGCTGCCTCCTCGTAGCGGGCCACGTTCACCGGCTTGTCGCCGTGCTCCTCCTCCTTCCACATCTGCGCGCCGCCTGCACCGCAGCAGAAGGACTGCACGCCGTGCCGCGGCATCTCTACGAAGCGACCGTCGGCCAGCGCAGCCAGGGCCAGCCGCGGGGCCTCGACCACGCCGTTGTGCCGACCTAGGTAGCAGGGGTCGTGGAAGGTGATCTGGCCGTCGGCCAAGGCCTTGGGCTGCAGCTTGCCCTGTTCCATTAGCTCGGCCAGGAGCTGGGTGCTGTGGATAACCGTGTAGCGGCCGCCGTACTGGTGGTACTCCTTGCCCAGGGCGTGCATGCAGTGGGGGCAGGTGGTGACGATGCGCTTGGGCTGGTCGCCGCCCACGAACTCGTTCAGCACCTCGATGTTGGCCTTGGCCAGCTCGAAGAACAGCGCCTCATTGCCGGAGCGCCGGGCCGAGTCGCCGGTGCAGTTCTCCATCTCCCCGAGCACCGCAAAGCTGACCCCGGCGGCCTTCAGCACCTGGGCAAAGGCGCGGGCCGTGCTCTGGGCTCGGGCGTCGTAGGAAGGCGCGCACCCCACCCACCAGAGGATCTCGAAGTCGGGGTTGTCCTCGACCGTGGGGATGTCCAGGTCGGCGGCCCAGGCCATGCGGTCGCGACGGGCCAGGTTCCAGGGGTTGCCGCTGCGCTCCATGCCGCGGTAGGCAGCCTGCAGCTCATGGGGGAAGGCGTTCTCCATCATCATCTGGTTGCGGCGCATGTAGAGGATGTCGAACATGGGCTCGTTGCCCACCGGGCAGACGTGGATGCACGCGCCGCAGGCCGTGCACGCCCACACGGCCGACTCGCTGATGGCGTAGTCCAGCAGGGGCTCAGTCTCCCCGCCCGAGGCGATCTTGTTGATGTTGGCGTTGATGTAGAGCCGTTTGTTCACCTCCAATGCCGAAGGAGAGAGCTCCTTGCCCGTCAGATAGGCCGGGCACACGTCCTGGCAGCGGTTGCACATGATGCAGGCGTAGGCGTCCAGGATGTGCTTCCACGGCAGGTGCTCCAGCCGAGCCACGCCGAACTGCTCAATGCTTTCGTCCTCCATGTCAATGGGCTCTAGCTCGCCCAGGGAGGTGCGCTGGGGCCTGAGCAGGAAGTTGAGCCCCGACATGATCAAGTGAATGTGCTTGGTGTAGGGGAAATAGGGGATAAAGGCCAGGATCAGGCCCAGGGCGATCCACCACGAGACGTGTTGAGCCACGTTAAGGGCCGGCTCGCTCATGCCGCCCCACAGGCCGCTCACGGCGCTGGCGAAGGGCTGCCAGGGGTCCCGATGGCCGGCCGCTGCGTACTCCCGCGCCACGTCGAAGCTCTCGCCCAGGAAGCGAAAGCCGATGTGGAAGAGGATGAACAGGCCGACGATCAGGGAGTCGCGGCGGATGCGGCCCTGGTTCACCTGCGGCATCAGCTTCACGTTCTCACGGTAGTTGAAGGCCGGGGTCTTGAACACGAAGCGGCGCAGGAGGAAATAGGTCATGGCGACCAGCGCCGCCACGCTCAGCACGTCCGCGATCAGGCGGTAGACCCCGCCGACCGTGCCGGGCACCGTCCAGCCGGTGTAGCCTCGCAGCACGTCTAGCGCATTCACCAGAAAGTAGAAGATAAAGGCCCAGGCGATGAACGCGTGCATCAGGCTGACCCCGCGGCGGGCGCGCCACGTGGGCAGCAGGCCGGCCCACTCCACTGCCGCACGCCACAGCCGTTTTGGGATCTCCTTGGCCGGAAACTCCCCCTGGCCCCGCTTGATGACCAGAAAGACCTTCTTGAAGCCCTGATAGCCGAAGTACACCGAGGCTACCACCGCCAGGGCGAACAAGACCATCTCGACCGGTGTTAACTGAAAGTGGGACATAGCGAGCTCTCCTTCAGCAGAGAGAGGAGGAGACGGGGCGATCAGCCAACACCACCGCCGTCGTTGCCTGAGTGTAGCCCGGCTGCCCGCGGCGGGGTATGACCGAAGTCATACAGCGAGGAAGATTTGTTGGCCCCATTGTATCTCGAAACAAGCCGGCGGGCAAACTTTTGACGCGTCGCGTCAAGACAACGAACTCAAGCTGAACCCCGGGCGCCGGTGCGGCCGGCCTCCCAGCAGATTGCCAGGCCAGTTGCGCTCCCCCTAGATGGGCGCAACGGTGGGCGACGAGGGCACAGACGCTGCGCTGGCCGGGCTGTCAGTGTCGCGGCCGGGCTGGGAATGCCAACCTGCGTTCGGCTGGTACTCCGGCACTAGCGCCTGCAACGCCGCTCTGATCCCCTCGCGGTTGTCGGCCGTCGCCGTCGCCACCAGCGCCTCGATGGCCCGGTCTAGGTCGTGGGGAATGAACTGGCCAGCGTTGGCGGCGATGAATATCTTGGCGTGCTGCGTCTGGGTGTACTGCTCACCGGCCACGAACAGCTCCTCGTACAGCTTCTCCCCCGGTCGCAGGCCGGTGAAAACGATGTCAATGTCCCGCCCCACCTCGAGGCCGGAGAGTTCGATCATGTCTCGCGCCAGATCGAGGATCTTGACCGGCTTGCCCATGTCCAGGACGAAGATCTCACCGCCAGCGCCCATGGTGGCCGCCTGCAGCACCAGCTGCACCGCCTCGGGAATAGTCATGAAGAAGCGCTGCATGTCAGGGTGGGTAACCGTCACCGGACCGCCGGCGGCGATCTGCTGGCGGAAGGTGTGCACCACGCTTCCCCGGCTGCCCAACACGTTGCCGAAGCGCACCGCCACGTAGGGCCTGCCGGTCTGCCGGGCTGCCTGCAGTACGATGAGCTCCGCCACCCGCTTGCTGGCGCCCATGACGCTGGTAGGGTTCACCGCCTTGTCGGTGGAGATCAGCACAAAGCGCTCCACGCCGCTGGCCAGCGCCGCCTGCACCACGCACTGCGTGCCCCACACGTTGTTGGTGATGGCCTCGGCCGGGTTCTGCTCCATCAGGGGCACGTGCTTGTGCGCTGCGGCGTGAAAGACAATATGCGGCCGATACTGCTGGAAGATAGCGCGGATGCGGTCGGCGTTGCGGACGTCGGCTAGCACGGGCACAATGCAAGGCCTGGCTGCTCTCGTAGAGGAGGGAACCATTTCCACGCCACTGCCGTTGCGCTGCGGTTTAGAACGGGCGCGGCGGCGCATGGTCTGGTGTACAAGCTCCGAGTGGATGTCGAAGATGCTGTTCTCACCGTGACCTAGCAAGACCAGCTGCGCCGGGTCGCACCGCAGCACCTGGCGGCACAGCTCGCTGCCGATGGAGCCGCCCGCGCCGGTGACCAACACCCGGCGCCCACGGATTAGCTCCTGCACCGCTGCGAAGTCGGTCTCCACCGGCTCGCGGCGCAGCAGATCCTCGATCTCCACCGGCCGGAGCTGGTTCACGCTCACCCGGCCGTCCAGCAGCTCGTAGGTGCCGGGCATGGTGCGGGCCGGCACGCCGACAGCCTCGCAGACCTCCAACACCTCGCGGATTACCTTGCCGGGGGCAGTGGGCATGGCAATGACCACCTGGGCAATCGGATGTTCCTCCACCAGGCGGGGAATGTCCTGCCGCCCTCCCAGCACCAGGATACCGTGGATGCGTGTGCCCTGCTTGGCGGGGTCGTCGTCAACGAAGCCCAAAGGATCCATGCCCAGCTGCGGGTTATGGCGCATCTCGCGCGCAATGTGAGTGCCAGCGTCGCCAGCGCCCACGATCAGGACGCGGCGGGTACCTTCGCCTAACCGCGCGCGATAGCGCCACAGCTCCACCGATCGAATGCTGAAGCGAACAGCCCCAACGGACAACAGCACCAACAAGCTGTCAATGAAGGGGATAGAGCGCGGAAGGCCACAGGCGGACGGCCAAGCCTGACAGAGGCCGAGGGCAGGCAACCGCACGGCGAAGAAGAGGGCCACCACTGCCAAGGAGGAAACCCCAACTGCCCAAACGATCTGCACCAGCTCCTGCACGCTGGCGTAGCGCCAATAGCGGTTGTACAGGCCGTACCAGTAGAAGATGAGAAGACGCACCAGCAGCGCCACGGGGATGTAGGTCAGCAAATCGGCGGCGTAGGTGCGCAGCGCGTACACGCCGTCCACGCGCAGCATGAGCGCCAGCGCAGGCGTAAAGCAAAGCGTTGCCGCATCGATCAGCAGAAGATGGCGATTGCGGAGGCGTAGAAGGAACTGTATCACGAAGGAAGGCATGGACGACCACCATTACAAGACACTAAAGTTCAATCAATTCTTGCAGCTAATTATA
>JANWYQ010000206.1 GCA_025055015.1 Caldilineales bacterium
GGCGTGGCCACCGGGCCGAGCACGGTCACCGGCGCCGCTGCCGGCAGGGGCGCTACGACGGCGTTGCCGGCCGTGGCGCTCACGTGGCTGGGGTAGACGCCGGGCGTCGAGGCCGCCGTGGCCCGAAAGGTGATGCGCACGACGCTGGGCTGCTGCGGCGCGGACTTGTCCAACGCGGCCACGGCGCTGAACTGCGGCCGCGGGGAGCCGTCCCCCCGCAGCCAATCCCACGGCGTCCAAACGCCCTGGGGGTCCAGGAGCTCGTAGGGGGCGACGCCGTCTACCTCCGGCCAGGCGTGCCAGTAGTCGCGAAAGGCGCGGGCCATGTAGTCGGCGCGGTTCTGCTCGTTGATGGCGGGGAACCCCTCCCAGCCGAAGGTGTTGTTGCCTAGGTCGTAGCCGGTCTCGCTGAGGAAGGCGGAGAGGTAGGGCCGGTCGCGCGCGGCCAGCCGCTCCAGCTCCAGCAGGTAGCTGTCAATGGTCAGGCTGCGGTGGACGGCCGTGCCGCCGTGGATGTTGTACTCCGGCGGGTGGTTGCCGGGGTAGGGGTGGGCGGCCCACAGGTCGAAGGCCCACAGGCTGGCCGGCACTGCGCTCACCATGCGGTCCATGAAGTCCAGGGGTGCGATGTTGCCGCCCGGCGAGAGGGGCCCGTTGAGCAGCACGATGCGGCTGTCGCCGATGCCGCGGATGGCGGCCGCAGTCTGGGCCAGGAAGGCACCGTACTCGGCCGGGTTGGCCGCGCCGCCCCACTCCAGGTTCAGGTTGGGCTCGTTCCAGATCTGCACGTAGAGCCGATGGCCGTCGCGGCGGGGCAGGCTCGCCACCACGCGGCGATAGGCCTGGGCGATGCTGGCGTAGTTGCCGGGGCCGTCGGCGGGCGGCTTCAGCCACACGTCGCCGCCGTGAAGCCCCTGCAGGCGCAGCACCGGGCGCAGCCCGCGGTCGTAGGCCGCGTTGACGAACTCGACCCAGCAGGGCGCCGCAGCCTGGGTGCTGGGCGTGATGCCGTAGAAGAGCTGCTTGACCCAGCCGCCGGGGCCGGCCAGCTCTCGGGCCCGATCCAGCTGCCAGTGCAGGTAGCCGCTCTCGCAGCGCTCCTGCACGAAGGTGTTGATGCCGTAGAAGGATGCACCCCGCCGCGGGGGGGCCGTGAGGCCGCTCCAGCGCAGGGTGAGCCCCTCGATGGCCGGGTCGGCCGCGCTGATCAGCACGCCGTCCCGGTAGACCTTGGCCGAGCCGCGCACGTAGGCGAAGCCGCTCGGCAGCCGATGGGCGACAGCTACGTCGGTGGCCGCCCCGTCGCCGGCGTTGGTGAGGTACACCGTGTAGGTCACCGGCTCGCCCGGCAGGACCCAGCCGTTGTCCACCTGGGCCGCCAAGGTGAGGGAGGGCGACAGGGGCAGCGACGTTACGGCGCCGGCCGCGCGGAGGCCGGTCGCCAGCGCTGCTGCGGCCAGCATCCCGACCAGCCCTCGCGCCACGCGTCGCCCGGCGGCTAGAGACATTCTGCCTACGCCTCCTCCGGCGGCTCGACCGCTGCGGCCTTAGGCTGCGCGGCCTCGTTGCGATGGGGAAGCCGCTTCTCCACCCGCCGCAGCACCACCAGGATGATCAGCACCAGCACGGTGGTGGCTGCCGCCAGCAGGCCGTAGCCTGCGCCCACCGCCATGCCGATGGCCGCCGCTACCCACAGCCCGGCCGCGGTGGTCAGCCCCTTGACTGCGTTCTGGGAGCGCCAGATGGTGCCCACGCCCAGGAAGCCGATGCCGCTGACGATCTGCGCCGCTACCCGCGCCGAGTCGCGCACGCCCGTCTCCGTGGGGAAGGCGTGGATGGAGAGGATGGTGAAGAGGGTGGAGCCGACGGTGACCAGCATGAAGGTGCGCATGCCGGCCGGCCGGCGGCCCGCTTCCCGCTCCAGGCCGATCAGCCCGCCCAGGAAGGCAGCCAGCAGCAGCTGTCCGGCGTAGGTCCACTGGGGATCGGCGAAGACGTCCTGAGCCATGAGATCACCTCCACAGATGAAGACGCCCGCAAAGCATTGCAGAAACGGTGCGATCGGTGGTACACTAG
>JANWYQ010000082.1 GCA_025055015.1 Caldilineales bacterium
GCCGGTGCTGCAGGTGCTGGCGGAGGCGACCGGGCCCACCATCGCCATCAGCATGGGGCCGCACGGCCTGGTCACCCGGCTCCTGGCGTTCCGCTACGGCCACGCCCTGTTGAGCTTCGCCGCGCCCACCCCGTCGGGCAAGCGGGGCAAGGCCCTGTGCGCGACGGCGCCGGGACAGCTCCCGGCCGCCGCCATGCGCAGCGTCTATCGGGTGCATCACCTTTCCCCTCGCACGGGGCTGGTAGGCCTGGTGTCCCCTAGAGCGAACACCTCGGCCGCCCTGCGCCTGGCCAACGCCTGGCTGGCCAAACGCAACGCCGATGTGGTGGTGCTGCCCCTGCAGCCCGCTCGCAATGAGGACGTGGCTGCGGCCCTGGCAGCCTTGGCTGCCGCCGCGCCTTGGCGCGGCTTTCTGCTGGAACCCCCCTACGATCGCGGCCGCCGCGGCCTCTGGCCCGGAAACACCGTGCGCCTGGCCGACGGCGTGGCCCAGGCCGCAACCCTCGAGGGCCTAGCGGAGCGCCTGAGCTGGATCGTGGCGCAGGACACCTCCCATGGCTGATCCCTCGACGGAGCGTTTTGTGGCTCAGGTGCCGGCGCTGCTGGCCGAGCTGGAGCGCCGCGCCGAGGCCCTCTTTGGCCTGGCCTTGACGCCGACCTTAGCCAGCCTGCCGGCCTTGGAGGAGATCGCCGACTTCCTCTGGCAGATGCGGGAGCGCTTCGACCTCCACGACCGCCAGATCAACCTGTTGCTGCTGGGGACCTACCTGGGGGAGATGGTGCGGCGGGCCGAGGGCGGCGCGTGGCGGGTGGACGCGGGGGCCGGGCTGCCCGTGGTGGACCGGCCCGATGGTCGGGTGTTCCGGCCTATGGAGGCCGTGGGCCAACGGCTGACCCTTGGCGCCCCACCCCTCACGGCTCTCGGCTCGAGCGGCCCAGGGGAGTGAGGCTCCGAAGACACCTCGGCCCTCTCCGAGACCACGGCCCACGACAAGACCGGTCGCGGGCGACTCGTTGCGCGGTGCCCGTTACCCCTCTCGCCCTCGCGGCAGCGGCTCCCCGCGCAGCATGGCCCGGCTAATGGCGTTGTGGCGGGCGATCAGCGGCGCCAGCTCCAGGTCCACGATCTGGCCCTCCTGCACCCGCACCCGGCCGTTCACCACCGCCAGGTCCACGTTGACCGGCGCGCAGAACAGCAGAGCCGCCAGGGGATCGTGGGTTGCGCCGGCGTACTCCAGCCGGTCCAGCCGGACGCCGATGAAGTCGGCGGCCATCCCCGGCGCCAGGCTGCCGATGTCGTCGCGGCCCAGCACCGCCGCGCCGCCCAGGGTGGCCAGCTCCAGGGCCTGCTCGGCGCTCATGGCGCCGGCGTCGCCCCGCACCCGCTGCAGCAGCATGGCCTGTCGCGCCTCGGCCAGCAGGTGGCCGGAGTCGTTGCTGGCCGAGCCGTCTACCCCCAGCCCCACCCGCACCCCCGCTCGGCGCCAGGCTACTACCGGCGCGATGCCGCTGGCCAGGCGCATGTTGCTGGTGGGACAGTGGGCCACGCCGGTGCCGGTGCGGGCGAACAGCGCGATCTCGGCGTCGCTCATGTGCACGCAGTGGGCGTGCCACACGTCGTCGCCCGTCCAGCCCAGCGACTCGACGTAGGCCACCGGCCGCCGGCCGAAGGTCTCCAGGCAGAAGCGCTCCTCGTCCAGGGTCTCCGCCAGGTGGGTGTGCAGGCGGACGCCGTAGGCCCGGGCCATGGCCGCGCTCTCCCGCATCAGGTCGGGGGTGACGCTAAAGGGGGAGCAGGGAGCCAGCGCCACCCGCACCATGCCGTAGCGCTCGGCCTGGTGAAACGTCTCGATGGCCCGGCGACAGTCGCGCAGGATGGCGTCCTCCTCCTCCACCACGCTGTCGGGCGGCAGGCCGCCCTTGCTCTCGCCCAGGCTCATGGACCCGCGGGTGGCGTGGAAGCGGATGCCGATCTCCTGCGCGGCGCGAATCTCGTCGTCAATGCGGCTGCCGTTGGGGTAGAGGTAGAGGTGGTCGCTGGCCGTGGTGCAGCCGCTGAGCAGCAGCTCCGCCAGCCCCACCTTGGCCGACACGTAGACCGCGTCCGGGTTCATGCGCGCCCAGATGGGGTAGAGGGTGCGCAGCCAACCGAAGAGCCCTTCGTCCTGGGCCACGCAGCGGGTGAGGGTCTGGTAGAGGTGGTGGTGGGTGTTGACCAGGCCGGGCAGCACCACCATGCCGGCGGCGTTGATGACCCGGTCGGCGGTGTCGGGCAGCTTGGCCGTGGGCCCTACCTGTTCGATGACGTTGTCGCGCACGAACAGGCCGCCGCCGGGGATGCGCCGTCGCTGGGCGTCCATGGTGATCAGCAGGTCGGCGTTCTTGAGCAGGAGGGTGGACATCGTTGTCTCCGTTGGGGGGAAGTCAGGGTTGGCAGCGCTCGGCGGAGTTGCCAGCAGCTGCCGTTGATTGTACCCGCAAAGGGCCGAGGCGCCAACAACGCCGGCTGGAGCCCAAGGGCACCAAGACTCGGCCTCTTCCTGTCCGGGATGCCTGGTTGAGTGCGCTGATTGGCTGCGCCCCAGGAACTCGTTGACGGTGTTTTCTCGTTCGGATGCGAGCACGCGCCGCCCAGCGAGAGGAAACCGGACAGCGAGTGGGGCAAGGAATAGACGACAAACGACGGGTGGCGCAGCTGTAGCCTGTGGGCTTCCCGGGCCAGGCGCTCAACCCGACGCAGACGACTTCAGCGCGCTGTTTGACAAGGGTCTCCCCTTTGGCTACACTGCCACAAAGCACGGCCTGCCGGCCATAGTCCGCTCGGAGGAGCCTTCCATGTCACCCTACGCCGACTTGAACGTCCCTACCCGCACGCTGCTGGGCCCCGGCCCCAGCGGCGTCCATCCCCGCGTGCTGCACGCCCTGGCCTATCCCCCCATCGGCCACCTGGACCCCCAGTTCATCGCCCTCATGAACGAGGTGCAGGACCTGCTGCGCTACGTCTTCGAGACCGAGAACCCGCTTACCATCCCCGTGTCCGGCACCGGCAGCGCAGGCATGGAGGCCGCGCTGTGCAACTTCATCGAGCCGGGCGACTCCGTGCTGGTGGGGGTCAACGGCTACTTCGGCGAGCGCATCTGCGAGATGGCCGGCCGCTACGGCGCCGAGGTGCGGCGCTTGGAGCGGCCGTGGGGCGAGGTGTTCACCCTGGACGAGATCGAGGACGCGCTGCGGGCCAAGCCGGCCAAGCTGGTAGCCCTGGTGCACGCCGAGACCTCCACCGGCGCGCTACAGCCCTTGGACGGCGTAGCGGACCTGGTGCATCGGTACGGCGGGCTCTTGCTGGTGGACTGCGTCACCTCGCTGGGCGGCGTGCCGGTGCAGGTGGACGCGCGCAAGATTGACATCGCCTACAGCGGCACCCAGAAATGCCTGAGCTGTCCACCCGGCCTGGCGCCGTTGACCGTGGGCCCGCGGGCGCTGGAGGCGCTGCGCAGCCGCCGGAGCAAGGTGGCCAACTGGTATCTGGACCTGACCCTGGTGGGCAACTACTGGGGCGGCTCCCGCACCTACCACCACACCGCGCCTATCAACATGAACTACGCGCTGCGGGAGGCGCTGCGCCTGGTGCAGGAGGAGGGGCTGGAGGCGCGCTACGCCCGCCATCGCCGCCACGCCGAGCTGCTCTGGGCCGGCTTGGAGGAGATGGACCTGGCCCTGCACGTGGCGCCGGAGCATCGCCTGCCCACCCTGACCACCGTGCGGGTGCCGGCCGGCGTGGACGAGGCCGCCGTGCGCAAGGCTCTGCTGGACCGCTACAACATCGAGATCGGCGGCGGCCTGGGCGCGCTCAAGGGCCAGGTGTGGCGCATCGGCCTGATGGGCCATTCCTCCAGCCTGCAGAACGTCACGCTGCTGCTGGCCGCACTGCGGGAGCTGTTGGGGCGCTAGGGGAGGCTGCCCGGTGAGCACTGCGCTGAACATCATGGCCTGGCGGGAGATCCTGGCCCGCACCATGGCGGGGTTCCAGGTGCAGGAGAACGTGAGCCCCGACTGGCTGGTGAACCCGGCCACCAAGCGCCGACTGAAG
>JANWYQ010000123.1 GCA_025055015.1 Caldilineales bacterium
GCGGCCTCGGGCATCGAAGACTGGGCCGCCCGCGGGCAGTTCGTGATGGAGCGCCTGCAGGCCACGGCCCGGGCCAGCCAGGCCCGCATCCTGGACCGCTTGACCCGCAAAGCCCTGCCCGGCCGCGTGGCCCGCTTCCAGCCCTTCTGGGTCGCCAACGTGGTCGTGGTGACCGGCGATCGCGCTGCGGCCGAGTGGCTGGCACGGCAGCCGGAGGTGGCCGGCGTGCTGCCGGAGCTCAAGCTCGACCCGCCGGAGCCGCCGGACGTGGGCCTGCAGAGCGTCCAGCCCAACATCATCCCCTACGGCATCGCCAAGATCAAGGCCGACCAGGTGTGGGCCATGGGCTACAAGGGCCAGGGCGTGGTGCTGGGCGGCGTGGACACCGGCGTGCAGTGGGACCATCCGGCCCTCAAGGCGCAGTACCGCGGCTGGAACGGCGTGAGCGCCAGCCACAACTACAACTGGTGGGACCCGGCCAACTTCTGCGGGCCGTGGGGCTCCGCGCCGTGCGACACCAACGGCCACGGCACCCACACCACCGGCACCCAGGCGGGCGACCACACGGTGTACCAGATCGGCGTGGCGCCCGACGCGCAGTGGATCCACGCGGCCGGCTGCTGCGCCAGCAACGAGTCGCTGCTCAGCGCGCTGCAGTGGATGCTGGCCCCCACGGACATGTACGGCAACAACCCCAACCCCGCCCTCCGACCCCACGCGGTCAACAACTCCTGGGGCGGGCCGGGCGGCAGCAAGATCTTCCACGACGCCATCGCCAACCTGCGCGCGGCCGGCGTGGTGCCCGTGTTCTCGGCCGGCAACAGCGGCAGCGCCTGCGGCACCTTGGGCTCGCCGGGCGACAACCTGGTGGCCTTCAACGTGGGCGCCACCGACAGCAACGACAACATCGCCTCCTTCTCCAGCCGCGGCTCCAATCCCTTCAACGGCCTCACGGACCCTGACGTGACTGCGCCGGGGGTGGGCGTGCTCTCCTCGGTGCCCGGCAACGCCTACGCCTCCTACTCTGGCACCTCGATGGCTGCGCCCCACGTCACCGGCGCCGTCGCCCTCATCCTCTCCGCCGAGCCTGACCTGACGGGCAAGGTGGACCAGATCGAGGAGCTGCTGCGCCGCACCGCCCTCCCCCGCACCAGCACCCAGACCTGCGGCGGCGTGCCCGGCTCTCAGGTGCCCAACAACACCTACGGCTGGGGCCGCATTGACGTGCTGGCCGCGGTGAACATGGTGAAGAACGCCGGCACCCTGTCCGGCACGGTGATAGACGCCGGCACCAGCCAGCCCATCGCCGGCGCCACCGTCTCCATCACCCGCAGCGGGATCACCCTGACCCAGAAGACCGCAACCAACGGCACCTACAGCTTCGTAGCCGGCGCAGGCACCTACCAGGTGACGGCCACGGCCTTCGGCTACGGCAGCCAGACGGTCTCGAGCGTGACCGTGACCCAGGACAACATCACGACGCAGAACTTCAGCCTGAGCAGCCTGTCCACCGGCAGCATCTCGGGCACCGTGCTGGAGAACGGCAACCCGGCCCTGCCCGTGCCGGGCGCCACGGTGAGCGTGGTCGGCTCCGGCCTGAGCGCCGCCACCAACGCCAGCGGCGCCTACACCCTGAACAACGTGCCCTTCGGCACCTACACCGTGCGCATGACCGCGGCCGGCTATGACACCCTGAGCGCCAGCGTCACGGTGGACGGCCCCGAGACGCAGAACTTCGGCCCGGCGCCCGTG
>JANWYQ010000178.1 GCA_025055015.1 Caldilineales bacterium
GCCAGCGCAGCCAACCCCCGGCGTGGCCCGCAGCCCGTAACTCGCCACTGCCAACCCCTGCCCCTTGCCCCTGGCCCATTGCCCATTGACCATTGGCCATTGACCGTTGGCCATTGACCATTGCCCATTGACCATTGCCCATTGACCATTGACCATTGACCATTGACCGTTGGCCATTGGCCATTGACCATTGCCGTCCCGCCAGGCTGTAGGCCACGCTGAAGACGTTGGCCACCGTGAGGGCGAACGCAGTGGGAATGGCCAGGTTGAAGGCCACCGACGACCAGATGCCGGTAAGCTTGATCAGCAGGTTGATCAGGAAGTAGCCGTAGTAGTAGTAGTTGACGGTCCCGCCGGCGAAGTAGGGGTCCGCGGGCGGCATGAAGGCGCTGCGCAGGGTGGCGTTGAGGAAGGCGAACTCCATGAACTTCTCGCCGCCGTTCCAGGGCTGCCACAGGTCGGGGTTGAGGATGCGCAGCCCCACGAAGAGCAGGAACGCAGCGCCGAACAGCACCTCGCCGAAGACCAGCAGCCGCCGGTGCGCGGCCACGAACGCAGCCATCTCCGCGCGCTGCCGCCGCCACAGGAGGAAGGAGAGCAGGGCCAGGACCACCAGCGCCGCCAGGAGGAAGGGCAGGCTGTTCCGACCGACCCGCAGGCTGGCCGGCAGCCACACCAGGTAGCCCACCACTAGCCACCCCAGGCTGCGCGCCAGGAGATAGCCGCGGTCCCGCAGCTCGGTGAACAGGCTGAAGGCCAGCGGCCAGGCGGCCACGCCCAGCAGCGCCAGGGCCAACCACCACACGGCCGCCGCCAGGAGCGGCACGCGGCTGGCCAGGCCGTTCCAGCGGAAGTCGTCCAGCACCGGCAGCTCCCGCAGGGGCCGGTCAAGCAGCAGGCTGCGCCCCTCGCCGGGGCCGGGCTCGCGACGGGCAGGCGCGCTGCCCTCGTCGAAGAGGCCCCAGAGGCGGCTGATCAGGGTGCGCTCGCCCACGTACCAAGGCTGCGCGCCCTCCCACGCGCCGCCCAGCAGCGCGTCCCACTCTGCGTCGCTCAGGTCTCGCACCTTGCGGAACACGTGCACCGTGGGGTGGTCGTACAGGGTGAAGCTCTCGTCCGCGGCGCTGTCGTCAATCTCGACGCCGAACAGCCGCGGCCGGTTGGTCTCCTTCAGCGCCAGCTCGTAGCCCAGCTGGCCGGCGAACAGGAGCTGATAGTAGCGGTTGGTGAGGGGGTAGCGCTGCGGCAGGTTGTCCACCGCGCCGTAGATGCGGTTGGACGCCAGCACCAGGTAGTCCGCTTGGCGCAGGGTGCGCTTCAGCCACTCGAACTTCTCCGCTGTGTCCTCCTCGAACGGGCCCCAGTCAATAAAGCGATAGCGGCCGCGGTATGCGTTGGGCTCCGGCAGGTCGTAGGGCAGCGAGTCGTCCCACTGCTCCCAGGCCAGGGTGGAGCCGTCGGGCACGTTGGCGTAGATCCAGCGACTGGCCTTGATCCAGGGGTGGGTGTTGTTGTACACGCCGTTGACGAAGGCCAGGGACCACAGGACGGCAGCCAGCAGGGCCACGCCGCCGACGAGCGCCGCCGCGGCGCGACGGTAAACCGTGAACGGTGAGCGGTGAACGGTGACCGGTGAACCGTGACCGGTGGACGGTGAACGGTAAACGGTGGACGGTGGACGGTCGTCGGTCAGGACCGACGGGTCGCCGGCGAGCGGCGCCGTCCCACCGCCACCTGCCCCGACTTCACCCACTTCCTCCGGTTCCTTCAGTTCCTCTCGTTCCTCCAGTTTCCCCCGTCCCGCCCCTTCCCCTCTCTCTCCTCTTTCCCGCGCCTCCCCCCACATCGCCGCCAGCAGCCCCGCTGCAAACACCATCAGGAACGGCACCACCGGCACCATGTAGCGCATGAACTTGGCCAGGAAGAGGCCGGTGATGCCGAAGTAGGGCACGATCCAGCTCAGGATGATGACCTCGCCCGCGTCGGCCCGGCCCAGGAAGAGCTTGACCAGCGCCCAGCCCAGGCCGGCGAAGGCCAGCAGGCCCAGGGGCCAGCCAATGCCCCAACGGATCTGCTGCTCGATGAAGTAGAGGTAAGGCGCCGTGCCGCGGTACTGGCGGGTGAAGGGGAAGTCCGCGTCCCCGCGCACCATGGCGCCCTGCTCCACCAGCACGGCCTGGCGGAAGTTCTGCCAGTCCAGGATGGCAAAGGGCGACGTGACGGCGAAGGTCAGCACGGCCACGGCGATGGCCAGCGCGGCCAGGAGCCAGGGGCCGGCCGCTGGGCCGGCTTCGGCCTGCGCCCGTCGCCGCCGCCACCAGATCAGCGCGGACGCGGCCACCGGCGCGGCCAGTATGGGCAGCGCGCTGAACTTGGACGCCACGGCCAGCCCTGCGCCCACGCCGGTCAGAACGGCCCAGCCCCCAGGGGAGCCCCGCTGCGCGCCGGCCTCCAGGGGCACGGCGGCGTCCACGGTGCGCAGGGCGGCGTACACCGCCAGCGCGGTGAAGGTGGTGCTGATGGGGTCTACGGCGAAGAAGTGGCTAAGCTGGATCTGCAGCACCGTGAACGCAGAGAAGGCCGCGGCCAGCAGCCCCGGCCACCACCGCCCTCGCCGTCGGCCGTAGATGTGGTCGGCCAGCAGGAAGACCAGCAGCACGGTGAAGGTGTCGCAGATGGCCATAATCACCCGGCCGACCACGGCAAAGCCGGGCACCCCGTTGGCGCGGCGCAGGCTGTCCACCGTCTCCGGCGACGCGCCCAGCCGCTCGGCCAGCGGCGCCAGGTCGTGCACCGCGTTGGCCGTTAACACCAGCAGGTACAGGGGGAAGTGGCCGTAGGTGTAGCTGCGGCGCTCCTGCCGCTCCACGTTCCACAGGGGGTTCAGGGGGGACTGCCGCTTGTCCAGCGGGCTCACCCCCGGCTCCGGCCAGCGGATGGTGGGCGCGTAGAAGGCAACGGTGGAACGCTCGTCGGGATGGGGAAGCTGGCCGTCCGCGTAGTCCACGTGAAAGACGCGCAGAGCAAGGCCGACCAGCAGGATGAGGGCCAGGGTCAGCATCACCGGCCAGCTCCGACGAGCCTGGGTGGCCGATGAGCGGTTCACAGAGGAGAGGCTTGCCACGATGAGGTTTGCTCAGCGCCGCATGCAGCGAACGTTGGGATAGCTGGGCAGACGGTAGGTGATCATGTAGGAGGGCGGCGGCGGGCCAATCAGGTAGACGTCCACGCAGCGCGCCCAGGGCACGTACTCCGCGTCGGTGAAGGCCAGGTCTACCCAGCGCCCGCGCACCCCGCTGCCGGTGTCCGCCGCCATGGCGAAGCCGTAGCCGGGCACGTAGAGCTGCGTGCGCAACGGTATCACCGCCGGGTCCACAGCCACCAGTCCCCGACGAATCGGGATGCCCAGCCGAGTGCGGCCGTACCAGGGCCGGTCGGGCGAGACGCCGGAGTTGGCGGGCGAGTAGGAGGTCACGAACATGCGCACCTTGCGCCAGTAGGTGATGGGCCCGTCGGGCGTCTCCAGCTCCCGCACCACGATCTTGGTGCCGTAGCGGAAGGTGCGGGTGATGGGCTCCTGGGCCAACCAAGTGTCCTGCAGGGTGCGGGTGATGGGCCGGCCGTCCTCCAGCACCACCAGGTAGCGATGGCGGGTGATGCCGTTGACGCCCTCGATCTCCAGCCGGCTGCTGTCCAGCTCCATGTCTGCGTCGGGCAGCCAGACGGTGGTGTAACGGGTCACGTCCTCCTCCACCTCGTAGCGGTGCTCGACGCGGGTGATGCGGATGGCCATGTGGTCGGTCAGCCGGGTGTCCAGGGCCGGCTCCACCCGGTCCAGGCCGGCCAACACGATGCCCTGCTCGACCAAGAGGTCGGCCACGGTGTCGGCCAGGGTGCGGGTGCGCAGGCTGCCGTCCTGGGTGCGCACGGTCACGGGCTTGGCGCGCTCGATGTAGACGTGCAGGCCGGCGGTCAACGGCGTGCCCAGGCCCGGCTGCACCCGGTCGCCCACGTACAGAAGCATGCCCTCGTGCGCCAGCGCCTCGCCGACTGTGGTGGCGGTGCTCCACAGGGTGAGCGGGGGGCCGCCGTTGTGCACCGTCACCGGCACGGCCCGCCGCAGCTGCACCGTAAGCGGCCGCGGCAAGGCAGACTGCCACGGGTATGCCGGCTTGACGCCCGGCAGCGGCGAGGGGTTGCGGTCCACCGTCAAGGGTGGCAGCGACGTGTCGCCGCCGGCCGGCCGGCCCTCCAAGGTCACCTCGTCGGCCGGCCCCAGGCTGATGCCGGCCTCGGCCAGGGCCTCGCCCAGGGTGGCGGCGTGGGTGCGGAGCAGCCGGCGCTGCCCGTCACCGTCTACCATCAGCGGCTGCGCCCGTTGCACCTGGACGGTGAAGGCCCGGCCGTCGGTTCCCCGGGCCAAGGAGGCGTCCAGGGGAGGCCACACCCGATCCTCCGGCGCCAGCGGAACCTCCAGCTCTTGAAGCAGGTCGCCCACCGTGGCTTGGTGGGTATACACGACGGCCTCTGCGCCGTCCACCGTCACCGCCACAGGCGTAGCCGCCGCGAAGTAGCCCCAGACCAGCGCCGCCACAGCCGCCAGGGCCGCCAGCGCGTTCCCGGCGGCCGACAACACGGCGACCGTCCGGCCGCGACCCACGGCGGCCGTCGGGCTCGCCAACGGATGAGACGGCGCGCTGACTACCGGGGAGGCTTGATCGGCAGCAAGGTGCATGGGGAAATGGGCGGTCACGCGCGGCGCACGGGCAACACCAGGTCCTTGGGGAAAGGCGTGAGGCTGTGGAACACGCCCGCCTCGTCGCAGTAGACGGTGTCCTCGATGCGCACGCCGAAGCCCTGGGCCTCGTAGTACAGCCCAGGCTCCACGGTGAAGACCATGCCCGGCTGGACCACCGCGGTGTTGCCGGCCACAGCGCGGAAGCCGGGCGCTTCGTGGATCTCCAGCCCGAGGCCGTGGCCCAGGCTGTGGACGTAGCCCACCGTGGTGGAGGGGTCGCTCTGGATGGTAGGATGGCCGTGGGCCTCGAAGAACTCGCAGGTCATCTCCTGATAGTGAGCGCAGCGCTCGCCCACCCGCAGGCTGTCCATCACTCGGTTGAAGATCGCCATGACCTGCGCGTAGGCCTCCTGCACCGGCTCCGGCGCGTAGCCTAAACACCAGGTGCGGGTCATGTCGTGGTAGTAGCCGCCGCCCACGGGCCGGGGGAAGAAGTCGAAGACGATGGGCACGCCGAGCGCGATCACGTCGGCCGGGTTGCCCTGGTTGTGGGGCACGCCGCCGTCCCGGCCCAGGGCG
The DNA here is from genome assembly GCA_025055015.1 of Caldilineales bacterium. Classification (GTDB taxonomy): domain Bacteria; phylum Chloroflexota; class Anaerolineae; order JAAEKA01; family JAAEKA01; genus JANWYQ01. Next base: position 5,318 of record JANWYQ010000178.1, read on the forward strand.
AAGATGTTGCCGCCCGGCTGTTCCAGCCCCTGCCGCGCGCACTGCTCCTGGATGAAGGCCTTGACGTGGGCTACGGTCAGCGGCTGGCCGTCCGGGGCCAGCAGATGGCCGTCGGCCACGGGCCGGCCGGTGAGCAGGTCGGCCAGCGCGGTCACCACGGCGTCGGCGCGGCGCCCCACGTCGGCCATCAGCCGGGCCTCTGCAGCGTCCTTGGTCACCCGAGCCGCAGTGATCAGGTCGTCGGCGTACTCGGCCACGATCTCGAGGTCGGTGGCCACGGCCGCCAGCTGCTGCATCAGGGCCAACGACTGCCCGATCTCGCCGTGGCCGTAGACCCCCACCCGGCCGGACACGCCGAGGTCGGCCAGGATGCGGCGCAGCTGCTCGGCGCGCGCCCGCAGCAGGTTCCCTTCCATCTCTCGCACGATCGCGGCCAGGTCCCAGCGGGTGATGGGAATGCACTCCAGCCCGGTGGCCGCGGCGATGTCTCGCTCCATCGGTCCGTGGATCAGCACCCCGCGCTGGCCCGGCCGCAGGAGGATGGCCACGTTCTCCAGCTTGGCGCCGCCCGTGAGGTAGTACACGGTGGGGCTGCTGAGGGTGCTGCCCAGCACCAGGGCCGCATCTAAGCGGCGCTCTTGCATCAGCCGGTCGAGGTCTTGCTTCATCGGGCGTTTACGTCCTCTCCTAACGACGCGGGAAGGGGTGGGTGGTCCACCGACCGGGCTGCGAGCTGTGGTTCTCCGGCCGGCGGCAACAGGCGGTCTATGCGCGCCTGCTCTCGCTGCTGGATGGCCTCAAGGGCCGAGGCGATGGGACGGGCGGTGCGGATGGCTGCGTAGCCCTCCACCAGGAAGTCCACCACGTGCTCCCAGCCCAGCAGAGCCACGGCCGGTCGCACCGCGCGCAGCTGCACGTCCACCAGCGGCACCGACGCCACGGTGTCCAACACCCTGCCGATCTCCACCAGCATCTCCACCTGGCGGATGCGGTCCGCCCGCCGGTTCACCTGGCGATAGGCCTGTTCCCAGTCGGCCAGGGTGATCCGATCGCCGACGCCCAGGCCGCGCAGGGCCATCACCATGTCGTCGTCCAGCGACTCGGTTAGGTCGTTGAGCTCGATGGCCTGGGCCAGCACCCGCACCGGGTCCTGGCCGATCAGGCCCACCAGCCAGTCGTGCAAGGTGCGGAAGGAGGCGTTGCGCTGGCTGAAGTCCTGGGGCGCGTAGAGGGCGCTGAAGAAGAAGCGCATCAAGGCCGAGTAGCGGGGCTGCGCGCTGAAGTCGGCGTAGTCCGCCGTCAGCATCTGGACCTGGAAGGCCTGCAGGCGCTGCTTGAGGGGCGGCGGCGCAGCCGAGGGCAGCTCCTGGGGCCGCTTGGGCGGCCGCACGAGGCCGGCCCTGAGCACGTCGGCCAGCGAGGGGCGCCCCCTCGGAGTGGCGGGGTTGGACAAGGATGGCTCCATAGCGACGTAAGTATAACCGCAAGGGGAGTTGCCGACAAACTGCCCTGGCCCCTTGCGGCCGTCCCACCCGTGTTTGTGCACGCCTTAACTTGCCATCTGGCGCATCTTGGGGATAATTGCGGCGAGCCTTGGTGGCGAAGCGCAGGCGAGGCAATTGCTTCCGTTCAGACAAAACATATGCCAAAGGAGGAGAGTGGTGCAATGTTGCCCATGTGGTTCTGGCTAGCTCCGGTGGGAGCCGTGGTGGCGCTGGCGGTGGCCCTCCGCTTCTATCGCTCGATCATGGCGATGCCGGAGGGCACGGAACGGATGGTGGAGATCGCCCAGGCGGTGCGCGAGGGCGCGATGGCCTACCTCCGGCGTCAGTATCGGGTGGTAGCGGTGGTCTTCGCCGTGCTGTTCGTGATCTTTCTCGGCCTTGCCTTTGCCGGCCTGTTGAGCCCCTACGTGCCTTTCATCTTCCTGTTGGGCGGGTTTTCCTCGGCCTTGACCGGGTACATCGGCATGCGCACGGCGACCAACGCCAGCGCTCGCACAGCCAACGCAGCACGCACCAGCCTGAACGAGGGGCTGCAGGTGGCGTTTCGCGGGGGCGCGGTGATGGGCCTCAGCGTGGTTGGCGTGGCGCTGCTCAACATCGTGCTGGTGTTCCTGGCGCTCTACTTTCTGGCGCCGGACCGCACGTGGGGCGGCGACGACAAGCTGACCCAGATCGCCACTATCATCTTGGGCGGCTCCTTCGGCGCCAGCGCCATGGCCCTCTTCGCCCGCGTGGGGGGCGGCATCTACACCAAGGCCGCGGACGTGGGCGCGGACCTGGTGGGCAAGGTGGAGGCCAACATCCCCGAGGACGACCCCCGCAACCCGGCCACCATCGCGGACAACGTCGGCGACAACGTGGGCGACGTGGCCGGCATGGGCGCGGACCTGTACGAGTCCTACGTCGGCTCCATCGTGGCGGCCATGGCCTTGGGCGCATCGGCGGCGATGGGCCTTGGGCTGGCTACCCAGCTGCGCTTCGTGGCGCTGCCCCTGGCCCTGGCCGGCCTGGGCGCGCTGACGGCGGTATTGGGCATGAGCTTCGTGCGCACGCGCGAGGACGCGGAGATGGGGCAGGTGATCCACGCCCTAGACCGGGGGATCAACATGGCAGCTCTCGGCGTGGCTGCGCTGTCGCTGCCCCTGTGCCTGCTGTTGGTGCCGGAGCGGGCCTGGGGCCTGTGGCTGACCATCTTGGTAGGCATTGCGGTCGGCGTGGCTGTGGGGCGGGCCACCGAGTATTTCACCTCCAGCGTGTACCGCCCCACCCGCAGCATCGCCGAGCAGGCGCAGTCGGGCCCGGCCACGGTGATCATCCAGGGGTTCGCCGTGGGCATGGAGTCCACCATGGTGCCGGTGATCACCATCGGCATCGGCCTGCTGCTCAGCTTCTCCCTGGCGGGCGGGTTGGAGAACACCCTCTTTGGGCTGTATGGCGTCGCCCTGGCTGCGGTGGGCATGCTCTCCACCCTGGGCATCACCTTGGCCACAGACGCCTACGGCCCCATTGCAGACAACGCCGGCGGCAACGCGGAGATGAGTGGGCTGCCCAAGGAGGTGCGCGCCCGCACCGACGAGCTGGACGCCGTGGGCAACACCACCGCGGCGATGGGCAAGGGGTTCGCCATCAGCTCGGCTGCGCTGACCGCCCTGGC